>NZ_NMUO01000004.1 GCF_002237365.1 Zobellella denitrificans
GGGTGGAAAAGGGACGGCGCGCGGCGGCCCCCGGCTCCCCCCCGGGGATGGGGGGGGGGCGCGGCCGAGCCGCTCCTGCAGCAGCCGCTGCAGCTGGCCGGCGATGTCTTCCCCCCAAAGGTGCTGGCGCGCCTGGTACACCTCGATGTCGTTCAGCTGCATCACGATGCCCTCGCTGTCCAGGTGGCCGGCCAGCCGCACCGGCGCCACCTGGATGGCCAGGCGGCGCTCATACTGCTGTGCCGGCGCCGTGCTCGGCAGCAGGTAGCTGGCGGTGCCGGGCTGGCTGGCGGCGCAGCCGGCCAGGCCGAGCAGGGCGGTCAGCAGCAGGGCAGGGGTGCTCATTCTCATCTGGGGGCCCTCGGTTGTGGGTCTTCGGTCAGTTTCTTGTCAAAGATCAGGGCGTTGGGCTGATCGTTCAGGGTCCGTACCACCGGCTGCAGCTCGCGCATCAGCTTCTCCAGCCGGGACAGGGTCTGGGTCAGCTCGTCGTAGCCCTGGGAGTCGGGGGCGAAGCCCTGCAGGGTGTCGCGCAGCTGGCGCAGGGTGGCGTTGGCGTTTGCCGGCAACTGGCCGGTGGCCGGATCGGCCAGCAGCGCATCCACCGAGGCGGCGATGCCGTTCACTTTCTCCATGGTCTGGCGGGTGGTGGCCAGGGTGTCGTTGAGGGTGTCGAGGAGGGGCTCCACGTCCAGGTTGTTCAGTTTGTCGAGCAGGTTGGACACCTTCTGCTCGATCTGGGCGAAGCTGCCGGAGGTGGTGGGGAACACCGGCCGCTCCACAAAGGTCATGCGCTGGAAGGGCACCACGTCCTTGTGGAAGTTGAGATCCACGAACAGGGCGCCGGTGAGCAGGTTGCCGGCCTTGAGCGAAGCGCGCAGGCCGTTGTGGAACATCCGCTCCAGGCGCTGGTACCACTGGTCGGTGTCTATCTCCTGCTGCTCCTCGTCGAAGCGCTGGGGCTCGATGCGGATCAGCACCGGAATGGCGAAGCGACTGAGGGAGTCGGGCTGGGGCGCGGTGAAGTTCCAGGGCACGCTCACCACGGTGCCGATGCGCACGCCGCGGTATTCCACCGGGGCGCCGGGACTCAGGCCCCGCACCGTGTCGTCCACCAGTAGCACGTATTCCAGGTACTGGTCGTAGCTGCCCTCGTAGGCGCTGTCTTCGTCGGGGAACAGCACATAGCTGGCACCGGGTTTGGCGGGCCGGCCCATGGCGGCGTTGTCGGGCACGCCGAAGGTGACGCCGCCGCCGATCAGGGATTCGAGTGATGCTACATTGACCCGGAAGCCCTGGGAGTCCAGGCGCACGTCGACCCCGGCGGTGGTCCAGAAGCGGGTGGTGCTGGTCACCAGCACCTCGTAGGGCGACTGGATATAAAGCTGGTGGCGCATCTCCCGTTTCTTGGGATCGAAGCGGCTGTCTTCCACCCGGCCCACGGTGTACCCCTGATAGGTAACGGGGTCGCCGGTGGTGATGGCGTTGCCCACCTGGCTGACCAGGGTGATGCGCAGGCCGGGGGCGTCGGGGGAGGCCACCGGTGGCTGCTCCAGCACGGTGAAGGTGCGCTGGGGCTGGTCGCCGCCGCCCGGCAGCAGCTGGATATAGGCGCCGGACAGCACGGTGCCCAGGCCGCTGATGCCTTCCCGGCCGATGCGCGGCTTCACCACCCAGAAGCGGGTGTCACTGTTGAGCATGGCTTCCGCCTGGGGACTCATGCGGGCGGTGATCTCCGCATGGGCCAGATCGTCCGACAGACTTACCCGCTCGACCCGGCCCACTTCCACGTTGCGGGTTTTGATCAGGGTCTTGCCCGCCTCTATGCCTTCGGCGTTGTCCATGATCAGGGTGATGGAGGGCCCCAGCTTGCTGAGGTTGTCGTAGATCATCCAGACGCCGATCAACACCGCCACCAGGGGCACTATCCAGATGGGCGAGAGGGATCTTTGGGTCCGGCGTTCGGCACGCGGGCTGTCAGGCATGGTCGGGTTCCTTGCAGGCGTTGTCATGGCCGGCGCTCGGCCGGTCGGAAGGCGGTTCGGCGGCGGCGCCGGCCCAGATGGCCCTGGGATCGAACACCATGGCGGCCAGCATGGTCAGCACCACCACGGCGGCGAAGGCCAGGGCGGCGGGGCCGGGCTCGACGGACATCAGCGAGCCGCTGCGGATCAATGCCACCAGTATGGCCACCACGAAGACGTCCACCATCGACCAGCGGCCGATGAACTCGGTCACCCGGTACAGGCGGATACGGGTCAGGCGGTCGAGGCTGTCCTGGCGACGGCTCACCACGTAACAGAGCCACAGCAGCGCCAGCATCTTGCTCACCGGCACCAGCACGCTGGCGGTGAAGATGATAAGGGCGATGGGCCAGTCGCCGTGCTGCACGAACAGCAGCACCCCGCCCATGATGGTGGAGGGCAGGCTGCTGCCGAGGGAGGTGGTGACCATGATGGGGTAGAGGTTGGCCGGCAGGTACATGACGAGCGAGGCGGCCAGCAGCGCCAGGGTAGCCTGGTTGCGCACTCCCCGGTAGGGGTGCAGGGGCTCGTCGCAGCGCAGGCAGCGGCCCTTGCCGCTTTCTGCTATGGGATTGACCAGGCCGCAGGTGTGGCAGCCCACCAGCCCCTGTTCGGCGGCGGTAAGCCCGGGGCGGGCGCCTTCCGGCGCCATCGGCTCCCGATCGAGGGAGAACCACAGCCAGTCGCTGTCGATGGACTGGGTGGTGAACAGCAGCAGCAGGGCATAGGCGCAGAAGGTCCAGAACGACAGCCCCAGCTCGATATGGGCCATGCCCATCACCTTGATCAGGCTCACCAGGGTGCCGATCACGAAGACGTCGGCCATCATCCAGGGGGTGACGTGGCGCAGGGTGCGGGCGATCTGCCGGCTTCGCGGCAGCGGCCGGCGCAACAGTATGCCCAGGCACAGCCAGGCCACCGAGCACAGGTATACCGCCGGCAGCACGATAACGGTGAGCAGCACGCACAGGGCCACCAGCGGCTGGTGCAGGCCGATCAGGGTGGAGGCGGTGCTGGTCAGCTCTATCCGGTTGCCGATGCCGCTGAGATCGAAGCCGACGAAGGGAAAGGCGACAGACAGGCCCAGGGTGACCAGGGTGGCCAGGCTCAGCGCCAGGCTGCGTTCGGCCGGGTTGGCGTGGCGGCGCACCAGGGTGTGGCCGCAGCGCGGGCACTGGGCTTTTTCCCCGGCCTTCAGGGGCGGCAGCGACACCAGCAGATCGCATTCGTGGCAGGCGCGCAGCCGCCGCCGGGACACGGAATGGCGCCGGTGACGGCTCGCCGGGCCGGGCAGGAACGCTGTGCTGTGCTCGGTCAAGGTGACGTCGAACCTCCGGAATACCGCTGTGAGTGCTTGATGGTACGACAATTTGGCCTGCTTGATAAGGTGCAAGCGGCGGGCTGCTCCCGGGGTCGGAGACCGGCCAAAAGGTGAGGCGGGCCACAGGCCGGCCGCCTGGCAGGGCCAGTCCTATTGAGTCCGCTGCCACAAAGCGGCAAAATTCCCCCTGGTCCGCCATGTTGCCGGTAACATTTTGAATCCGTCGTAGAGTGGTGTCTTTCCTTTCAGCCGGAGCCTCTCCCGAACATGCCCATCGAAGCCAGGCGAATCGCCCTCCATGTCTACCTGCTGCTGATCGTGACATCTGGTACCCTGATGGGCGCCCTGGGATTCGTTGTCGGCCTCTTTCTGCCCCCGGACGATCTGCTCGGCCGGGTGCTCACCCCCGGAGGGGCCCTGGGCGTCATGCTGTCGGCCCTGGGGCTGTACTGCTGCCTGAACGGCCGCTGCCGGCTCAAGGGGAGCCTGGCGCTGGCCGTCATGATGCTGGGCGGCCTGAGCCTCTGGGATCAGCTGTTTCCGCCGCTGGCCCCGGTCCATCCGTTGCTGGCCCGGCTGGGCTCGTCGTCGTTGCCGATGGCCCTGATGCTGCTGGCGACGGGACCCTGCCTGCTGCTCGGCAAGGAGAGCCCCCGCGGACGGCGCTGCTGGCGTGGAACGGGCGCGGTGGCGCTCGTCGCCGGGGCCCTGCTGATGCTGCTGCAATGGACGGGAGAGGCCGCCGCCTGGCAGGGCGCGCATCCCGCCGCGTCCACCATCGTCAGCCTCTACCTGGTGGTGTTCGGGCTGGCGCTGTGGCTGGCCACCGGGCTGGACGGGCCGCTGGCGCTGGGCCGCGGCGCCTACCTGATCGGCACCCTGGGCATGGGGATCACCTGCCTCGGCTGGTACCTGCTGAGCCTGTCCCATCACCTGGAACTCCGCCAGCAGAGCGGGCAGACCGGCGAGAACATGGCGGCGGCGGTCGCCGAGGTGGTCGCCGGCCATGTCCAGTTGCTGCACCGGCTGGGGGAGCGGACCGCGCCCACGGCGAGCCGGGAACCCCAGGCCTCCCATCGGCTCGACGCCGCCAGCTACCTGCGGGATTTTAACAGCATCAAGTTCCTCTGGCTGGCCGACGGCGATGGCGCCGTGATCTGGCGACTGCACCAGCCCGATGCCGGCGTCGACCCCCTGGCCGCCGGGTCGGCGGCGCTGCACGACTGGCTGCGGGTCC
Source organism: Zobellella denitrificans (assembly GCF_002237365.1). Taxonomy (GTDB): domain Bacteria; phylum Pseudomonadota; class Gammaproteobacteria; order Enterobacterales; family Aeromonadaceae; genus Oceanimonas; species Oceanimonas denitrificans. The sequence goes on from NZ_NMUO01000004.1 coordinate 4,583, forward strand.
CGTCCCCCGAGCCACGGCTGCTGGTGCTGAGCGGCCTCTATCCGGAGCCGGACCCCGCCGCCATCCTGATCAGCCTGCCGCTGGCGGCGGCGCCGGAGCCGGGGATGCAGTTGCTGGCCAAGGTCAGCCTGACCGAGGTGCTGCGGCACAATGTGCACATGAAACTGGCGCCGTTCGCCGTCCATGCCTACCTGGATGGACGGGAGCTGCTGGATTTGTCCGAGTCTGGCTCGCATCGGCACGGGCTGGAACTCGCGCGCCGCGGCCTGCGCCTGCCCCATGGCCCCGAACTGACCCTGGTCACCTACCTGGACGACCGGCGGGCGCTGGCCCTGGCCGCCCACCTGCGGCTGCTGATGGCCCTGACCGGCTTTTTCCTGAGTTTTCTGGCGGCGATCAGTTTCGAACTGGCCAAGCTGTCCCGGCGCAAGGGACAGGCGTTGCAGCAGGCCAGGCAGCACCTGGAGCGCCAGCAGGGCATCGAACAGATGATCTCCCGCGGCCAGCCCCTGGCGACCATCCTGGATGAGATTTGCCGCCTGCTGGCGGTACAGTTGCCGGGCAGCCGGGCCGAGGTGGTGATGCCGCCGGCGGGGCGGGAGGGCGAAGGCGAGTGGTACCCGGTACTGAGCGGCGGTGGTGCCGAACTGGGGGGGCTGCGGATAGTGCCGGGAGAGGGCGAACCGGGCCGGGAGCGGCAACAGCATGTCGAGAACGCCGTGGCTCTGGTGGCGCTGGCGCTGGAGCGCGAGCAGAACCACCGGCTGCTGCTGGAAAACGAACAGCGTTACCGCTCCCTGTTCGATTACAACCCCGACGCGGTGTTCTCCCTGGATCTCGAGGGCATCTTCACCAGCGTCAACCCGGCGTTCTGCGAGTTGCTGATGCTGACGGCGGACAGCGTCGTCGGCCGTTCTTTCCGGCTGCTGGTGGAGCCCGCCGAGCAGGCCCTGGCCGAACAGGCCTTCCGGCAGGTGGTGACCGGCCTTGCCCGCCGCTACCAGCTGACGGCCGACAACGGCCGGGGCATCCGGGTGGACCTGGATGTCACCAAACTGCCGATCGTGGTCAACGGCCGGATCACCGGGGTGTACGGCATCGCCAAGGACATTACCCGCCAGCAGGAAGATGCCCGCCGCCTGGCCCACCACGCCGGGCATGATGCCCTGACCGGCCTGCCCAACCGCTCCCTGCTCGAGCAGCGCATGGCACTGCTGGGGCGCGGACAGGGAACCCTGGTGGTGATGTTCATCGATCTGGACGGCTTCAAGCCAATCAACGACAGCCTGGGCCACGGCGTGGGGGATCGCCTGCTGGTGGAAGTGGCGCGGCGGCTCGAGGGGCTGATGTCGGTCAACGACATGGTGGCCCGTTTCGGCGGCGACGAGTTCGTGGCGCTGCTGGCCGGGCTGGACGGACCGGAGGCGGCCGAACGGCTGGCCCGGCGCGTGCTGTCGGCCCTGGCGCAGCCCTATCGCATCGGCCATAACGAACTCTTTATCACCGCGAGCATCGGCCTGGCCGGGCGCGCGGCGGAGCGGAACGAGGCCGGGCCGCTGCTGCAGCAGGCGGACATGGCCATGTATGAAGCCAAGCGCCAGGGTCGCAACCACTGGCAGTGGTACAACGAGGCCCTCAACAGCGTCATGGTCCGGCGGGTGGTCCTGCGCAACGAACTGCAGGATGCCATCGACCATCATCATCTCGAACTCTACTACCAGCCCCTGTTCAATCGCCAGGGCGAGGTGCCCGGGGTGGAGGCGCTGCTGCGCTGGAAGCATCCGCACAAGGGCTATATCTCGCCCGCCGAGTTCATTCCCCTGGCGGAGGAAACCGGCCAGATCATCGCCATCAGCGAGTGGGTGATGGCCCGGGCCTGCCGCGATGCGGCGCAGCTGCGGGAGCTGGGCGACTACCGGGTGGCGGTGAACCTGTCGCCGCTGCAGTTCTACCGCTCCAGTTTTCTCGATACCCTGAGGGCCAAGCTGCGGGAGGCCGCCCTGCCGGCGAGTGCCCTGGAGCTGGAGCTGACCGAAGGCATACTGATGGACGACGCCCAGCACGCCATCACCCTGCTGGAGGAGATCCGCGCCATGGGCATCCGGGTGGCCATCGACGATTTCGGCACCGGCTTTTCCAGCCTGAGCTATCTCAAGCACCTGCCGGTGCACAAGGTAAAAATCGATCGCAGCTTTATCCAGGACGTGACCGAGGCCTCCCATGATGCCGCCATCGTGCGCGGCATCATGGTCATGGCCCATGAGCTGGACCTTGAAGTGGTGGCCGAAGGCATCGAAACCCGGGCACAGTTTGAACGGCTCCGGGGGGACGGCTGCGACCTGTTCCAGGGGTTTTATTTCGCCCGTCCCATGCCGCTCGATCAGTTGCGGTCATTTTTGCTGGAAACGCGATCTGCTCACTTGACGACCGTTAACAAATGATGAAAATAACGCCGGTTCTTCGCCGGCTGCGGCGAGGAAAATGGCTCCGAAAGAGCCTGTTCGGCCCGCTCAGGGGTCAGTTTACCCAGTGGAGTGACCAGCTTGCCGCTTCCCCCCTATCCCGATGATGAAGCCCGACGGCTGCAGTTGCTGCAGGATCTGGCCATACTGGATACCGCGCCGGAGGAGGGCTTTGACGCCCTGACCCGGCTGGCGGCGGAGATCTGCGGCTGCCGCATCGCCCTGATCACCCTGGTGGACGAGGCGCGGCAGTGGTTCAAGTCCCGCCAGGGGCTGGCTGTCAGCGAGACCCCGCGGGACATCGGCTTCTGCAGTCTCGTCCTGTTGCAGGGCGAGCCCCTGGTGGTGCGGGATGCGGCCCGGGAGCCGCGCTTCGCCCACAATCCCCTGCTCGCGCAGCAGGGGGTGCGGTTTTATGCCGGGGTCCCCCTGGTGGTGCAGGCCGGGGTCAGCGCCGTCGGCACCCTCTGCGTGGCCGATCCCCATCCCCGCCCCGAGGGCTTGAGCGAGCTGCAGCTGCTGCAACTGGGCACCCTGGCCGAGCTGGTGAGCGAGCGGCTGCGCAGCCGCCTTATCATCCGCCGCCTGCGGGAGTCGGAGCGGGCGCGCAATCGCCAGTCCCAGTTGCTGGAGGCCATCAAGCGGGCGTCCGGCATCGGCTTTGCCCTGCTGGATCAGGCCGGCACCATCGTCGAACTCAACGACAAGGTCGCCAGCATCCTGGAGCAGCTCCCCGAGACCCTCAAGGGCACGGACCCCCTGGCCCTGACCCTGCCCGCCGCCCGGGCAGGGGTGGCACGGATGATCAACTGCTGCCTGGCGGAGGGACTCAGGGTCAACGGCGACTGGCCCCTGCTGAGCAGGCAGGGGGCGCTGCGCATCGCCGGGGTCAACGCCGAGCGGCTGTGGCTGGATGACCAGCCCTACCTGTTCTGTGTGCTCGGCGACAAGACTCAGGAGCGGCTCGAGGAAACCCTGCGCGATACCCAGGCCCGCACCCTGCGCGAGGTGACCCTGGAGAATTCCCTGTCCGAGATCCTGGCGTCCATCGGCAATGCCATCGTCTATCACAGGCCCGGTGCCCGGGTGCTGATAAGCCACCTCACCGACGACAGCCTGGACATCGAGTACCTGTCCCATCCGGAGCTTGAGGGGCTCCGGGTGCCGCCGCTTGCGGGAACCCGGCCGGTATTCCACGATGCCGGCCAGTCGCCGTTCACCCAGGAGGTGGCGGAGGTGGGGGCCTGGTGGCGGTTCCCGCTGCTGAGCGAGGATCGCCTGCGGCTGCTGGGGGATCTGTGGATATTGCCCCGCCAGTCCACCCGGCCCGCGGCTTCCGAGTTCGTCTTCCTCGAGGGGCTGGCCCGGGTGGCGGGTTTTGCCATGGAGCGCCAGGATCAGTGGGAGGCGCTGCGTGAACGGGCCGAGTACGACGCCCTGACCGGCCTGGCCAACCGAACCCTGCTGGTGGAACAACTGGGTCAGGCGTTGTATGACGCCGCCGAGCACCGGCAGCGGCTGGCGCTGCTGTTTATCGATCTCGACGATTTCAAGCAGGTCAACGACAGCCACGGCCACCATGCGGGGGACAAGGTGCTGACCTGCCTGGCCGAACGCATGAGCGAGACCCTGCGCAAGACCGACATCATCGCCCGCCTCGGGGGCGACGAGTTCGTGGTGGTGTTGCCCGAGGTGGAACTGGACAGTGCCCGGCGGATAGCGCAGAAGCTGCTGGAGGCGCTGTGCCAGCCGATCAAGTGGGAAGAGCGGTTCCTGCCGGTCAGCCTGAGCATCGGACTTATCCTGTCGCGCCCCGGAGAGCTGGACGAGCAGGCCCTGATCCAGCGGGCCGACGCCGCCATGTACCGGGCCAAGCAGGCGGGCAAGAAGCAGGTGGTGCTGTTGCCGGCCTGAGCGGAGGCCGCCGCTCGCCGTGATCCCGGTTTTCTTTTCCGGCAAAGATTCATTTATATCCATTTCAAACGGCGATGTTTTCTCTATAATGTTGGGCTTGTTGCCAATTCAGCCGTTTCCGGACACTAAGATGACCCAAGCCAACGCCATGACCCTGCTGCTGGTGGATGACAGCAGAGTAGCCCGCCTCAGCCTGGTGCGTCAGCTGCAGAGCCTGCCGCTGGCCCTGGACATTCTGGAAGCCGCCTCGGCGGACGAGGCCGAGGCCCTGATGCAGCAGCGGCAGGCCGATGCGGCCCTGATCGACTTCAATATGCCGGGGCGCGACGGCATCGAGCTGGCCAGCCTCTTCCGTCAGCGCCACCCCCGGATGAAGCTGGCCCTGGTGACCGCCAATATCCAGGACGCCCTGGTGAAACGGGCCCGGGAGCTGGACATGACCTTCGTCGCCAAGCCCGCCAGCCTGGACGATCTGGCCCGTTTCCTCGAGGTCGCCTGATGACACTGAGCCTGACCGCCGATGAACACGATGTCATCGTCGAGCTGATGAACATCGGTGTCGGCCGGGCGGCCGGCGCCCTGTCGCAGCTGGTGCAGGACGAAGTACTGCTGTCGGTGCCCCAGTTGCAGTTCCTGACCCCGGCCGAGGCCAGGGACATCTTCTGCCGCTCCATGCCCGGCCTGCTGGCCGGGGTGATGCAGGGGTTCCGGGGCTTTATGAGCGGCCGCGCCGCCCTGCTGTTTCCCGAGGAGCGCAGCCTGGAGCTGGTCCGGGCCATGCTGGGGACGGACCTGTCCGCCGACGAAATCTCCGAGCTGGAGCAGGAAACCCTGGCCGAACTGGGCAACATCCTGCTCAACAACTGCCTGGCGACCCTGGCCAACCTGCTCAACCAGCAGATCCAGACCGAGCTGCCCCAGGCGTTCAATGTGGATACCCCCCACCTGTTGAGCCGGCTGTCGCCCGCCCAGGACGACGAGGGCTCCATGATCATGCTGGTGCAGATCGACTTCAGCCTGCGTGAAAGCGCCCTGCAGGGATACCTGGCCTTTCTGATCGACCTGCATTCGGCGGACACCTTTATCGAGGCGCTGCGTCGCTATCTGGCCGGACTCGAGTGAAGTCAATCGCCATGGATGAGGCACCGAATTACCCGGACCGGCTGGCACTGGCCACCCTGGATCATATCGAGAGCGGCATCATCATCCTCGATGGCGCACGGCGGGTGTGTTTCTGGAACCAGTGGCTGGAGCAGCACAGCGGCATCGGTGCCGGCGAGGCACTCGGTTGCCGGCTGGAACAGCTGTTCGGCGAGCTGCCGGCGGTCTTGCTCGACGCGGTGCGCGACGCCTGCGAACACCGGCTGTCCCGGCTGCTTTCCCACCAGCTGCATCCCCGCTTGCTGCCCCTGCACTGCCGGGCGGCGTCCGGCCGTGGCGGCCCGCTGTTCCACTCCATGCTGTTGCGTCCCCTGGCGCAGACGGAGGGGCTGACCCTGGTGCAACTGCTCGACGCCACCAATGCGGTGCGGCGCGAGCGGCACCTGCGCGACAAGGAACAGGCGTTGCGCAAGGTGCACCAGCACCTGTCGGAAGAAAAGCAGTATATCGACACCGTGCTCAAGACCATCAGCGCCCTGGTGGTGGTGACCGATATCCAGGGGCACATCCTCAGCATCAACCGCAGCTGCGAGCAACAAACCGGGTTCAGCGAAGAGGACGTGCTGGGCCAGCCGCTGAAGGTGCTGTTCAGCATCGACAGCTTCAACCGGCTGCTCGAGGGCCCCTGGCAGTATGACGAACCGCTGCCCTTCACCTGCCGCATGCACAATGCGGCGGGGGAGCTGATGCATATCCGCTGGACGGTGAAAAGCGTCGGCGAGGCGGGCCAGCCGCCCCGTTACCTGATCTATACCGGCCAGGACATCACCGAACGGGAGCGGGCCGATGCCCTGCTTCGCCTGGAGCGGGAGATCCTGGAAATGGCGACCGCCGGCGAGCCACCGGAGCGGACCCTGGATCACGTTTGCCTGGCGCTGGAGCGTCAACTGGAGCAGTGCCGGGTCGCGGTGCTGCAACTGGCGGAGGACGAGCGCCTGCGGATCAGCAACGGTCCCGGCCTGGCGGAGGATTTCGGCCGGCGGCTGGCGGCGTTGCAGACCGAGAACCTGCTGCGCATTCTGCAGCCGGGGCTGCGGGATGGCCGCTTGCAGGTATTTGTGGCCGAAGGCCCGGCGCCGCGCTGGCGATCCTGGCTGGCGCTGGCGCGGGATCATGACATCGCCGGCTGCTGGCTGATGCCCATCCATGCCGGCGCCCGGGTGCCCCAGAGCCTGTTTGCGGTCTTTCCCCGCCAGCGTGTCCACCCCTCGGCCCACGAACAGATGGTGATCCAGCGTATCGCCCACCTGACGGCGCTGATCCTGGAGCGCCATCTGCAGCAGGAGCGGATCCGCTACCTGGCCCTGCACGATCCCCTGACCGGCCTGGCCAACCGCAGCCTGCTGAACGAGCAGTTGCTGCGCAGCATTCACCGGGGCCGCCGGGAAGGGCAGCCCTTTGCGCTGCTGTTCATCGATCTGGACGGCTTCAAGGCGCTCAACGACACCCACGGCCATGACGCGGGGGATGCTTTCCTCGCCGCCCTCGGACATCGGCTGAAAACCAAGCTGCGGGCCACCGACTGCTGTGCCCGTACCGGGGGCGACGAGTTCGTGATCCTGCTGGAGGCGGTGGCCGACGAAAAAACCGCCCGGCGCGTCGCCGAGTCGGTGCTGCGGCTGATCTCCACGCCGCTGGAGTGGGGCGGGCATGCCCTGCAGGTGTCGGCCTCCATCGGCCTCGCCCTCTACCCGGAAGACGGTGACGGCGCCGATGCCCTGCTGACCCGGGCCGACAACGCCATGTATGGCGCCAAGGCCGGGGGCAAGGGCTGCATAGTGCGCCTGCCGGGCTGAACGGGTCGGGATGGGGATGACCATGGATAAACGAATGGCGTCAACACCGGGCGGAACAGGGCGAAACGGAGGAAGGGGACGGCTCCTGGTGGCCGTGGCGTTGGTGCTGGCGGTACTGCTGGGCTGGTGGCACGGGCGCGACGACGGCTCGCTGCAGCGGATCCGGGAGAGCGGGGTGTTGCGCATCGGCTATGCGGTGGAGGCGCCCTATGCCTACTTGTCCGGCACCGGGGCGGTGATTGGCGAGTCGCCGGCCACCGCCCGCCTGATCGCCGCAGCCATGGGCGTGGAACGGCTGGAATGGGTACTGGTCCCCTTTTCCCACTTGATTGCCGACCTGCAGGAAGGGCGCTTTGATCTGATTGCGGCCGGCCTCTTTATCACCGAGGAGCGCGGCTCCCAGGTGCGGTTTTCGTCCCCGGTGCTGGCCATCCGCTCCGGCGTGCTGCTGCGGCGGGGCGAGCAGGAGTCCTTGCGCGAGCGGCTGCTGACGGCAATGCCGGTGCCGCTGGCGGTGCTGGAAGGCGCGGTGGAGCACCAGTGGGCAGTGCTCCGGCCCGAGTTTGGGCCCGGCCTGGTGGTGGTTCCCGATGCCCTGAGTGGCCAAGTGGCGGTGGCCAGCCGGGAGGTTGACGCCCTGGCCCTGTCCTGGCCCGCGACCCGGCTCATGGCGGCGGCCGCACCGGCCACCTTCGAGGCGATGCTGCTGCCGGGCGCCGGCGAAACGGTGAACCTGACTGCCTTTGCCTTCCGGCCCCGGGATCTGAGCCTGCAACAGGCCTGGGAGCGGGCCCAGCGGCAGGTGATAGGCTCATCGGCCCACCTGGCGGCTATTGCACCCTACGGATTCAGCCAGGTCGATCTGGCCGTGGGCAAGGAGACTGCCGACTGATGGAAAAAAATATCCTCGCCACGGCCGGCCTGCGGGCCCGCAACTGGATCTGGCTGAGCATGGCCGCCGCCGTGCTGGTCTGTCTGCTCGTCGCCGGGCTGCACTATCACCACAAGAGCCGGCTCGGCCAGGCTGCGGTGCTGGTGCAGGAACTGGGCCGGGCCGGCGATGACCTGTCCCAGGGGCTGCTGCACCTGACCCTGAGCACCACCGCCGACTCGCCCTGGCAGCGGGAACGGGGGCTGGTACTGCTGCAGCAGGCCATGACCGGATACCAGCGGACCCTGGCGCGGCTCGACCCCGCTGCCGATGCGAGTGCTTTTCGCCGTGATCTCGACGCCTTGGAACAGCAGTTGCAGCCCCTGCGGCAAGATCCATTTTCTGCTGCCCAGAGTCTGTCGCTGCGATTGGCCATGTACCGCCTCAACAGCAGTGCGCAGCAGCTTGACGGCGAGCTGCGCCGGCAGCTCGGCGAACTGTCGGGGCAACTGGATCTGTATTTCGACGGCGGGGTGGTGCTGGCGCTGCTGTTGCTGGGCGGTATCTGCCTGGGTCTGTTCCGGCTGGAGCAGAGCCGCAGCCGGCAACAGCAGCGCCTCGAGCTGCTGGAGGCGGCGGTCTCGCAGCTGAACGACATCGTCATGATTACCGAGGCCGGTCTCCTGGACGAGCCCGGACCGCGTATCGTGTTTGTCAATGCGGCCTTCGAGCGGCACACCGGCTATCGGCGGGGAGAGGTGATCGGGCGGACGCCGCGCATTCTGCACGGCCCGGAAACCAGCGTCGAGGAGCGCCGGCGTATCCGCCGGGCCCTGGAGCACTGGCAGCCGGTGCAGGCGGAGATGCTCAACTACACCAAGGGTGGCGACAAGCTCTGGCTCGAACTGAGCATAGTGCCGCTGACCGATCGGCAGGGTCGCTACACCCACTGGGTGTCGGTCGAGCGCAACATCACCGAGCGGCGGGAGCTGGAGGAGCAGTTGCACCAGGCCCGGCGGCTGGAGTCGGTAGGCCAGTTGACCGGGGGTATCGCCCATGACTTCAACAATCTGTTGACGGTGATCATCGGCAATGCCGAGCTGTTGCAGGAGCAACTGGCCGAGGCGGATCCCCTGCGCCCCCTGGCGGAGTCCATGCTTTCCGCGGCCCAGCGAGGTGCCGAGCTGACCAGCCGTCTGCTGGCCTTTGCCCGCCGGCAGGCCCTGGTGCCGCGGGTGGTGGCGGTCAATGAACTGATGGATGAGATGCAGTTGCTGCTGCGGCGGACCCTTGGCCACCATGTGGCCATCGAGGTAGTCCAGGAGCCGGGTCTCTGGCCGGCGCTGGTGGACCCGGCGCAGTTGGAAAGCGCCCTGCTCAACCTGTGCATCAATGCCCGGGATGCCATGCCCGGCGGCGGGCGGCTGACCCTGGAAAGTGCCAACATCAGCCTGGACGAGGAGGATGCCGGCCGCTACGGCGACGTGGCGCCGGGCGACTATGTGCAACTGGTGGTATCCGATACCGGCAGCGGCATCGCCGCCGAGCACCTGCACCGGGTGTTCGAGCCCTTCTTCACCACCAAGGAGCAAGGCCGGGGCACCGGGCTCGGGCTGTCGATGGTGTTTGGCTTCATCAAGCAGTCGGGCGGCCATATCACCCTGTATTCGGAGCCGGGAGAAGGCACCACGGTGCGCATGTACCTGCCCCGTTCTCCGGTGGCAACACAGCCAGCAGCCCCGGTGACGGCCCCGGGACGCCGGGGTGGGGACGAGACCATCTTGCTGGTTGAAGACGATGCCGAGGTGCGCCGCTATGCCGAGATACAGTTGCAACGGCTGGGTTATACGGTGTTGCTCGCCGCAAATGGCTCCAGCGCGCTGCAGATACTGAGGGAGAGGCAGGATATCGATCTGCTGTTTACCGATGTGATGATGCCGGGCGGCATTAACGGACCCGAACTGGTCGAGCAGACGCGCTGCCTGCATCCGCATATCAAGGTGCTGTACAGCTCCGGCTACGCTGCCAGCACTCTCCTGCACCAGGGGCGGGTGGCGCCGGAGTGGCAACTATTGACTAAGCCCTACCGGCGCGCCGAGCTGGAAGCCAAGGTGCGCCAGGCGCTGGAGCAGCGGCCATGAGGCGGTGGGGGCCGGACAAGGGAAGCTGGCTTCCGGTGCCGAACGGGCACCCCGCCTGGCGCTGGAGTTCGCTGGGGGCGCTCGCCCTGATCTTTGCGGCCGACGCCCTGACCCCACTCGGGTTTGCGCACGGCATCCTCTATCCGCCGGTCATACTGCTGGCCTTGTTCAGCGGCAGCATTCGCCTAGTGTCCGCCGTCAGCCTGGCGGCGGCGGTCCTCACGGTGGCGGGCGTGTTCATTTCCCCGGCGGCTCCCCGTGACTTCGCTCCCCTCTTTGTGTTGGCCAACCGGTTGCTGGCCCTGGTGGCCATTGCCCTGAGCGGCCTGCTGTCGGTCGCCATCATCCATTACCTGCGCCAGACGCATGACGCTTACCGGGCCCAGCAGCGGAGCCGTCAGGAGTCGGAGCTGCTGGCCGGGCGGCTTCGCAACACTCTGGAAAGCATGACCGAGGCTTTTCTGGTGCTGGACAGGGAGCACAGGATCACCTTTGCCAACCGGCGGGCGGAACGGCTGCTGGATACGAGGTCGCCGGCCATGCCGGGCCAGCCGCTGGTGGCCGTCTTTCCCCAGGTCCGGGCGTTGCTGGAGCAGGGGGGACCCGAGGGGGAGGCGGAGTTGTTCTACCCCCGGCGCGAGTGTTGGCTGGCGTGCCGTTATGTGCGCACCGACGACGGCCTGGCGCTGACGTTGCAGGACTGCACCGAACGCAAGCGTAACGAGCAGAGCAGGCTGACCGAAGCCCGGGCATTGCAGATGATCTATGAAGGCGCCTCTCTGCGGGCGGTGCTCACCCAGATAGTGCTGGGTATCGAGCAGGTATTGCCCAACACCCTGGCCTCGGTGCTGCTGCTGGACGAAGCCGGCATCCACCTGCAGGAAGGGGCGGCGCCCAGCCTGCCCGAGTCCTACAATCGGGCGGTATACGGCCTGGCCATCGGTCCTCGGGCCGGCTCCTGCGGTACCGCCATGTACCGGCGCGAAGCCGTGATCGTGGAGGACATTGCCACCGACCCGCTGTGGGCGGACTACAAGGCGCTGGCGCTGGCCCACGGCCTGCGGGCTTGCTGGTCTATTCCCGTGCTTGACGGTTCAGGCCGGGTGTTGGCCAGTTTTGCGCTCTACCACCAGCACCCGAAAGCTCCGAGCGAAGCCGATCGTGCCCTGATCGACCGTACCAGCCACATCGTCGGTCTGGCCCTGGAGCGTCATCGCCAGGAAGCGGCCCAGCGCGCCCTGGAGGAGCAACTGCACCATGCCCAGCGGATGGAGGCCGTGGGCCAGTTGACCGGCGGTGTCGCCCACGACTTCAACAACCTGCTGACGGTGATCCTGGGTAACGGCGAACTGCTGCAGGAGCAACTGGCGCGGGAGCCGGCGCTGGCCGAACTGGCGCAGATGATGGTGGTGGCCGCCCAGCGAGGGGCGGATCTGACTCAGCGGTTACTGGCTTTCGCCCGCCGCCAGGCGCTGGAGCCCCAGGTGATCCGGGTCAACGAGCTGGTCGAGGGCATGCGCACCCTGCTGACCCGGACCCTGGGGCAGCACATCAGCATGGAACTGTGTCCGACCGAGGATCTCTGGCCGGCGCTGGTGGATCCGGCCCAACTGGAAAGCGCCCTGCTCAACTTGTGTCTCAATGCCCGGGATGCCATGCCGGGTGGCGGCCGGCTCACCATTGAAACCGCCAATGTCCGGCTGGACAGGGACTATGCCGCCACCCATGCGGAGGTGGAGCCTGGCGACTATGTGCTGCTGGCGGTGTCGGATAACGGCAGCGGCATTGCTCCCGAGCACCTGGGGCGGATTTTTGAACCCTTCTTCACCACCAAAGAGAAGGGCAAGGGCTCGGGGCTGGGGTTGTCGATGGTGTTCGGTTTTATCCGCCAGACCCGCGGCCATGTCAGCGTCTATTCCGAGCCCGGCATCGGCACTGTGGTGAGGATGTACCTGCCCAGGGCCGGGGCCGGGGCGCTTGAGGCGGAGCCGACCAAGAGGGTGGCACCCTTGCCGCGGGGCGGCGACGAGTGCATCCTGCTGGTGGAGGACGATGCCCTGGTGCGCCGTTATGCCGAGGATCAACTGCGGGGCCTGGGCTACCGGGTGCTGACCGCCAGCAACGGTGACGAGGCCCTGATCCTGCTGCGGCAGGAGCAAGACATCGATCTGCTCTTTACCGACGTGGTGATGCCCGGCGGCTTGGGAGGGCCGGAGCTGGCGGCCCAGGCGAAGGTACTCAGGCCCGGGCTTAAGGTGCTGTTCACCTCGGGCTATACGGAGAACGCCATCGTCCACCATGGGCGCCTGGACAAGGGGGTACAATTGCTGGGGAAACCCTATCGGCGCGCGGAGCTGATGGTGAAAATACGCCAGGCGATGGATAATTCATAAAAAAAGCGGGGTTTCATGATGGCGAAGACAAGGCTGTTGATCCTGGACGATGATCCCATGACCGGGCAGACCATAGCACGCATCGCCGAGTTCGCCGGGGCCGAGGTATGCTTTACCACGGATCCGGAGGAATTTTTCCAACTGGTGGAAACATGGCAGCCAACCACCATTGCGCTCGATCTGGTGATGCCCCGGATGGATGGGGTACAGGTGATGGCGGCCTTGGCTGACAAGGGCTGTTCCGCCCGCCTCATCATCAGCAGTGGGGTGGGCACTCGCGTGCTGGATGCCGCCGGCCGCTCCGCCGCCGAGCATGGCCTCAATATTGCCGGCGTACTGCCGAAGCCCTTTACTCCGGCCGAGCTCAGGACCCTCCTGGCAGAGGAGCCGTTGGCTGATGCCCCGTCTTTACGCCGGGCCCCGGGCCCCGGGCCGCGCCAGCCGACCCTGAAGGAACTGCACCATGCCCTGGCCAAGGGGGCCATCGGCGTGGTGTATCAGCCCAAGGTGGCCTGTCGGGGTACCGAGCTGGCCGGCTTCGAAGTCCTGGCCCGCTGGCAGCACCCGGAGCTGGGTGCCATCGCTCCGGATGTCTTCATCGCCCTGGCCGAGTCGGGAGGGCTGATCGACGAACTGACCGAGCAGGTGCTGGAGCAGGCGTTGAACTGGTTCGCCGGGCTGAATCGAGCCAAGGGAGCCCTGGCGGCGGTGCCGATGCCGGCTTGCTCTCTGAAGCAACTGACCCTGTCCATCAACATTTCGGCCCGCTCTCTGGGCAACCTGGCCCTGTTCGAGCGCCTGGAGCGTCGTTGCGAGGCGTTGGGGCTGGCGCCGGAGCGCCTGATCTTCGAGCTGACCGAAACCAGCGCCATGGAGGATCCGGTGGCTTCCCTGGATATCCTGACCCGGTTGCGGATGAAAGGATTCCAGCTGTCCCTCGACGACTTCGGTACCGGCTTTTCATCGATGTTGCAGCTGGTACGATTGCCCTTTTCCGAACTCAAGGTAGACAAGTCCTTCGTGATGACCGCCATGCAGTCCCAGGAATCCCGGGCGGTGATCAAGTCGGTGATCGAGCTGGGACACAGCCTCGGCCTGCAGGTCACGGCGGAAGGCATCGAGGATAGGAAAACCCTGGACTATCTGCGGCAGTCGGGCTGCGATCTGGCTCAGGGGTACTTTATCGGCAGGCCCATGGCCGAGGCGGCGCTGCCGGCCTGGATCCACGACTACCAGGCACAAGCCAGGGAAAACGGCTGACCGAAACCAGAAAAAAGCCCCGCCGAAGCGGGGCTTTTTTGTCGCCGGGGGGAGGGGTCAGATCACCGCGGCGATGGCGTCGCACAGGGCGTCGATGTTCGACTTGGTGATGCCGGCCACGCTGATGCGGCCGGAGCCGACGATGTAGATGCCGAACTCGTTCTTCAGCCGCTCCACCTGCTCCTTGTTCAGGCCGGAGAAGGAGAACATGCCGTTCTGGCGGGCGATGAAGCTGAAGTCCTGATCCACGCCGCGGCCGGACAGTTTTTCCACCAGCAGGGTGCGCATTTCCTGGATGCGGTCGCGCATCTCGGCCAGCTCGTTCAGCCAGTCCTGGTACAGCTCCGGATCCTCGGCCACCAGGGCCACCACGGCGGCGCCGTGGGAGGGTGGGTTGGAGTAGTTGGCGCGGATGATGGTTTTCACCTGGCTGAAGGCGGTGTCGGCCACGGCGGCGTCGCTGGCGACCAGGGTGAAGGCGCCCACCCGCTCGTTGTACAGGCCGAAGTTCTTGGAGAAGGAGCTGGCGATCAGCAGTTCTTTATTGTGCTCGGCGAACACCCGCAGGCCGTAGGCGTCTTCCTCGATGCCCTTGGCGAAGCCCTGGTAGGCGAAGTCGAACAGCGGCAGCCAGCCTTTCTCGGCGGACAGCCTGGCCAGTTGCTGCCATTGCTCGGCGGTGGGGTCGATGCCGGTGGGATTGTGGCAGCAGCCGTGCAGCAGCACCACGTCGCCGGCCTTGGCCTGGGCCAGGTCGGCCAGCATGGCGTCGAAGTCCAGATCCTTGGTGTCGGCGTTGTAGTAGCCGTATTCCTTCACCTCCAGGCCGGCGGCGGTAAACACGGCCCTGTGGTTGGCCCAGGTGGGGTTGGAGATCCACACGGTGTTGCTGTCGAGCTGGCGGGCGATGAACTCGCCGGCGATGCGCAGGGCGCCGGTGCCGCCCGGTGCCTGGGCGGTGCGGGCGCGGCCGGCTTCGGTCACGGCGGAGCCGGCGCCGAACAGCAGCTGCTGCACCACGCGGCCGTAGGCCTCGGTGCCTTCAATGCTGAGGTAGTTCTTGGTGGTCTGCTCCTGCACCAGGCGGGCTTCGGCTTTTTTCACGCAACGCAGCACCGGGGTCTGGCCGGCTTCGTCTTTGTAGATGCCCACACCCAGGTTGATCTTGTCGGTACGGGGATCCTGGCGGAACGCGTCGGTAAGGCCCAGGATGGGATCGGCAGGGGCGGCGGTGACCTTCTCGAACATGGTAGTGTTGATTCCTTGTAATGATAAATATGGTCCGGGTCGCGGGCTGCGACAGCCCCTAGTTATAACACTTGCGCCCCCATTAAAAAACGGCTTTCACCGGGGAATTTATGCCCGGGCCTTCAGCGCCGGATGCACCAGCAGCCAGTAGCCGGACAGGGCCAGCCAGGTGCACAGGCTCATCACCAGCGCCATGGGCAGGGCCGAGGGCACATGGCTGGCATTGACCGCGAAGGCGGCCACCGCGCCCAGGCCGAAGCGGGTGGTGCCGGCCAGTGCCGAGGCGGTGCCGGCGCTTTCCGGAAAGTGGCTGAGCAGGCCGGCCATGGCGTTGGCGCCGATCAGGCTTATCTGGGAGATCACCAGCATCACCGGCAGCACTATGCCCCAGAGTCCACCCAGGCCGGTGGCGGCGTTGAAGACGAGGAGGATGGCGCCCAGGCTGGCATTGACCAGCCCGGTCTTGAGCAGCCGATCGCTGCCCAGGCGCTTGACCAGCCGGCTGTTGCCGAAGGTGAGCACCATCATCAGCAGGATATTCAGGCCGAACAGCAGGCCGTAGTGCTGGGCCGGGACCCCGAACAGCTCGATGTACACCAGCGGCGAGCCGGAGATAAAGGCGAACATGGAGGCGGTGGTCAGGGCGCCGCACAGGATGTAGCCCAGGGCCGCCCGGTGGCTCAGCACCTTGCCGTAGTTGCGCAGTATGGGCAGCAGCCGGAACGGCTGGCGCAGCTCGGGATTGAGGGTTTCCGGGATCTTGAATGCCAGGGTGACGGCGACCAGGGCGCCGATGGCCGCCAGCAGCACGAAGATGCCGTGCCAGTGGGCCACCAGCAGCAGGTAGCCGCCGACGATGGGGGCGAGCAGGGGGGCCAGCGTCATCACCAGTATCACCATGGACATGACCCGGGCGAACATGTCCCGTTCGAACATGTCGCGCAGCAGGGCGTTGAGCACCACGGATCCGGCGGCGCCACCGATGGCCTGCAGCAGGCGGAAGGCCATCAGCGCCTCTATGCTGTCGGCGAAGGCGCAACCGATGCTGGCCAGGGTAAAGAGCGCGAGGCCGCCGAGCATGACCGGCTTGCGGCCCACGCTGTCGGCCAGGGGGCCGTAGAACAGCTGGCCGAGGGCGAAACCGGCGAGGAAGACGCTGATGGTGAGCTGGGCCTGGGCCACCGGTACGCCCAGATCCCGGGCGATGGTGGGCAGGCTCGGCAGGTACATGTCGATGGCGAGCGGCGTCAGGCCGGCGAGGCTCGCCAGCAACAGCAGCAGGGAAAGGGGCAGACCCATGAGGAACATCCAGAGGTAACAAGTGCAACCAATTTAAACATGATAAGCATTATCATGCAAAGGAAGTGCGCCTCAGGGCCGGTAGGGGTAGATATGCAGCCGGGGAATGAGCGGCTCGTCCTTGATGCGGGCTTCCCGGCGTTTGCGGGGGGTGGCCGGCGGATAGTCCGCAAGCGCGGTCAGCGCCGGCGGCTCGTCCTGGCACAGGATAAGCGGCAGGTGGGCCTTGACCTGCTGCTGGCGGGGGCGGATCTCCTCCTCCTGCCAGCGCACGTTGACCATGGGGTGGGTCTTGACCGGCCGGCGCAGGCGCAGCTCCACCCCCGGCGGCAGCCGCTTGACGTCGTAGATTTCCCGGTCCACGCATTGCAGCCAGGTCTGGGCGTCGACCAGGGGAGGAGGTTTGAGCCGGGACTCGGTGAGCTGGCGCACCAGCTGCTCTTTATCCACTTTCTGGATGATCTGCTTGTTGGCCCAGGTAAAGCCCAGCCGGGAGGCGGGGCGGGGCAGCAGCACCAGCTGGCGGTAGACCTGCAGGGTGATGAGGCCGGGCAGGGTGTCGTGCACCAGGGCGAACTTCTTGTCGCGGCCCTCGGCTTCCTGCACCAGCGCCCGGAACGCCAGCTTGAGCCGGTTGACCTCGTCCACCAGGGCGGCGGTGTCCTCCCCGAGGGCGGCGGGCAGCAACAGCAGGCCGGGCAGACGGAAGCTGGCCTTGGCCGAGCAGTCCGGTTGCAGGTGCCACTGGCGATAGGCCGCCAGGGCGGCGTGCAGGGCGGCATCGCCTTGCAATGGGCTGACGGGGATCCGCGCCACCGGCTCGTGCTCCTGGCCGAGCGGCACGGGCGGCAGGGCATAGCAGCGGGCGAAGGGGCTGGCCCCGGCCAGGAACTGGCAGAGGGCGCTGGTGGCGCTTTCCAGCTCGGCAAAGGCGTGACGCAGGCGGGCGGCGAGGGTGAACATGATTTATGCCAACATACTTTGGGTGCTTTTGAATCTAGCAGGCGAGACGGCGCGGCGCAAGCAGCAGGATGAGGTGGCGCGCCAGGCCGGCAGGGAGGGGGCAGTAGATACACCTATTTTACATAATGTGTGCGCGGGCGAAATAAAAAAGAAAAAGGGGTCCTAGTCAATTAAAAAGTGACTAGGACCCCTTTTAGGGCGGGCGGCTTACTTGTGCCGCGCTTTCAGCTTATTGACCACGTCGGTCAGCTGCAACCCTTCCTGCTGCAGCAGCACGGTCAGGTGGTAGAGCAGGTCGGCGGACTCGCTGACCAGCTCTTCGTGGTCGTGCACCGTGGCGGCCAGCGCCGTTTCCACCCCTTCCTCGCCCACCTTCTGGGCGATGCGCTTGGTGCCCTTGGCGTAGAGGCTGGCGGTGTAGCTGGTGGCCGGATCCGCGCCCTTGCGGCTGGCCAGCACCTGCTCCAGCTCGGCGAGGAAGCTCAAGCTTGGCAACTGCTGGTCGTTGAAACAGGACACGTTGCCCAGGTGGCAGGTGGGGCCGATAGGCTCCACCATCGCCAGCAGGGTGTCCTGATCGCAGTCGGTGCTGAGATCGCGCAGCTGCAGCACGTGGCCGGAGGTTTCACCCTTGGTCCAGAGCCGGTTTTTGGTGCGGCTGAAGAAGGTGACCTGGCCGGTGGCCTGGGACTTTTCCAGCGCTTCCCGGTTCATGTAGCCGAGCATCAGCACCCGGCCGCTGTGGCAGTCCTGCACGATGGCGGGCATCAGGCCGTCGACCTTGTCCCAGTCCAGCTGGTTGGCGTCAATCACGGATCACCACTCCTTCTTGCTTGAGGTATTGCTTGAGCTCACCGATGTCGATGATGCCCTTGTGGAACACGGAAGCGGCGAGGGCCCCGTCCACGTCCGCCTCGAGGAAGGCGTCGCGGAAATGCACCATCTCGCCGGCGCCGCCGGAGGCGATCAGCGGTACCTGGCACAGGGCGCGCACCCGCAGCAGCTGCTCGATGTCGTAGCCCTGGCGCACGCCGTCCTGGTTCATCACGTTGAGCACGATTTCGCCCGCGCCGCGCCGCTGCACCTCTTCCACCCAGTCGAAGGTGCTCCACTTGGTCACCTGGGTGCGGCTCTCGTCGCCGGTGAACTGGTGCACCTGATACTGGCCGCTGGCCTCGTCATAGTAGGAGTCGATGCCTACTACTATGCACTGCACGCCGAAGGTGTCCGCCAGCTCGGTGATCAGTGCCGGGTTGGCCAGGGCCGGGGAGTTGATGGAGATCTTGTCGGCGCCGAATTCGAGGATGCGGGCCGCGTCCTCGATGGACTTGATGCCGCCGGCCACGCAGAAGGGGATGTCGATCACCTCCGCCACCCGGCTGACCCAGCTCTTGTCCACCACCCGCTCCTGGCTGGAGGCGGTGATGTCGTAGAACACCAGCTCGTCGGCGCCCTCGGCGGCGTAGCGCTCGGCCAGGGGCACGATGTCGCCGATGATCTCGTGGTTGCGGAACTTCACGCCCTTGACCACCTGGCCGTCCTTGACGTCCAGGCAGGGGATTATGCGTCTTGCCAGCATGAAATGGCCTCCTTGACGGTGAACTTGCCCTCGAGCAGGGAGCGGCCCAGGATCACCCCGGCCACGCCGGTGCCCTTGAGCGCCTCGATGTCGCCGATGTTGCCGATGCCGCCGGAGGCCTGCCAGAGGATGGTGGGGTAGCGGGCGGCCAGCTCCCGGTACAGGGCGACGTTGGAGCCGGACAGGGTGCCGTCCTTGGAGATGTCGGTGCACAGCACGTGGCACAGGCCCGCGGGCAGATAGTGCTCGAGCAGGGCTTCGATGGTGATGCCGCTGTCTTCCTGCCAGCCGGCGATGGCGATCTTCTTCTCGCCCTCGGGGGTGATGTTGATGTCGAGGGCCAGCACGATGCGCTCGGGGCCGTACTGCTTGATCCAGCCGGCCACCAGCTCGGGATTTTTCACCGCGGTGGAGCCGATCACCACCCGCTGGGCGCCGATGTCGAGCAGATCCTTCACGTCCTGCTCGGTGCGGATGCCGCCGCCGATCTGCACCGGCACGGCGGTGTTTTCAATCAGGCTTTTAATCACGGCAAGCTGGCGCTGGTCGCTGTTTTTGGCACCGTCCAGATCCACCAGGTGCAGCTGGGTGGCGCCTTCGGCCACATAGAGGTCGAAGCGCTCCTGGGGCGAGGCGGTGTATTCGGTTTTCTGCTGGTAGTCGCCCTGGTACAGGCGCACCACCTTGCCATTGATAAGGTCTATGGCGGGAATGATCATTTACAGCTCCAGAAAGTTTTTCAGCAACTGGGCGCCGGCGGCACCGGAGCGCTCCGGGTGGAATTGCACGCCGAAGAAGTTCTCCTGGCCGATGGCGGCGCTGAAGGCCTGGCCATACTGGCAGGAGGCCAGGGTGTATTCGCCCACCGGCACCGCGTAGGAGTGCACGAAGTAGAAGAAGCTGCCGTCGGGAATGTCCTTGAACAGCGGGTGGCCGGGCAGGGGAGTGATCTGGTTCCAGCCCATGTGCGGCAGGCGGATACCGTCGCCGCCCACCAGCTTGGTGCAGTCGGCGTCGATCTTGCCGAGGCACTCGACGTCGCCTTCCTCTGAGCGGTTGACCAGCATCTGCATGCCGAGGCAGATACCCAGCACCGGCTGGTGCAGCCGGTTGATGAGTTCCACCAGGCCGCGCTCGCGCAGGTTCTTCATCGCCTCGCGGGCGGTGCCCACGCCGGGCAGGAACAGCTTGTCGGCCCCCAGCACCACCTCCGGATCCTTGCTCACCTGTACCTGGTAGCCCAGGCGCTCGATGGCGTAGCGCACGGAGGACAGGTTGGCGCAGCCGGTATCGATAATGACGACCTTCACAGTACCCCCTTGCTCGACGGCAGATCATCGCCTTCCACCCGGATGGCCTGGCGCAGGGCGCGGCCGAAACCCTTGAACAGGCTCTCCACCATGTGGTGGGTATTGTCGCCGGTCACCTTGAGGTGAATATTGGCGGCCAGGCTGTCGCTTAAACTCCGGAAGAAGTGGGGCACCATCTCCACCGACAGATCGCCGGCCTTGTCCTGGCGGAACTGGCCCTCGAACTTCATATAGGGACGGCCGGACAAGTCCAGGGTGATGGCCGCCTCGCACTCGTCCATGGGCAGCACGAAACCGAAGCGGCCGATGCCGCGCTTGTTGCCGAGCGCCTTGCGCAGTGCCTCGCCCAGGGCCAGGGCGGTGTCTTCCACCGTGTGGTGGTCGTCGATGTGCAGGTCGCCCTCGACCGCCACTTCCAGATAAAAGCCGCCGTGGGTGGCGATTTGATCCAGCATGTGGTCGAAGAAGTGCAGGCCGGTGCTGATCTTGCTGCCACCGCGTCTATCCAGATCCAGCTTGACGCGGATGTCGGTTTCCTTGGTGGTGCGGATCACCTCGGCGGTACGGCCGCGGCTCAGCAGGCGCACCACGATTTCGGGCCAGCCCAGGTCGTGGTGGCCGTAGTGCAGGCCCTTTAGTCCCATGTTCTCGGCCAGTTGCATGTCGGTGACGCGATCGCCGATCACCCAGGAGTCGGTGAAGTCGACGCGGCCGGCCTGCAGGTAGTCCTTGACCAGCCCCAGGCGCGGCTTGCGGCAGGCGCAGTCGTCGTGCTGGAAGTGGGGGCAGATCAGGATGTCGTCGAACTTGACGCCCTGGGAGGTCAGGATCTGCATCATCAGGTTGTGGGGGGCGTCGAAGTCTTCCTGCGGGAAGCTGTCGGTGCCCAGGCCGTCCTGGTTGGTGACCATCACCAGCCGGTAGCCCGCGTCCTGCAGCTTGAGCAGGGCCGGGATCACGCCGGGCAGGAAGGCCAGTTTGTCGAGCCGGTCCAGCTGTTTGTCGACCGGCGGCTCTTCCACCATGGTGCCGTCGCGGTCGATAAATAAAATACGTTCCTTAGTCACTTATTGCTCCTGTTGCAGTACGGCCAGTACCGCGTCCATTTCGGCCTCTTGGCCGATGGTGATACGAATGCAGTCGGCAAGCCCGGGCTTGCTGGAAAAATCACGCAGTATGATACCCGCCCGGCTCATGCGGTCAAAGACGGCGCTGCCCGGGGTGAAGCGGACCAGCAGGTAGTTGCCGTTGGGGGCGAATACTTCTTTGACCTGGGCGTTGCCGGCGAGTTGCCCGGCAAGCGTCGCCTTGAGCCGGTTGATCTCCGCCACCCGCTCGCGCATCCGCGTGAGGCCGTCCTCGCTCAGGGCCTGGGCGGCAATCTGGGCCACCGGCTCGGGGATGGGGTAGGGGGCGATCACCTTCAACAGCAGTTGCACCACCTCCGGGTTGGCCAGGGTGAAGCCGCAGCGGATGCCGGCCAGGCCGAAGGCCTTGGACAGGGTGCGGATAAGCACCAGCTCCGGGTAGTCGGCCAGCAGGCCGGCCTGGCTGTGCGCGGGGCAGAACTCGATATAGGCCTCGTCCACCACCACCAGGGCGCGGCCGCGGGCGGCTTCGAGCAGGCGGATGAGGCCGCTTTGCTCCACCAGATCGCCGGTCGGGTTGTTGGGCGAGCACAGGAACACCAGCTTGGCCTCGCCCAGGCGGTCGATGATGCCGTCGAAGTCGGGCTGGCGGGAGGCGCTCAGCGGCACGTCGATGATGCCCACGCCGTTGGTCTCGGCGCTGATGGCGTACATGCCGTAGGTGGGGGTGCAGATGATGATGCTGTCACGGCCCGGCTCGCAGAAGGTGCGGATCAGCAGCTCGATGCCTTCGTCGCCGCCGCGGCTGACCAGCACCTGCTCGGGGGCCACACCGGCGTAGCCGGCATAGCCGTTGATCACCGCGGGCGGCTGGCACTCGGGGTAGCGGTTCAGGCGCGAGCAGTCCAGACGGAAGTCGCCGCTGTCGGCCGCCTCGTTGGCGTTCAGCCAGATGTGGCCCTGGCCGCCGATGCGGCGGGCGGACTGGTAGGGGGTGAGCGCCTGAACCTGGGCGCGGGCCAGTTGGGTGAGGCTCATGCTTGTTTCTCCAGTTTGGCCAGCCGCAGGCTGACCGCGTTTTTGTGGGCATCCAGGGTTTCGGTGGCGGCGAGCAGCTCCACCGCCGGACCTATGGCTTGCAGTCCCGCCGGGCTCAGCTCCTGCACCGTGTAGCGGCGCTGGTAGTCGGCCAGCCCCAGGCTGGAGCAGGTGCGGGCATAGCCGTAGGTGGGCAGGGTGTGGTTGGTGCCGCTGGCATAGTCGCCCACCGACTCCGGGGTCCAGGCGCCGAGGAAGATGGAGCCGGCGTTCCTGAGTTTGGGCAGCAGGGCGCGCGGGTCTTCGGTCTGCACGATGAGGTGCTCGGGGGCGTAGGCGTTGGAGATGGCGACGGCCTGGGCCAGATCGTCGCAGATAAAGGTGCGGCTCTCGGCCAGGGCCCGGCGGGCGATGTCGGCCCGGGACAGGGCGGCCAGCTGTTCGGCCAGGGCGGCATCCACCCGCTCGGCCAGGGCGCGGCTGGGGGTGACCAGTATCACCTGGGAGTCGGGGCCGTGCTCGGCCTGGGACAGCAGATCCGAGGCGATAAAGGCGGCGTCGGCGGACTCGTCGGCGATCACCAGCACTTCCGAGGGGCCGGCGGGCATGTCGATGGCGGCGCCGTCCACATCACCGGACACCTGGCCCTTGGCCTCGGTCACCCAGGCGTTGCCCGGGCCGAAGATCTTGTCCACCTTGGTCACCGTCTCGGTGCCGTAGGCCAGGGCGGCCACCGCCTGGGCGCCGCCCAGGCTATAGATGGCGTCCACGCCGCAGCGCCGGGCGGTATAGACGATGGCGTCGTTCACCGGCGGCGGCGAGCACAGCACCACCCGCTCGCAGCCGGCGAGCCTGGCCGGGATGGCCAGCATCATCACGGTGGACACCAGGGGCGCGCTGCCGCCGGGCACATAGAGGCCGACCTTTTCGATGGGCTGGTAGTGCAGCTCGCAGCGTACCCCCGGTTTGGTGTCCAGCACCACGGGGCTGGGGAGCTGGGCCCGGTGGAAGGCCTCGATATTGTCGATGGCGAGCTCGATGGCGGCTTTCAGCTCCTCGCTCACCCGGCTGCCGGCGGCCGCGATGTCCTCCTCGGTCAGCTGCAGGCGCTCGAGTTCCACCTTGTCCAGGGTGCGGGTCAGTTCCCGCAGGGCGGCATCGCCGCCGGCGCGCACTTTTTCGATGATATCCGCCACCTGGGCGTCACGCCCGCCCTGGGCCAGGGCGGGGCGGCGCAGGGCGTCGGCCTGCTCTTGCTTGCTCAGTCGGTTCCAGTCGAAGGTTTGCATGGTTTACTCCATCATCTTCTCGATGGGCAGCACCAGGATGGAAGAGGCGCCCAGGGCCTTGAGGCCTTCCATGGTTTCCCAGAACAGATCCTCGGTGCTGACCACATGGATGGCCACCTGCTTGGTTTCGCCGGCCAGCTGCATGATGGTGGGGCGCTCGGCGCCGGGCATCAGGGCAATCACTTCTTCCAGCTTGTCCTGGGGCGCGTGCAGCATGATGTACTTGCTTTCCCGCGCCTGCTGCAGGCCCTGGATGCGGGGCAGCAGCTTGTCGATGACCTTCTGCTTGTTGGCGGCCAGCGGATTGGCGCTCTGGATCAGCACCGCCTTGGAACGGTAGATGACATCGGTTTCCACCAGGCCGTTGGCCTCCAGGGTGGCGCCGGTGGACACCAGGTCACAGATGGCGTCGGCCAGGCCGGCGCGGGGGGCTACTTCCACCGAGCCGTTCAGCATCACGCTCTTGAACTTGACGCCCTGGCTGTCCATGTAACGCTTCAGCAGCCAGGGGTAGGAGGTGGCGATGCGCTTACCTTCCAGGCTCTTGGGACCCTGGTAGTCGAACTCCTCGGCCACCGCCAGCGACAGCCGGCAGCCGCCGAAGTCGAGCCGCTTGAGCACGCTGTATTCGGCGGACTGGCCGGTGGCCTGGCGCTCCATCACGGTTTCTTCCAGCACGTTTTCGCCGACGATGCCGAGATCGACCACGCCGTCCATCACCAGGCCGGGGATATCGTCGTCCCGCACCCGCAGCAGATCGATGGGCATGTTTTCGGCGTGGGCGATAAGGCGCTGCTCGCGCAGGTTGAGCTTGACGCCGCAGCCTTTCAGCAACTGCTGGCAGTCGGTGCTGAGGCGGCCGGATTTCTGAAGGGCGATGCGAAGGCGATTCTGATCCAATGTCATGTGCTGTGTTCCTTGTGATAAACCGTAAAGCCGTAAAACGAAAAACCCCCGGAAGGGTAGCTTCCGAGGGTCTGGTATTTCTGTCCTGCTGGAAGCCGCCAAGCGCAAGGTCTTCCAGAATAAGTATCCTGAAAGACTAGTCGGGATGATGATGGTGCTTGGCGTTGTGCAGGAAGTTCATATAAAGGCGTAACCTGAATCTCTCTAATGGTCTGGGCTCACCATAGCAAGCCGGGCGGGCTTTGCCAACCCCGACGCCGGATAAACTTGGCGGAGAACAGCGGCGGGCAACGGGCGGGGCGGGGCCACGGGGACAAGGTTTTGGAGATATGCTCCATATTTTTGTTATTCAATATGATTTTGTTCCGCAGTAGTGAAAGTTGGTAGCGTTGAATATTGAATTTCATTCGCTTCCCTGGCGGCGACCAAATGGCGGCGGAAAGCGGGATGGAACCATGACAAGGGCACCCCGGGCCTGGCTCGCTACACTTAGGGATGCCCTGTTTCCGGTCTCAAGGTGACCCATGCCTCCATTCAAATCGAGTGTGCTGTCGATAGTCTTGCTGCTGATGGCGCCGCCGGCCGGTGCGCAGGTGCCGGTCTTGCCGGAGCAAGGCTGGTCGCGGGAGCAGAAGACCTGGGCGCTCAACCTGGCGATAGTGGGCGGGGCCACCGCCTACGGGGTGGCGGTGTGGGACTGGGGTGAGTCCAGCTTCGGCACCCAGAGCGAGGGCTGGTTCGGCCGCGATACCGAGCACGGCGGCGCCGACAAGCTGGGCCACGCCTATACCGGCACCGCGGCCACGGCCCTGTCGGCCGCCCTCTACCGCCGCTGGGGCTACGACGATGCCGAGGCGGCCCGGCTGGGCGCCCTCAGCGGCCTGCTGCTGACCACCACGGTCGAGCTGGGCGATGGCTTTTCCCCGGAGCACGGCTTCAGCTGGGAAGATCAGGTGGTCAACCTGGCCGGGGTGGGGCTGGAATACCTGCGCCAGCGCCATCCGGCCTGGCGCGAGCGGGTGCAGTTCCGCTGGGAGTACTGGCCGTCTCCCGCCGTGCGCCGGGGCCGGCACCACGACATTTTTACCGACTATTCGGGCTCGCGCTGGCTGCTCGCCTTTCCCCTGCACGCCTGGGGCGCCCAGGGAAACGCGCTGCGGTGGATAGAACTGCAGGCGGGCTACGGCAGCCGCGGCTTTGCCGAGCGGGATCGCGACTTTTTCGACCGGCCCGGGCGGCATCCTTTTATTGGCGTCGGCCTCCATCTTCCTCTGGCGCTCGGGCTCCTCGGCGCCGGCCCCGCCACCCGGCGCTGGTTCGAGTATATCCAGGTTCCCGGCACCGCCCTGCCGCTGCCACCATGAGCTTCGGCTGACCCCCTTGATATAAGAAGATTGATCTTGCTCCTGTCAGGAATAGCCGTTCTATGGGAAAATCCCCACGTTTTGCGTGCCATCCAAGGGCGCGCTTTTTTATGGAGCAGTAATGACAGTTCGTCCCGATGCATGGAGCACCGCTTATCGCCCGCCTTTCCCTTGGGGTATCCCGCTTTCCGCTCAAGCCCGGCCCCGGGCTGCCGGGAGCCTGAGCCGATGAAACGCCGTCGTTTCCTGTCCGGCCTGGCGACACTGCCCCTGTTGCCCTGGCTGGGCGCCTGCTCCGCCGCGCCCCTGCGCCTTGGCATCCATCCCTGGATCGGTTACGAGACCCTCTATCTGGCCCGTGACTTCGGCTGGCTGCCGCCGGCTATCCAGTTGCAGAGCGGCGCCAGTGCCAGCGACAGCCTGGCGGGACTGCAGCAGGATCGGCTCGACGCCGCCTGCCTGACCCTGGACGAGGTGCTGCTGGCGCGCGGCGCCGGCGTGCCCCTGACCATAGGGCTGGTATTCAATGTCTCGGCGGGGGCCGACATGGTGCTGGCCAGGGAGGGGATCCAGCGCCTGGAGCAGTTGGCCGGCAAGCGACTCGGGGTTGAACCCAATGCCCTGGGGACCCTGATGCTGGCCAAGGTGCTGCGCCGGGCCGGGCTGTCGCCGTCGGCGTTGACCCTGGTGGAGCTGGCGCCTGAGTCGCAGCTCGAGGCCTGGCGCGCAGGGCGGCTGGACGCGGTGATCACCTACGAGCCCACCGCCGGCCAGTTGCTGCAACTGGGTGCCCGGCGGCTGTTCGACAGCCGGGAGTTGCCGGACACCATCTTCGATGTGCTG
This sequence comes from Zobellella denitrificans, assembly GCF_002237365.1. Lineage (GTDB taxonomy): Bacteria > Pseudomonadota > Gammaproteobacteria > Enterobacterales > Aeromonadaceae > Oceanimonas > Oceanimonas denitrificans. The sequence continues at coordinate 31,508 of NZ_NMUO01000004.1, forward strand.
GCGGTACGGCGGGATCGCATCCGGCGGCCACAGCTGCAGGCTTTGACGGCCGCCCATTTCCGCGCCCTCGAACATATCCGCAGCAACCGCCAGGATGCCCTCTATCGCATCGCCGCCCGCCAGGGCGTGAGTCATGCCCTGGCCGAGCGGGCCTTGGCGGGCGTGGTGCTGCCGATGCTGTCGGCCAACCGCCGCTACCTGGTCGACGGGGAGGGCAAGCTGGCCCAGGCGGCGGCCCTGTTGGCCGAGCTGATGGCCGGCCAGGGTCTGCTGGCCCGGCCCGATGATCGGCAGGGGCTGTTTTCGCCGCTGTGGCTGCCATCGGAGCGGGAGCACGGATGAAACAGTCATTGTTGACCCCCTTGCTCGCCCTGCTGCTGTGCTTGCCGCTGCGGGCGGAAGAGATACTGACCCTGGGGGTGTTCGCCTATCGGGACAAGCCGGTGATGGAGGCGCAACTGCAGCCCCTGGTCGACTACCTGAGCCAGCAGCTCGAGGATGGCCGGGTGGTGCTGAAGGCACTGGACCAGGAGGAGATGGAGGCGGAGCTGGCCCGCAACGGTCTGGATCTGGTGTTCACCAACCCCAGTCATTATCTGATCCTGCGCAGTCAGAATGCCCTGACCGGCGCCCTGGCAACCCGGATCAGCCGGGAACGCGGCCTGGCTACCAGCGCCCTGGGCGGGGTCATCATCAGCCGGGCCGAACGCGAGGATCTCCATACCCTGGCCGATCTCAGGGGGCGGCGCCTGGCCATTCCGGGTATCAAGTTTCTTGGCGGCTACCAGGCGCAGGCCTATGAGCTGAAACAGGCCGGCATCGAACTGCCGGGCGGCGTAGACCTGGCCGAGCTGGGCAGCCATGACCGGGTGGTGGAGGCGGTGCTGGCCGGCCAGGCCGACGCCGGTTTTATCCGCACCGGCATGCTCGAGTCCCTGGTGGCCGAAGGCCGGCTCGCCGGGGACGAGTTCAGGGTGATCAACGCCCAGCACCTGCCCGGTTTTCCCTATGCGGTGTCGACCCGGCTCTACCCGGAATGGCCGATCCTGGCCCTGCCCCATGTCGAGGCGCGCCAGGTACGCCGCATCGCCAGTGCGTTGATGGCGCTGGCGCACCCCCATCCGGCGGCGGTGGCCGCCGGCATCGAAGGCTTTGCGCCGCCCGGCGACTACCTGCCGGTGGAAAACCTGGCGCGCAGCCTGCGCCTGCCCCCCTTCGACCTGGAGCCGGTGCTGACCCTCGAGGATCTGTGGCAGTACTACGGCCGCTGGATATTGTGGGGGGCCTTGCTGGTCGTGGTGTTGAGCGGCTCGACCGCGGCGCTGATCTGGCAGAACCGCCAGGTTCGCCTGAGCCGTCGACAGTTCCGGGAGCAGAGCCGGCGGCTGGAGGAAGTGATCTGGGGCACCAGCATAGGCACCTGGGAATGGTATGTGCAAACAGGGGAAACCGTGTTTAACGAGCGCTGGGCGGAGATCCTGGGCTATCGCCTGGAGGAACTGGCGCCGGTGAGCATCGACACCTGGCTGCGACTGGCCCATCCCGACGATCTGGCCCGTTCGGCCGAGCGGCTGGAGGCCTGCTTCAGCGGCAAGGAGGAGATCTACGAATGCGAGGCGCGCATGCGCCACAAGAACGGCGACTGGGTCTGGATCATGGACCGGGGACGGGTGGTGGAGTGGACGGACGACGGCAAGCCGCTGCGAATGTCGGGTACCCACCAGGACATCACCCAGCGCAAACGCCAGGAAGCCCTGATCGCCGGCAACGAAGAGCGGCTGCGCACCATCTTCGAGTTTCTGCCCATCGGCATCTCCCTGACCGACCGGGAGGGGCAGGTCATCGATTGCAACAGCGCCTCGGAACAGCTGCTGGGCATCAGCAAGGCCGAACACCTGGCGCGCAATTACCAGGACAAGGCCTGGACCATACTCAGGCCCGACGGCAGCCTGATGCCACCGGAAGAATATGCCAGTACCCGCGCCATGACGGAGGGCCGGCCGGTGCACGACGTGGCCATGGAGGTGCGAACCCCCACCGGCAGCACCTGGCTCAATGTCAGCGCCACGCCGCTGGATCATCCCCTCTACAGCCTGGTCATCGCCTATTTCGATATCACGGGGCAACGTCAGGCCGAGGCCCGCCAGCGGCTGGCGGCCAGCGTGTTCACCCATGCCCGGGAAGGCATCATGATCACCGACAGCCGGGGGCACATCGTCGAGGTGAACGAGGCCTTCACCGCCATCACCGGCTACGGCCGGGCGGAGGTGCTGGGCCGGACGCCGCAGATATTGAGTTCGGGCCTGCAGCCGCCGGAATTCTATACCCGCATGTGGCAGGCCCTGGCCGGCCAGGGCCATTGGCAGGGGGAACTCTGGAACCGGCGCAAGGACGGCGAGCTCTACGCCGAAATGCTCAATATCAGCGCGGTGCAGGACGGCGCCGGCCGGGTACAGAATTTCGTGGCGCTGTTTTCCGACATCACCGCCATCAAGCACCACCAGGCGGAGCTGGAGCGCATCGCCCATTGCGACGCCCTGACCGGCCTGCCCAACCGGGTGCTGCTGGCGGACCGCCTGCGGCAGGCCCTGGCCCGCTGTCGTCGCCAGGGCGGGGCCGTCGCGGTGATCTACCTGGATCTGGACGGCTTCAAGGCGGTCAACGATCGCCATGGCCACGGGGTGGGGGACGAGCTGCTGATCCGGGTGGCCCGGCGGATGCAGGAGGTGCTGCGGGAAAACGACACCCTGGCCCGGCTGGGGGGCGACGAGTTTGTCGCCGTGCTGTCCGACCTGGCGGTGGCGGAGGACTGCATCGCGGTGGTGGAGCGGTTGCTGATGGCCGCCGCCGCGCCGCTCCGGGTGCAGGAATGGACGCTGCAGGTGTCGGCCAGTATCGGTGTCGCCCTCTACCCCAGGGACGATGCGGATCCGGATCTGCTGCTGCGCCATGCGGATCAGGCCATGTACCTGGCCAAGCAGGCGGGCAAGAACCGCTACCAGCTGTTCGGGGTGGCCGGTGCCGAGCCGGCCGTCGTGCCGGGCGGCTAGCCCGGCGCATCGTTCAGAAATACTGGCAGTGATCCGCCTTCAGCGCCTTTTCGGACAGGAACCAGCCCGGATCGACGATGCCCGTGGCCGCCGGCATCAGCTCGGCCGGTGCCACCTCGAAGGTCTGGGCCGCGTAGCGGCAGCCGTAGAGGCGTACCCGCCCGGTGTCGGCCAGCAGTTGCAGGAAATCGGCGATCTCGGTGGGCTCGCCGTCCGCCGCCAGGCGGGCGCGCAGCCAGGCATCGTCGGCGGCGTGGACCCCCTCGATGCGGCGCGATGCCGCCCCCGCCGGGGTCAGCACCCGCACCGCCCAGAGCACGAACAGCATGTCCACCTCTACCCCTTGTGTCGCCTGGGTATAGGCGAAGGTGAGGGGTGTCAGCAGCTTGTCGTAGGCGTCTTCGCGCACGACCATGGCCAGGTGTTTCATCGTTGCCTCCCGGGGCAGGCACTGCCCCGCCGTGGGTCAGGACAAGGCCGTGCGGCTTCTCGCCAGCAGGCTGCGGTTGATGCCGCTGTGGGGCTTGAGCGCCAGGCGCTCCCGGGCCAGCGCCTCGCCCAGCCGGGCGAAGCCGCCGCGCAGGGCCGCCTCGGCCAGGGTCAGGTCGATGATGTCCCGCTGGGCGTGGCTGCCGCCGAAGCGGTTGACGATATGGCGCGCACCGTAGAGCCGCTCCACCGCCAGCGGGTAGTCCCCGTGCCGGAAGGCGACGAAGCCCTCGATCAGCGGCCGGCCGGTTTCCCGGGCCCAGGCCGCGGTTTCGCCGTCCTCGTTGGCCTGGTACCGGGCCAGCAGCCGGGCGATCTTCTGCTCCTGCCCGGCGCCCAGGTAGGCCATGGCCGCGTGCCAGTCGTTGAAGGGATAAAGGCTGCCGTCGGCGTGTTGCTCCCACACCTCGGCCAGCTCCCGCCAGCGCGCGTCCGGCTCCAGGCCGGCCAGCTGCAGCCGCCACAACAGGGCAGTGGCGTCGACCAGATCCAGGGCGACCGTGCTCTGTCCCTCGCGCACCGGCCCGTCATAGAGCGCCAGGGCCTGGTCGGGCTGGCCCAGCTCCAGGTGGCACAGCGCCCGGTGCCACCAGTTGTGCACCTTGAAGAAGTTGTCATCCCCCGACCAGCAGGATTCCCGGCTCTGCATCCAGCCGATGCCGTCTTCGGGCCGGCCCTGCATTTCCATCACATGGGCCACGGCGTGATGGGCCCAGCAGTCGAGGGGCTCCAGCGCCAGGGCCTGCCGTCCCCGCTCCTCGGCCCGGCCATAGTCACCGCACTCCTCCAGCCCGAAGGCATGCATGCCGAGCAGGACGGAATAGCCCGGCAGCTCGGACGACCAGCAGGACAGGGCGCGGGCCAGCCGATCGCGCAGCGCCCGGGCGTTGGCGCGATAGAAGTCCAGCAGGTGACCGCATTGCAGCGCCACCATGTCCCTGGGGTGGTCGATGCTGTGCCGCTCGAGGGCGATTGCCGCGGCCGTCCAGCGTCCGTCGAGCAGGAGCCCGAGGGCGCCGAGGTGGGAAGCCTCGCGTTCGTTGAGACGCATGGCGCCGAGACGCCGGACCAGGGTGGCGGCCTCGCGCGAGGCCGCCGGCTCGGTGGCTCCGGCCAGGATATGCGCCTTCATGATGGCGGCCATGGCGAAGTCGGGCGCGAGTTCGAGGGCGCGGTCGAGCAGGCCGATGGGATCCCCCCGGTAGAGGTTGAACGCGGTCACGGCCTGGTCGAACAGGACGACGGCCTCCGCCGAGGCGCCGCTGAGGGTATTGCCTTGCTGATCGCTGAGCTTCATGGTTGGACTCCCGGTAAGCGAACCTGACCGAGCCAGGGCCGCCTGTGCGGGCCCCCGGCTCTCCTGTGCTAAGATTAGGCGCGGGGCACCGCCTGAACAATGCGCGGGGCGCCGGGACTTTTGCCCGATCCGCCGACCCTTCGGAGCCGTCCATGGATCCCATTTCCGACATAGTGCAGGGCCTGCACCTGAGTGGCGGCCTCTTTCTCGATGCGCAATTCGGCGCGCCCTGGTGCGTCGTCGCCCGGGTCGGGCCGGAGGACTGCCATCCGTTTTCCGCCACGCCCCGCCATCTCATCGCCTACCACTACGTGACCGAGGGCCAGTTGCAACTGCAGCTGGCCGGCCAGGCGCCGGTCAGCCTGAGTCGCGGCCACCTGGTGCTGTTGCCCCACAACGACGAGCACCGCCTGGGCAGCGACCTGACGCTGCCGGCGGTGGGGGTCGACGGCCTGATCCGGCCGGCTGGGGAAGGGCAGAGCCTGCCCTCCATCCGCTACGGGGGGGAGGGGCCCCGGGCCCGGATCCTCTGCGGCTTTCTCGGCTGCGATGGGCCGGGGGATCCCTTGCTGCCGCTGCTGCCGGGGGCGCTGCTGCTCAGGGTGGCGGACGCGGCCACCGGGGACTGGATCGAGAGTTCCCTGCAGTTCGCCGCCCGGCAACTGGCGAGCGGCCGGCTGGAGTCCCCGGCGATGCTGGCCCGGCTGGCGGAACTGCTGTTTATCGAGGCGATCAACGGCTGGCTGCGGGCACAGCCGACGACTTCCCAAGGGTGGCTGGCGGGCTTGCGGGATCCCGTGGTCGGACGGGCGCTGGGGTTGCTGCATGGCCGCCCGGGCCAGCGCTGGACCACGACGCTGCTGGCGCGGGAGGCGGGGTTGTCGCGCTCGGCCTTTGCCGAACGGTTCCGGACGCTGCTGGGCGAGCCGCCGATGACCTACCTGGCCCGCTGGCGGATGCAGGGGGCGGCCCGGCAACTGGCGGAATCCGCCTTGCCCCTGTCCCGCATTGCCCTCGAGGCGGGCTACGACTCCGAGGCGGCCTTCAACCGGGCTTTCAAGCGTGTCTTCGGGCTGCCGCCGGCGACCTGGCGCCGGCGGCAGCAAAGCGAAGACCCGGCGCCCTGAAGCCGCCGGAGCCTGCCCGTCGCGGCGCTATTTTGCTATCATCGGTTTTTTGCCAGCGGATACAGCTTGCCGTGGACGATCAGAACAGTTCAACGCTTTTTGCCGAGCAGGGCCCCCTGGCCCGGGCCATCGACGGTTTTACCCCCAGGGCGGCTCAGGTGGCCATGGCGGCGGCGGTGGCCCGGGCGCTGGACGACCAGGTTCCCCTGGTCGTCGAAGCGGGCACCGGCACCGGCAAGACCTACGCCTACCTGGCGCCGGTGCTGGCGGCGGGCAAGAAGGTGGTGCTCAGCACCGGTTCGCGCAACCTGCAGGAGCAGCTGTTCCACCGGGATCTGCCGACCCTGGTCGGGGCCATGGCCTACCATCATCCGGTGGCCCTGCTCAAGGGGCGGGCCAACTACCTCTGCCTGGAGCGGCTGGCGCTGTTGAACGATGCCGTGCCCGGGCTGTCGCCCGAGGGCCTGGCGGATCTGCAAAAGGTCAGGCGCTTCGCCCCGCTGACCACCAGCGGCGACGTGGGTGACATTCCGGGCCTGCCCGAACGCAGCGAGATACTGCCGCTCATCACCAGCACCAACGACAACTGCCTGGGGCGCGACTGCGGCCATTACCAGGACTGCCACCTGGTCAAGGCCAGGGCCAGGGCGATGGAGGCCCAGGTGGTGGTGGTCAACCATCATCTGTTCTTCGCCGACATGGCGGTACGGGACACCGGCTTCGGCCAGCTGATCCCCGACGCCGAGGCCTATATCCTGGACGAGGCCCACCAGTTGCCGGAGATCGCCGGCCAGTACTTCGGCCAGAGCCAGTCCAGCCGCCAGTTCGTGGAACTGGCGCGGGATCTGCGCCTGGCCCAGAAGGTGGAGGCCAGGGACATGGCGCAGCTGGGCAAGGCCGCGGATCAACTGGAGCGCAGCGCCCAGGATCTGCGACTCGCTTTCGGGCTGGAGGCGGGCCGCGGCCAGCTGAGGCCCATGCTGGCCCGTCCCGCCGTGGCCCAGGCGCTGGCGCGTCTTCGGGAAAGCCTGGAATTCTGCTACGAGGTGCTCAAGCTCGGCCTGGGGCGGGGCGAGCAGCTCGACCAGTGCTTCGAGCGGCTGATCGGCCTGCGCACCCAGCTGGAGTCGCTGACCCGGGTCGAGGAAAACGGCTATTCCTACTGGTTCGACTGCAGCCGGCTGCACGTCAGCCTGCACAAGACGCCGCTGTCGGTGGCGGAGCGCTTTGCCGCCGAGCTGGCCAAGGAGGGCGTGAGCTGGGTCTTCACCTCCGCCACCCTGGCGGTGGGCGACAGTTTCGCCCACTTTTGCGCCGATCTCGGGCTCGAACGCTGCCGCACCTTGCAATTGGACAGCCCTTTTGATTACCCTCGCCAGTCCCGTCTGTGCGTGCCCCGCTACCTGCCCGAGACCAACGGGCCCGGCCGCGGCCGGGTGTTGGCCAACACCCTGGTCGACACCCTGGCCCGGGTGCCGGGGGGCAGCTTCTTCCTCTGCACCAGCTACCAGGTGATGAACGAGGTGGCCGAGGTGCTGCGCGCCCGGCTCGACCGTACCGTGCTGGTACAGGGGGAGGACAACAAGGTGCGGCTGCTGGAGCAGTTCGGCCAGGACGGCCGGGCGGTGCTGGTGGCCACCGGCAGCTTCTGGGAAGGCATAGACGTGCGCGGCGACGCCCTGCAGTGCGTGGTGATCGACAAGCTGCCCTTCAGCGCGCCGGACGATCCCCTGCTCAGCGCCCGGCTGGAGGATTGCCGGCGGCGGGGCGAGGACGGCTTCGCCCGGGTCCAGTTGCCCAAGGCCATCATCACCCTCAAGCAGGGGGTGGGGCGGTTGATCCGGGACGTGCAGGACAGGGGCGTGCTGGTGATCACCGACGGACGCCTGGTCAACCGGGCCTACGGCGCCGACTTTATCAGGAGCCTGCCGGCCATGCCGCGTACCCGCTCCCTGGAGCGGGTGGCCGAATTTCTATCAACCTTGGAGTAACAGACAGCATGACCCGACTACTGGCCATCGACACCGCCACCGAAGCCTGCTCCGCCGCCCTCTGGCTGCAGGGCGAGGTGCTTTGCCGCTATCAGGTTGCCCCCCGGGGGCATACGGATCTGATCCTGCCGATGGTGAGCGAACTGCTGGCCGACGCCGGGATCACGCTCGGCCAGCTCGACGGCCTGGCCTTCGGCCGGGGACCGGGCTCCTTTACCGGGGTGCGCATCACCTTAGGGATCGCCCAGGGCCTGGCTTTCGGCGCCGACTTGCCGTTGCTTGGGGTTTCCAACCTGCAGGCCCTGGCCCAGGGCGCACACCGGCAGAGCGGGTGCGAACGGGCGCTGGCCGCCATCGATGCCCGCATGGGAGAGGTTTACGTCGGCGGTTTTCGCCTGCACCAGGGCGTCATGGTGGTCGAGGAGGAAGAGCAGGTACTGGCCCCGGCCGACTACCTGGCCGGCACCCCTTCGTCCTGGGAGCAGGGTGCCGGCAGCGGCTTTGTCACCTATCCTGAACTGGCAGCACGGGTCGGGCAGCGGTGCGAGGCGGTGCCCTTTCCCGAGGCGCGGGACATGCTGCCCCGGGCGCTGCAGGCATTGCAGGCCGGGGAGGGGGTTGCCGCCGCCGACGCCCGGCCCGTCTATCTGAGGGACAAGGTGACCTGGCAGAAACTGCCCGGCCGCTGACAGGAGCCAGGGTGGCAAACTTACCAGAACCGCAGCAGGAGGAGCAGGAAGGATCCCTGCTGCTTTATCCGCAACGCCCCTTCCACCGGACGCTGCTGTACCGCCGGCGCCGGCAGCGCCAGCAGCGGCGCCAGATCCGGCATTGGCATCACCGGCGCCGCTGACGTTGGTTTCATCACATCCTTGTTAAAATTTCGTTGTTTTTGTTGCGCTGTGCGGGTAACTTTTAGAGCTAAAGCTTTAAACTGTTGATTTAAAGTCACCCCCCTGTCGCAGGAGACTGATATGGAACAGATCCCGTCCGGCGTCCAGCCGGCGCCCTTATCCGACAAACCCTGGCTGCGCCGCTACCCGGAGGATGTGCCCGCCGAGATAGACGCGGATCGCTTCGCCTCCCTGGTGGAGATGTTCGAGCAGAGCGTCGCGGCCCACGCCGACAAGCCGGCCTACACCAACTTCGGCCAGACCCTCTGTTACCGGGAGCTGGACCGGTTGTCCCGGGACTTCGCCGCCTACCTGCAGCAGGGGCTGGGGCTGGCGCCCGGCGAGCGCATCGCGCTGATGATGCCCAACCTGCTGCAGTATCCGGTCTGCCTGTTCGGTGCCCTGCGCGCCGGCCTGGTGGTGGTCAACGTCAACCCGCTTTACACCGCCCGCGAGCTCGAGCACCAGCTGCGGGATTCCGGCGCTCGCGCCATCGTCATCGTGGAGAACTTCGCCCATACCCTGGACAAGGCCATCAGGCAGACGGCGGTGGAGCGGGTGATCCTGACCCGGATGGGCGATCACCTGGGGCTGGTGAAGGGCACCTTGCTGAACTTTGTGGTCAGGCACATCAAGAAGATGGTGCCCCGCCACCATCTGCCGGCCTGGGTCGGCTACCAGGAGGCCATGGCCAGGGGACGGGCCATGGACTACCGCCGGCCCGAGCTGTCCGGCGACAGCCTGGCCTTTCTGCAGTACACCGGCGGCACCACCGGCCTGTCCAAGGGGGCCATGCTCAGCCACCGCAACATGCTGGCCAACGTGGAGCAGTGCCTGGGGGTCTATGGCCCCGTGCTGGACGAGGGCAAGGAGCGGGTGGTCACCGCCCTGCCGCTCTACCATGTGTTCGCGCTCACGGTAAACGGCCTGCTGTTTCTGCGCCTGGGTGCCCAGAACCTGCTGATCACCAATCCGCGGGACATTCCCGGCTTCGTCAAGACGCTCAAGGGTTTCGATTTCACCTGCCTGACCGGGGTCAATACCCTGTTCAACGCCCTGGTGAACAACCCGGACTTCCAGGGCCACGACTTCGGCAGCCTGAAGCTGACCATCGGCGGCGGTATGTCGGTGCAGCGGGCGGTGGCCGAGCAGTGGCAGGCGATCACCGGCAGCAAGCTGCTGGAGGGCTACGGCCTGACCGAATGCTCGCCGCTGGTGACCGTCTGCCCCTACGACATGGACGGTTACAACGGCTCCATCGGCCTGCCGGTGTGCTCCACCGAGGTGCGGCTGGTGGACGAGGAGGGCGAGGTCATCACCCTGAGCCAGACTCCGGGCGAGATGGAGGTGAGAGGGCCCCAGGTGATGAGTGGCTACTGGGGGCAGAGCGGGGCCGACGACTCGACTTTCCACGACGGCTGGCTGCGCACCGGCGACATCGCCACCATGGACGAGCAGGGCTTCCTGAAGATAGTGGATCGCAAGAAGGACATGATACTGGTGTCGGGCTTCAACGTCTTCCCCAACGAGATCGAGGACGTGGCCATGCTGCACCAGGCGGTACTGGAGGCGGCGGCGGTGGGCGTGCCCCACAAGGAGACCGGCGAGATGGTCAAGCTGGTGGTGGTGAAAAAGCCGGGCGGCGAGCTGGACGAAAAAGCGCTGATCAGGCACTGCCGGCAACATCTCACTGCCTATAAGGTGCCTAAGGTGATAGAATTTCGCGACGAATTGCCCAAAACCAATGTCGGCAAGATATTGCGCCGGGAACTGAGGGACAGGGCTGCCTGAGCGGCAACCCCGGGCGCCCGATAACCATCCCGGCGGCGCCCGGCGGAGCTGGCCCGTGCGTTTCGGCGCCCAGCCCGGATTCTGTCTTGCCGTAATCGAGCACCCATGACCTATACAGTGATCACCGATAACCAGACCCTGGCCGACTTCTGCGCCACCGACGCCACCCTGCTGGCGGTGGATACCGAGTTCGTCCGTACCCGTACCTTCTACGCCAAGCCCGGCCTCTACCAGTTGCACGATGGTCGCCGCACCGCCCTGATCGACCCGCTGGCGGTGGCCGATCTCTCGCCCTTGTGGCGGCTGCTGCACGATCCGGGCCGGATCTGCCTGCTGCACGCCGGCGGCGAGGATCTGGAGCTGTTCCAGCACCAGAGTGGCGCCCTGCCGGCCCGGGTGCACGATACCCAGCTGGCGGCGGCCTTCCTCGGACTCGGTGCCCAGCTCGGTTTTGCCGCCCTGGTCGAGCAGTTGCTGGGTGTCAGCCTGGACAAGGCCCATGCCCGCACCGACTGGCTGGCCCGTCCCCTGTCGGCCGAGCAATTGCGCTACGCCGCCGACGATGTCATCTACCTCTACCCGCTGTACGAGCGGCTGTGGCAGCAGCTTGAGCAGAAAGGCTTTACCGCCTGGTTCGAGCAGGAATGCGAGTGGACGGTGAAGCGGCGCAGCGTCAGCACCCCGCCGGAGCTGGCCTACCTGGACATCAAGAATGCCTGGACCCTGGACCGGCAGGCCCTGGGCGTACTGCAGCGCCTTTGCCAGTGGCGGCTGCTCGAGGCCCGGCGGCGGGATCTGGCGGTGAACTTCGTGGTCAAGGAGGCCCACCTGGTGCAGGTGGCTGAGCGGGCGCCGCGTTCCCTGTCCGATCTCAACCGGCTGGGACTGGAGCCGATGGAGATCAAGCGTCACGGCGATACCCTGCTGGCGCTGGTGCAGGAAGCGCTGGCCAGCCCCGACAGCTGGCCCGAGCCGGTCAGGCGGCTGGTGGATTATCCGGGGTACAAGGGCGAACTCAAGCGCATCAAGGGACTGGTCGAGCAGGCGGGGGAAGATGCCGGCGTGCCGGCGGAGCTGATCGCGTCCAAGCGGCTGATCCACCAGTACCTGAGCTGGAAGTGGCGGCTGGAAGAAGCCGAAGACGTCATCCCGGCACTGTTGCAGGGCTGGCGCGGCGAGCTGCTGGGCGCCCGGCTCCGGTAGAATAAGAAAAGGGGGCGCCTGGGCGCCCCTTGTCCTTTACAGGCTGGCCTTGTCTTTGTCCTTATCCTTGTCTTCCGGCTCGGGCAGCATGATGTTCAGCTCCAGCACCGACAGGTTATCCCCTTTCTGATCGAGCTGGACCGAGATCTGATCGAGATCGATGTCCACGTATTTACGGATAACGTCCAATATATCCTGTTTCAACTGCGGCAGATAATCCGGGGTATCCCGCTGGCTACGTTCGTGGGCAACAATGATCTGCAGGCGCTCTTTGGCGATCTTGGCGCTGTTCTGGGGCTTTCTTGAACGAAAATAGTCCAGTAGAGACATAGGTTAACTCCCAAAAAGTCGGCTGAAAAATCCCTTCTTTTCCTCCTCGAGGAAGCGGAAGGCGCGTTCTTCGCCCAGCAGGCGGGCCACGGTGTCCGCATAGGCCTGGCCGGCATCGGATTCTTCGTCCAGGATCACCGGCTCGCCGGCGTTGGAGGCCTTGAGCACCGCCGGGGACTCGGGGATCACGCCCAGCAGCGGGATGGCGAGGATCTCCTGCACGTCCTGCACGCTCAGCATGTCGCCCCGGCTGACCCGTTCGGGAGAGTAGCGGGTCAGCAGCAGGTGCTCCTTGATGGGCTCCATGCCTTTCTCGGCGCGGCGGGACTTGGAGGACAGGATACCCAGGATGCGATCGGAATCCCGTACCGAGGACACCTCCGGGTTGGTGGTGACGATGGCTTCGTCGGCGAAATAGAGTGACATCAGGGCACCGGTTTCGATGCCGGCGGGGGAGTCGCAGATGATGTAGTCGAAATCCATGGCCGCCAGGTCGTTGAGCACCTTCTCGACCCCGTCCCGGGTCAGGGCGTCCTTGTCCCGGGTCTGGGAGGCCGGCAGTATGTAGAGCTGCTCTACCCGCTTGTCGCGGATCAGGGCCTGGTTGAGGTTGGCGTCGCCATTGATGACGTTGACGAAGTCATACACCACCCGCCGTTCGCAGCCCATGATGAGATCCAGGTTGCGCAGACCGATATCGAAATCGATCACTACCGTCTTGTGGCCCAGTTTGGCCAGTCCGGTGCTGATGGCTGCGCTGGAGGTGGTTTTACCCACGCCTCCCTTACCTGATGTGACGACGATAATTCGTGCCATAGTGTGTTCCTAAAAGTCGTAAAATTAGAGTCTGTCGAACTTTAACTGTTCGCCCGCCAGGGAAATACTGACTGCCTGTTCCCAGTTGGCACCTTGCAAGCCATCGCTCAGCTGGTAATGACCGGCGATGGAGATCAGTTCCGCCATCAGCTGCTGGCAATAGATGCGGGCCGATTCGTTGCCCTTGGCGCCGGCCACCGCCCGCCCGCGCAAGGGGCCATAGATATGGATGCTGTCATCGGCGATCACCTCGGCCCCGTTGCCGACCGCGCCCAGTATTACCAGGGAGCCGTTGGGGGCGTAGACCTGCTGGCCGGAGCGCACCGGTCCACGGTGCACCTTGGTGCCGGGCTGGTTGAGCAGGGCGGCGGGCACTTCCTGCACCGGCACCTTGCCGGTGGTCATGACCGCCAGCCCCGCGTCCCTTACCGCGGCCCGGGTGTGGTCGTCCTTGATGCCGCTGACCCCGACCGGGACCAGGTCAAGCTCCCTGATGGCGCCGGCCAGGGCGTTGAAGTCGGGTGTTTGCGAGAGTTTTTCGATATTGATGACTAAAGGTGCGGCTCGGAAGAACTCCGGCGCCTGTGCGATTTTTTCAGCCAATTGCTGTTTTACCCGCTGAATATCGCTATCGGTAATATGGGCTACCGACAGGGTAAAGCTACTGCCTTTTAATTCGATGCCACGCTCCGCCATTTGCGGCTTTCCCCCGAGGATGCAATCCTTTTTGTTATTGGTCGTGCTGATGTTATAGTTTGCCATCTTCACTGGCAATAAACCCGACGGATTATAGCAATTTCCATGTTGTGTGTAGTGTATAAAAGCCCGAAAAAGGCGGAGACCTATCTTTTCGTCGAGCGGCGCGACGACTTTTCGCGTGTGCCGGCCGCCTTGCTGGATACTTTCGGCACCCCGCAGTTGGCGATGATCGTCAACCTGGCCACCAAGACCCGGCTGGGCCAGGCGGATATCGACAAGGTCAGGCTGGCGCTGCGCACCCAGGGATATTATCTGCAGTTGCCGCCGCCGCCCGACGATCTGCTGAAGGCCCACCTGGCCGCCCGGGGCAAGTCCCCGGCCTGACCCTCCCGCGTGCACCAAACAGGAGCCTCTTATGTACCAACATCTCGATTTGCAGGGCCACCCGCTGCCTTATGCGGTGGGCAAGGTGGTCTGCGTGGGCCGCAGCTACAAGGAGCACGCGGCGGAGCTGAACAACCCGGTGCCGGAACAGCCCTTGTTGTTCATCAAGCCCTCCACCAGTCTGGTGGGGCTGGAGGCGCCGCTGCTGCTGCCCCGTGGCCAGGGGGCGGTGCATCACGAGCTGGAAGTGGCCCTGCTGATCGGACGCCGGCTGTGCCACACCGAGCCGGGGCACGCCCTGGAGGCGGTGGCCGGCGTCGGCCTGGCGCTGGATCTGACCCTGCGCGAGGTGCAGGAGCAGCTCAAGGCCAAGGGCCATCCCTGGGAGCGGGCCAAGGCCTTCGATGGCAGTTGCCCCATCAGTCCCTTCGCCCTGCCCGAGGTGCTGGATGATTTACAGCACCTCAAGTTCTCACTGGCGGTGAACGGCCAGGAGCGCCAATCCGGCAATACCGCCCTGATGCTCTGGTCCATCGGCGAACTGCTGGCGGAGATGAGCCGCTGCTTCACCCTCAACCCCGGCGACGTGGTGCTGACCGGCACGCCCAAGGGCGTGGCCGAACTCAGGCCCAATGACCGGCTCGAGCTGCAGCTCGACGGCCAGTATCGTTTCGAAGCAAGGGTGGCAGGCTAGGTGATGCAGTCCGATTTCTGGCATAGCAAGCGGCTCGACGAAATGAGCGAGCAGGAATGGGAAGCCCTGTGCGACGGCTGCGGCAAGTGCTGTCTCAACAAGCTGATTGACGAAGACACCGATGAGCTGGTGCACACCAACGTGGCCTGCGAACTGCTCAATACCCACAGCTGCGCCTGCAGCGACTACGCCAACCGTTTCGCCCGGGTACCGGACTGCCTGAAGATCACCCGGGACAAGCTGGCCGACTATTACTGGCTGCCGTCCACCTGTGCCTACCGCCTGCTGGCGGAGGGCAAGTCACTGCCGTCCTGGCATCCGCTGCGCACCGGCTCCAAGAGCGCCATGCACAAGGCAGGCCAGTCGGTGCGGGGCAAGGTGGTGCTCGAATCCCAGGCCGGCGACTGGGAAGATCATATCATTACCTGGGCCAGTTGACCGGCTACCGTGAAGTGTGAGGCGCATCTGCCTCACGCCTCACGCCTCACGCCTCACGCCTCGCCTCAACGCACCGACCAGCCGTACGACGATAAAGAAGGCCGCCAGGCCCGCCAGCAGCGCGAAAATCCCCATCAGCCACTGGGGCATGCTCCAGCCCAGCCAGGACCAGTCCACGTCGGCGCAATCTCCGGTGGGGTGGAACAGTGCCGGCATCCAGCGGTCCAGCGGGGCCCAGGCGGGAAATTCGGCGAAGCTGGAGCACTGGTTGAAGGGGGAGGGGTTGAGCTGGTAACCCACGTGCTCTTCCGCCAGCAGATATCCCTTGGCGGACGCCGCCAGCCAGCCCGGCAGGGCGAGGTTGCCCGGCATCCCCTGGGGCGCCAGCCAGCCCAGCAGGCCGGCGAGGATGACACCGACCAACGCGGCGCGCTGATAGACGCACATGACGCAGGGGTGGTAGCCCTGCACATACTGGAAGAACAGCGCGATCAGCAGCAGCAGGGCGGCGCCGGCGGTGAGCAGGGCCCAGGCAAAACGGGAACGGGAGAAGGCGTACAAGTTCGGATCCTCATGGTCTCGGGTCGGCGGCGTGTCCGGGTGGTTGCGCTTGTGAGAAACTGGTCTGCCCTGTTATCATCACTGTCAGTCTTGCCTGCCTTAACAAATTTAACAGAGTGGTTGCATGGTCATAAAGGCACAAAGCCCAGCCAGTTTTGCGGAAGAATATATCATAGAGTCTATCTGGAACAGTCGATTTCCGCCGGGCTCCATCCTGCCTGCCGAACGGGAGCTGTCCGAATTGATCGGCGTTACCCGAACCACCCTGCGCGAGGTGCTGCAGCGGCTGGCCCGGGACGGCTGGCTGACCATACAGCACGGCAAGCCGACCCGGGTCAACAATTTCTGGGAAACCTCCGGCCTGAACATCCTGGAGACCCTGGCCCGGCTGGACGAGGACAAGGTGCCCGAGCTTATCGAGCAACTCCTTTCCGCCCGTACCCATATCAGCAGCATCTTTATCCGCGGTGCGGTCAAGAATGCCCCCCAGCGGGTCATCGCCCTCGCCGGTGAACTCGAGCAACTGGCGGACGAAGGCGAGGCGTTCGCCCGCTTCGATTACGAGCTGCACCACCAGTTGGCCTTCGCCTCCGGCAATCCCATCTATGCCTTGATCCTCAATGGTTTCAAGGGGCTCTATTGCCGGGTGGGGCGTTACTACTTCTCCCGTCCGGCGGCCCGGGCCCTGGCTGCCGATTACTATCGCACCCTGGCCCGGCTTGCCGCCGAGGGCAGGGTGGAGGAAGTAGCCGAGGTGGTCAGGGAATACGGCAAGGCCTCGGGGCGGTTGTGGCACGAGATGCGCGAGCACATGCCCGACAGCCTGGTGCAGCAAAAATAAACAACAACGCCTCCCTGTGGAGGCGTTGTTGTTTCAGATGGCGGAAGGGGATTTGTCCGGGCAACGGCCGACGATGGTGGCGCCGCCGTCCGGCTCCTCCTGCTCCAGTATGACGTCGAATCCCCACAGCCGGTGCACATGCTTGAGCACCTCATGGCGCGATTCCGCCAGCGGGATGCGGTTGTGGGGCACATGGCGCAGGGTGAGGGAGCGGTCGCCCTTGACCTCGACGTTGTATACCTGCAGGTTGGGCTCCAGGTTGGACAGGTTGTACTGGTTCGACAGGGTCTGGCGCAGCTGGCGGTAACCCAGTTCGTCGTGGATGGCGGAAATCTCCAGGTAGTTGCGGGTGTCGTCGTCGGCGACCGCGAACAAGTGAAAGTCGCGCATCACCTTGGGCGAGAGGAACTGACTGATAAAGCTCTCGTCCTTGAAGTTTTCCATGGCAAAGTGCAGGGTCTTGACCCAGTCGCTGCCGGCGATGTCCGGGAACCAGGCCCTGTCTTCCTCGGTCGGCCGTTCGCAGATCCGGCGCAGATCCTGGAACATGGCGAAACCCAGGGCATAGGGGTTGATGCCGGAATAATAGCGGCTGTTGTAGGGCGGCTGGAAGATCACGTTGGTATGACTGTGCAGCACCTCCATCATGAAACGGTCGGTGACCAGGCCTTCGTCGTACATGTGCTGGGTGATGGTGTAGTGCCAGAAGGTGGCCCAGCCCTCGTTCATCACCTGGGTCTGCTTCTGGGGATAGAAGTACTGGCTGATCTTGCGCACTATGCGCACCACCTCCCGCTGCCAGGGCTCGAGCAGGGGGGCGTGTTTCTCGATAAAGTAGAGGATGTTCTCTTCCGGCTCTGCCGGATAACGCCGTTTCTTTTCTTTCTTGGCGTCGTCCATGCGCGGCAGGGTCCGCCACAGCTCGTTGACCTGGGTCTGCAGGTAGGCTTCCCTGGCCTTTTGCCGACGACGCTCTTCCGCCAATGACAGCTTCTGGGGGCGCTTGTAGCGGTCCACCCCGTAGTTCATCAGGGCATGGCAGCTGTCGAGGATGGCCTCCACCTCGGTCACCCCGTACTTTTCCTCGCACTCGTTGATGTAGTTTTTGGCAAACAGCAGGTAGTCGATGATCGACTCGGCATCGGTCCAGGTCTTGAACAGGTAGTTGTTCTTGAAGAAGGAGTTGTGGCCGTAGCAGGCGTGGGCCATCACCAGGGCCTGCATCGGCATGGTGTTTTCCTCCATCAGGTAGGCGATGCAGGGGTTGGAGTTGATCACGATCTCGTAGGCCAGCCCCATCTGGCCACGCTTGTAATTCTGCTCGGTCTGGATGAATTTCTTGCCGTAGGACCAGTGGTGGTAGCCGATGGGCATGCCGATGCTGGAGTAGGCGTCCATCATCTGCTCGCCGGTGATGATCTCTATCTGGTTGGGATAGGTATCGAGGCCGTAACCGGCGGCGATACGGGCGATCTCCCGATGATAGCTCTCGAGCAGATCGAAGGTCCAGTCGGGGCCGTCACTCAGCGGCCGGGTTTTCGCGATTGCTTCTGCCATGGTCACCTCACGCCGCTTGTTTCTTGAACAGTTCCCGGAACACGGGGTAGATGTCTTCCACCGACCGAATGTGCTCCATGGCGAAATTGGAATAGCTGCGCGCTATGCTCTCGTATTCGTGCCACAGGGTCTGGTGGGCCCGGTTGGTGATCTCGATATAGGCGTAGTAGCGTACAAAGGGCATGATGTCGTTGTTCAGCAGTTGCCGGCACAGGGGTGAATCATCGGCCCAGTTGTCGCCGTCGGAGGCTTGTGCCGCGTAGATGTTCCATTGATCCGCCGGATAGCGTTCCTGCATCACGTCCTTCATCATCTGCAGGGCACTGGAGACGATGGTGCCGCCGGTTTCCTGGGAGTAGAAAAACTCCTGCTCGTCCACCTCCTTGGCCTGGGTATGGTGGCGGATGAACACCACGTCGACATTCTTGTAGGTACGGGTCAGGAAGAGGTAGAGCAGCAGGTAAAAGCGCTTGGCCATGTCCTTGGTGGCCTGGTCCATGGAGCCGGACACGTCCATCAGGCAGAACATCACCGCCTGGGTGGAGGGGATGGGGCGCTTGATAAAGTTGTTGAAGCGCAGATCGAAGGTGTCGATAAAGGGCACCGCCGCGATACGCCGCTTGAGCTCGAGTATTTCCTCCTCGATGTCCTGGATGCGGGCATAGTTTTCCGCCGGACGCTTGCCGAGCTCGGCCAGCTCCTGCTCCAGCTCGGCCACCGTGGTCTTCTTGCCGGCCTGCAGGGCGGTGCGCCGGGCCAGGGACTGGCGCAGGGAGCGGACGATGTTGATGTTGGCCGGCACCCCGTCCGAGGTGTAGCCGGCGCGGAAGGTTTTCATTTCGCTGATTTTGTTGAGCTTGTTTTTCTCCAGGTTGGGCAGCTCCAGGCCGTCGAACAGCAGGTCAAGGTATTCATCCTTGGAGATCTCGAACACGAAATCGTCTTCTCCGTCACCCTGGTTGCTGGCCTCGCCCTGGCCTCCGCCCTTGCCTCCGCCGCCGAGGGGCCTTTCAACCCGGTCACCGGTGATGAACTGGTCGTTGCCCGGGTGGACCTGCTCCCGTTTGCCGCCCTTGCCCTGATGAAAGAAGGGCTCGGAGATATCACGGGTGGGAATGGAGACACTCTCGCCCTTGTCGATATCCTGAATGCTGCGTTTCAGTACCGCATCCGATACCGCCTTTTTGAGTTGTTGTTTGTAGCGGCGGATAAAGCGCTGCCGGTTGACAGCGCTCTTGTTGCGGCCATTTAGTCGTCTGTCGATAAAATGCGCCATACACTCCCCCAAAATCCTTCCGTCAGGTTGATTTACGCACCCGCAGGTACCACTCGGACAGCAGCCGCACCTGCTTGCGGGTGTAGCCTTTTTCCATCATGCGGGCGACGAAGTCGTCGTGTTTCTTCTGCTCCTCGGCACTGGTCTTGGCGTTGAAGGAGATGACCGGCAGCAGCTCTTCGGTATTGGAGAACATCTTCTTCTCGATAACGGTCCTGAGCTTCTCGTAGCTGGTCCAGTTGGGGTTCTTGCCGGCGTTGTTGGCCCGGGCCCGCAGCACGAAGTTGACGATTTCGTTGCGGAAGTCCTTGGGGTTGCTGATGCCCGCCGGCTTCTCGATTTTTTCCAGCTCGGCATTGAGCGCGGACCGGTCGAACAGCTGCCCGGTTTCCGGATCCCGGTATTCCTGGTCCTGGATCCAGAAATCCGCGTAGGTGACGTAACGGTCGAAGATATTCTGGCCGTACTCGGAGTAGGACTCCAGATAGGCGGTCTGGATTTCCTTGCCGATGAACTCGACGTATTTGGGGATCAGGTAACCCTTGATGAACTCCAGATAACGGTCGTGCACTTCCTGCGGGAACTGCTCCCGCTCGATCTGCTGTTCGAGCACATAGAACAGGTGCACCGGGTTGGCCGCCACTTCCGCATGGTCGAAGTTGAATACCCGGGACAGGATCTTGAACGCGAAGCGGGTGGACAGCCCGGTCATGCCTTCGTCCACGCCCGCGTAATCCCGGTATTCCTGGTAGGACTTGGCCTTGGGATCCGTGTCCTTCAGGCTTTCGCCGTCGTAGACCCGCATCTTGGAATAGATGCTGGAGTTTTCCGGCTCCTTGAGACGGGACAGCACGGTAAACTGGCCCAGGGTTTCGAGGGTGCCGGGCGCGCACTTGGCCCGGGCGAGCTCGCTGTTGGTCAGCAGTTTCTTGTAGATCTCCACTTCTTCGGTGACCCGCAGGCAGTAGGGTACCTTGACGATATAGACCCGATCGAGGAAGGCTTCGTTGTTCTTGTTGTGTTTGAAGTGCTGCCACTCCGATTCGTTGGAGTGGGCCAGGATGATGCCCTCGAAGGGGAGGGCGGACAGCCCCTCGGTACTGTTGTAGTTGCCTTCCTGGGTGGCGGTGAGCAGGGGGTGCAGCACCTTGATCGGTGCCTTGAACATTTCCACGAATTCCATCATGCCCTGGTTCGCCCGGCACAGGGCGCCGGAGTAGGAGTAGGCGTCGGCATCGTTCTGGGCGTAATGCTCAAGCTTGCGGATATCCACCTTGCCCACCAGGGCGGAGATGTCCTGGTTGTTGTCGTCGCCAGGCTCTGTCTTGGCGATGGCGATCTGGTCGAGCACCGAGGGATAGACCTTCTCGACCCGGAAGCGGGTGATGTCGCCGCCGTATTCGTGCAGGCGCTTGACCGCCCAGGGCGACATGATGGGCCTGAGGTAGCGGCGCGGGATACCGTATTCCTGCTCCAGTATGGGGCCGTCTTCTTCCGTGTCGAACAGGCAGAAGGGATGGTCGTTGACCGGCGAGTCCTTGAGCCGGTAGATGGGCACCTTCTGCATCAGTGACTTGAGGCATTCGGCCAGGGAGGACTTGCCGCCCCCCACGGGACCCAGCAGGTACAGGATTTGCTTCTTCTCTTCCAGCCCCTGGGCGGCGTGTTTCAGGTAGGAAACGATCTGCTCGATGCTGTCTTCCATGCCGTAGAAGTCGGCAAAGGCCGGGTAGCGGGCGATGACCCGGTTTGAGAACAGCCGGCTGAACCTCGGCACCTGGGCGGTGTCGATCATTTCCGGCTCGCCGATGGCCATTAGCAGCCGTTCGGCGGCGGAAGCGTAGCACGCCTTGTCTTCCCGGCACATGTCCAGGAACTCCTGCAGGCTGTACTCTTCTTCCTTGGCCTTTTCATAGCGCGTTTGGTAGTGCTCGAAGATACCCATGATATTGTCCCCCATAAATCCCGGCTCCGACATCTTGCGTTATTGCATTAAGAAGAAAGAGCCTTGCGCACACATCTTTCAGTCCTTTATTGAAAGGTTAGACAGGATTGCGCCAATACGCTTGTGTAACGCTCAGAAAAATCGAAGATTTTGCGAAACAGCTCCCAATTGGGGGGTTGTCTCACTTGAATCTAGTTTTGCGGCTCGGATGGCCGCAAGCAAGATGAAGCCGAGACGGGGGAGGGGGAGGGTGAAACGTCAACAGGGAATAACCTTTACGTTAGCGTAACCAAGCTGTTCGTTTGCTGCTCAGTTAAACGGTTTGTGATTTTTTTACGTTGACTTCACAATTGCGCCCGGTTAGATTGAAAGGGCATCAAGGTCTAGCCAATTGCTCCAGCCTAAATTCAGCAACTTGTTAGGTATGATGCGTAGCTCTGTTTAAGCACGTTTCCGTTTGTTTGACCCTCGCTTGCGAGGGTTTTCTTTTTTGTTATAAAACCACAAGTCTGATATTACGTTTACGTAAACGAACTTTGATTGCTGCCATCAAATTCAAATTTTTTGAATTTGTTGTGCGTTAATTTCCGATTTCTCCCGCCCCTACCTTGCCCTAAAGTGACCCCATCCGCTGAGCATGGCAGCCTGTTATGACAGCAAGATGTTAGTTCAGCACGAATTTACAGAAACAGGAGTGGTCACATGAGCAAGACACTGGTACTGAAGTCCAGCATTCTGGGTGAATATTCGCAGTCAGCAAAACTGATAGATTACATGATCGAGCGAGCCGGTGCCGAAAGGGTACAGATCCGGGACCTGGCCGCTGAGCCGTTGCCGATGTTGGACGGAGCCGGTGCCATGGCCCTGCGGGGAGGGGATCAGCTCAGCGAGCAACAACAGGCCCTGCTGGCGCTGTCCGACGGGCTGGTGGAAGAGCTCAAGGCCGCCGATACCCTGATCATCGCCGCGCCCATGTACAACTTCCATATCCCGGTGCAGCTCAAGGCCTGGATCGATCTGGTCTGCCGTGCCGGCGTCACTTTCCGTTACACCGAGCAGGGGCCGGAAGGACTGGTGAAAGGCAAGAAGGCGGTGGTGGTGACCACCCGTGGTGGCATGCACAAGGACAGCCCCACCGACCTGATCACCCCCTATCTGCGCACCGTGCTGGGCTTTATCGGCATCACCGAGGTGGAGTTCGTCTATGCGGAAGCCCTGAACATGGGCGAGGACGCGCAGAAGGCGGGCCTGGATCAGGCCAGGCAAAGCCTGGAAGCCCTGGTCGCCTGACCCACTTATTATGCCAACATACAAAAAGCGGGCTGCCCAGGCAGCCCGCTTTTTTCAGCCATAGAGCCGGCGGATGCTCTGTTCAAGTATGCCGACGGTCTGGTCCACATGGTGCTTTTCGATAATCAGCGGCGGCGACATGGCGACGGCATCCCCCAGGGCACGCAGCATCACCCCCTGCTCCCAGGCCGCAGACTGGATCATGGCCCCGCTGGCGCCGGCTTTGCCCGGCAGCGGCTCGAACTCGACGGCGGCGATCAGCGCATAGTTGCGGATATCGATGACCCCCGGCAACCCTTTCAGGCTGTGCAGGCCCTGCTCAAAATAACTGGCGATGTCGCCGCCCTGGGCGCCCCGGCGCAGCAGGCCGCCCTGCTCGTAGATATCCAGGGTGGCCATGGCGGCGGCGCAGGCCAGCGGGTGGGCCGAATAGGTATAGCCGTGGAAGAATTCCACCCCCGGGCCGCCTTCGTCCACCACCGCCTGGTAGATATGATCGCCGGCGAACACCGCGCCCATGGGGGCGGCGCCGTTGGTCAGGCCCTTGGCCGTGGTCATGATGTCGGGCAACACGTCGAAGGTCTGGCTGGCAAAGGCTTCGCCGGTCCGGCCGAAGCCGCAGATCACCTCGTCGAAGATCAGCAATATGTCGTGCCGGTCGCAGATCTCGCGCAGGCGCTTGAGATAACCCTCCGGCGGCGGCAGCACGCCGCCGGCGCCGGTGATGGGCTCGACGATGACGGCGGCGATGCGGCTGGCATCGTGCAGCCGGATCAGCCGCTCCAGCTCGTTGGCCATGTCCACCCCGCCGTGCAGCGGCAGGCCGCGGGAGAAGGCGTTCAGGGCGAGATCCTGGGTATGGGAGAGGTGATCCACCGGCAGCCACTGGCCAAAGGCCTTGTAGTTGCTGGTGATGCCCCCCACCGAGATGCCGCCGAAGTTGACGCCGTGGTAGCCTCGCTCCCGGCCGATAAACAGCTGCTTGCCACCCTGGCCCCGGGCATGGTGATAGGCCAGCGCCATCTTGAGGGCGGTTTCCACCGATTCTGAGCCGGAGTTGGTATAGAACACCTTGTTCAGGTTGCCCGGGGCCAGGGCGGCAAGGCGCTCCGACAGCTCGAAGGAGAGGGGATGGCCGAAGCCGAAACAGGGGGCGTAATCCAGGGTCCTGGCCTGCCGGGCGATGGCCTCGGCGATATGGGGGTGGCCGTGGCCGGCATTGCAGCACCAGAGGCCGGCGGTCATGTCCAGCACCTGGCGCTGATCGTCCGTGGTCCAGTACATGCCCTTGGCGCCGGTAAGCATGCGCGGTTGTGTCTTGAAGCCCTTGTTCGGGGTGAAGGGCATCCAGTGGGCGGCCAAACTCTGATGATTCATGGGTCTCTCCGTTATTCGGGTGGTCTGCGGTCGGCAAGGTACCGTATCGGGAGACAGTGTGATCAAAGTGTTAAGGTTTAAAAATCACGTCGTTTCAATGTTCAGTTTGAGCGGGCTAGACATAACCGGAGAAGCCAGGAAGGCGGGCACAAAAAAACCTGCGCGAGGCAGGTTCAGTAACTGGTGCGTTCTAGTGGACTCGAACCACCGACCCCCACCATGTCAAGGTGGTGCTCTAACCAACTGAGCTAAGAACGCAAAATCTTTGCACTGTAATCTGGTGCGTCCTAGTGGACTCGAACCACCGACCCCTACCATGTCAAGGTAGTGCTCTAACCAACTGAGCTAAGGACGCATTGTATTGCTGTCGCGGCTGAACTGGTGCGTTCTAGTGGACTCGAACCACCGACCCCCACCATGTCAAGGTGGTGCTCTAACCAACTGAGCTAAGAACGCAGGCCGCCTTCAGGCGCTGCGTATACTAGCCAAGGGCGGGGGCAGGGGCAAGCGTTTTTTCTTGTTGAACAAACGGATGGAGAACTATTGTTCAAGTCGGCGAAATATCGCACCGGGCCAGGAAGCGCTGCCACAGCCGGGCATGTTCCAGGGTCAGCTCCCGGTAGCGGCGATAGACCCGGCTGTCGAGCCCCAGGGCGAAGTGGCGGCGGTACTCGGCCAGTTGGTCGTTGCCCGGCACTGGCGGATTCAGGGTGCGCTCCAGCAGGGGAGCCAGCTGCACGAACTGGCGATCGAGCTGGCTGAAGTAGGCCTGGATGTCCCTGATATAGTAGTGCTGCATGGCGTTGCGCAGCCGTTCGGCCTGGTCCCGGCCCCGGGGACCGCAGTCGAACCGCTCCAACTGCTGCAGGAACCCGATGCTCTGCTCGAGGTAGTGGGCGGCACTGTGCAGGGAATAGAACAGCTGCCCCAGGTAATCGTTGTCGTAGAGGCCGCTGAGCGCCAGGTTAAGTTCCCGGACGGTGAGGGGTGCCGGCTCGGCCAGGCCCCGGGCCTGGCGGTGGAGGCGGTCGAACAGGGTAAAGGCCGCCACCGTTTCCTGGTAGCCGCCCTGCTGGGCGAAGCGCAGGGTCCGGGCGCGGGGCATCAGGGCGGCGCGGATTTCCGGCTCGGCCACCATCATGTTCCAGTGGTAGCCGGGCAGCAGCGGTGCCTTCAGGGACTCGACCTCGCTCAGCCAGTCCTGCAGGGCCGGATCCTTGGCCCGGGCCTGACAGTCGTGCAGCCCCTGCTGGAATTGCAGGTGATAGAGCAGCATGGCGGCCGCACTCTGGCTCTTGCCCACCGGGCTGTTGTGTTCCCCGACCAGGCCGAGCAGCCGGCACTCGCCGAGCTTGAGGGTATCGAGCAGACCGGCGGTGACCCGTTGCTGCTGTTGCTGCAGCGTCCGCTGGGGCGGCAGGGCCGGCAGGGGATCGGGCGGGGTCAGGCGCGGCGGCGAAACCTCCAGCACATTGGCCACCCGGGCCAGGTAGGTCTGGAAGTGCCGCTCCAGCTCGTTATGGGGGTTACAGGCCGTCAACCAGAGGCAGAGCAGCCCGACTGCGTTTTTCCACCCTTTCATAGATAATGCGCAACCGCCAGATCAACAGGAATGCCGCTACCGATAAGCCTACCAGAAAACCGATCCAAAAGCCGTGCGGGCCCATGGCCGGCACCAGCCAGTCGGTGAGGCCCAGCACCATGCCCACGGGCAGGCCGCACAGCCAGTAGGCCACCAGGGTGATGTAGAAGATCACCTGGGTGTCCTTGTAGCCCCGCAGGGCGGCGGCGCCGATGACCTGGGCCGTGTCGGAGATCTGGTACAGGGCCGCCAGCAGCAGCAGGCTGGCGGCGAGTTCGAGCACGCCCGCGTTGTCGGTATAGATGCCGCTTATCCAGTCCCGGCCCAGGATGGTGGCCAGGGCGGTGAACACCGCCAGCGAGCAGCCGAATACCAGGCCGGCGATGCTGGCGACCCTGGCCTGGCGGGCGCCGCCCTCGCCCAGGCGGTGGCCGACCCGGATGGTCAGGGCCATGCCGAGGCTGAGGGGCAGCATGAATACCATGCTGGAAAAATTGATGGCGATCTGGTGGCCCGCGACCACTTCCGATCCCGATGGTGCCAACAGCAGGGCCACCACGGTGAACAGGGTGACTTCGCAGAAAATGGCCATGGCGATGGGAAAGCCCAGGCGGAAAATGCGGCCGATCTGCTGCCAGTCCGGCGCGCTTATGGTGGCAAAGACGGTGAAGCGCCGCAGCAGGGAAGAGCGGCGGGTATAGATCACCATGGCCAGCAGCATGGCCCAGAACACCAATGCCGAGGCATAGCCGCAGCCCACGCCGCCGAGGGCCGGCAGGCCCAGCTTGCCGTGGATCAGCACATAGTTGGCCGGCACGTTGACCGCCAGGCCGATAAAGCCGATCACCATGGTGGGCAGGGTGTGGGACAGGCCTTCGCTGAAGTTGCGCAGCACCTGGTAGAGGGCATAGGCCGGCATGCCCCAGAGGATGCCGTGCAGGTAGCCGGTGGTCTTTTCGGCCAGCACCGGCTCCACATTCATCCAGTGCAGTGCCAGGGGAGAGTAATAGAGGGCGAGCCCGGTGGGCACCATCACCAGCAGGGTCAGCCAGAAGCCCTGGTGCACGGCGCCGGCCACCTCGTCATGGCGACGGGCACCGTTGAGTTGCGCTATGATGGGGGTCAACGCCATCACCACGCCCTGTACCAGCAGGATGATCGGCAGCCAGAAGCTGGTGGCCACCGCCACTGCCGCCATGTCGGTGGCACTGACCTGGCCGGCCATGACGGTATCGACAAAGCTCATGGTGGTCTGGGCGACCTGGGCCACCAGTATGGGGCCGCACAGCCGCAGCAGGTGCAGGGTTTCGGAAAAATAGGGCTTCAGCGCCATCTGATGGTTCTCGCTCGGCATTTATGATGGGGACGGCTCGCTGCCGACTCACGGATTCTCGGGTCCGCTGGGAGAGGAAGGCTCAGGGAAGGTCGGCAGATGTTGGCAATATAGCCTGCTTCGTGGCATTTTCCCAGTATCTTCAACTGCTTTTAAATATTGGATAAGAACTATGTTTACCGGAATTGTGCAAGGGCAGGGAACTGTACTTGAAATCATCGACAAAACCGATTTTCGCACCCATGTGGTCCGGCTGCCGGCTGCCTTGCTGCCCGGGCTGGCGTTGGGGGCTTCCGTGGCCCACAATGGCTGCTGCCTGACCGTGACCCGCATCGAGGGTGACCGGGTAAGCTTCGATCTGATGGCGGAAACCCTGCGGGTGACCAACCTGGGGCGGCTCGAGGTGGGGGACAGGGTCAACCTGGAGCGGGCGGCGCGCTTTGGCGACGAGATCGGTGGCCATGCCATGTCCGGGCACATCATGGCCCAGAGCGAGCTGCTGGAACGCCAGCAGAGCGAGACCAACACCAGCCTCTGGTTTTCCCTGCCCGGGGAGCTTGCCAAATACGTCTTTAGCAAGGGCTACATCGGCATCGACGGCATCAGCCTGACCTTGGGCGAGGTGCGGGCCGATCGCTTTGCCGTGCACCTGATCCCCGAAACCCTGAGCAGGACCAATATGGGCACCATCCGACCGGGGCAGAGGGTCAATATCGAGATAGATCCCCAGACCCAGGCGATAGTGGACACGGTGGAGCGGGTGATGGCATCTCGATAATATTATGCCAACATACAAGTATCAGACCCGACGTCGCCCGGTTTAAAAATACTGCTCGTCATCCGCATCCACGACCACTTCCACCTCGTCGGTTTCCTGATTGCATTTGACGATGATGTGCATGGAGTTGCAGCAGGCCAGGCAGTCCTCATAGTAGTCCTGGTCGCCGTCGGAGGCGTCCACCACGATGCGGGTATGATGCCCGCAGTGGGGACACACAATGGTTTGCTCGAAATAGTCACGCATGGGCTTGTCCTCGTGTCAGGGCTCAGGCCTCGGGAAGTCCCCGGCAGGAGCGACCACCGTCCAGGGCGATGATCTGGCCGGTCAGGTAGCCGGGGCCATTCAGCAGAAAGGCGGCGGTCTCGGCGATTTCCCGGGGTTCGCCCAGCCGGCCCATGGGGATGGACGCCAGTACCCGCTGCTTTTGCTCGTCGCTCAGTTCGTGCTCCGGCCAGATGATGGCGCCGGGGGCGATGCCGTTGACCCGCACCTGGGGGGCCAGCTCGACGGCCAGGCTCCGGGTCAGGGTCGCCAGGGCGTTTTTCGCCATGCTGTACAGCAGGTGGTGCTGCAGCCCCTTTTCCGCATGGATGTCGATCATGTTGACGATGGCGCCCCGGCTCTGCTTCAGCGCCGGGGCCAGGGCCTGAGTCAGGAAATAGGGGGCGGCGGCATTGGTGGCGGACAGCTCCTGCCACTGGGCCGGCGTCGCCTCACCGAAAGGGGTGGGATAAAAGGCGGAAGCGTTGTTGACCAGGCCGTCGAGGCGCCCGAAGCAGCCCAGCGCCCGATCGGCCATGTCCTTGAGCTCATTGAGCCGGGTCAGATCCTGGTACAACAGCTGAACGCTGCCGGGCCTGAGTTCGTTGAGTTCCCGGGCCAGGCTGGCCGCTGCCTGTTCGCTGTGGTGATAGTGCAGAACCAGCCGATAGCCGGCTTGATGCAGAAAGCGGCCCATCTCGGCACCGATGCGCTTGGCGGCGCCGGTAATCAACACCACGGGGTGGGGCATAAAGTCTCCTAACTGGCTACGACCCGATAAAGGCACTCTTTGGCTTCATCGATATAGGGTTCGCCAAAGTGGTTCACGTGATTGAGCAGGTGATAGAGGTTGTAGAGCTCGCGCCGTTCGCCATAGCTTTCCTCCAGTGGCCAGACGGCGTTGTACCCCTGGTAGAAGGCATGGGGAAGCTGGCCGAACAGCTCGGTCATGGCGATATCCGTCTCCCGATCACCGAAATAGCTGGCGGGGTCAAACAGCACCCCCATGTGCTCGCTGAAGGCAAGATTGCCACGCCACAGGTCACCGTGCAACAGGGAGGCGCGGGGATGGTGATTGGCCAGGCGCAGCTTGATGGCGCCGACGATTTCCTCGATATCGCCAAAGCGGATGTCCTTTTCCTCGAGCAATTTCAGCTGCCAGCCGACCCGCTGTTCGGCGAAGAAGGTCGACCACTTCTTGTGCCAGGCGTTGGGCTGCACGCTGGTACCGAGGAAATTGTCTTCGTCCCAGCCGTACATGGGCTGGCTGTGGCTCTGATGGAGATGAGCCAACTGGCGACCGAACATGTGCCAGTCCTGCTCGTCCGCGTCGCTTAAGCTCAGGTATTCCAGCACCAGAAAGCTGCTGCTGACGGTGGTGCCGCAGCAGATGGGCCTGGGTACCAGCAGGGTCTGGGTACGCAGCAGGTGCTCCAGGCTGTTCCATTCGCAGCGAAACATATCCACCCGGGCGCGGTCATTTAACTTGACGAAGTAACTGTCGTGGCCGTCGGAAATCCGGAAGGCCTGATTGATATCCCCCCCGGACAGTGGCTTTTTATCCAGGATATGGAAGTCGCTGCCGGTTGCTTCCGAGATCTGACTGGCGATCACTTGCCACATAACGCCTCCGCTGACGCTTGTTTTGTCAACAGTATAGGCCATGCCGGCCGCGGCAAAGTCCACCGGGCCCAAAATAGGAGACACCATGATAAACAAGATAAAAAAATGGTTTGAGGGTACCCGCCCGGCCGCGCCCATCGCACTCAGTGAAGAGGTCGCCGTGGCTGCCCTGCTCACCGAGGTGATGCTGGCCGATGGCGAGGCGAGCGGGCCTGAGCAGCGGCGCATGGAGCAGTTGCTGGCCCGCCTGTTCGGGCAGAGCCAGAGGGAAGTGCACGACTGGCTGGAGCAGGGCCGGGCCCAGCAGCAGGAGGCGGTGTCCCTCTACGAATTCACCTCCCGTCTCAAGACGCTGCCGATCGGGCAACGCGAGGCCATACTGCACGCGCTCTGGCTGATCGCCTTTACCGATGGGCGGCTGGATCCCCTGGAGGAAGCGGTGATCCGCCAGGTTGCCGATCTGCTCTACATTCCCCACAGCCGCTTTATCCAGCTGAAGCACAAGGCCGAACGGCAGGGCGGGTGACGCAACCATGGCGGCCATCGGCCGATTCTGCTAGAGTCTGCAGTCCCCGACCTGTGCCGCCGGGTAGCACCATAAGGCGCGCCAGACTGGCAAGGTAAAGCCAGATGGTCGGGGCGGTAGACCCATTTTCCCCTTTCACACACTACATGTGCACTTTGGTAGGGTGCACCACTGTTAAGGACATTGCATGCCGACAATTACTCTTCCCGATGGCAGCCAGCGCCATTTCGACAATCCCGTGACCGTGCTGGACGTGGCCCAGGACATCGGCGCCGGCCTGGCCAAGGCCTGTATCGCCGGCCGGGTAGACGGCGAACTGGTGGATGCCTGCGAACTCATCAACCACGACGCCACCCTGGCCATCATCACCGCCAAGGATCAGGATGGCCTGGAGATCATCCGCCACTCCTGCGCCCACCTCCTGGGCCACGCCATCAAGCAGCTGTGGCCACAGACCAGGATGGCCATAGGGCCGGTGATCGACAACGGCTTCTATTACGATGTGGATCTGGATCACACCCTGACCGAGGAAGACATCGAGAAGCTGGAAGCCCGCATGCTGGAGCTGGCCAAGACCGAGTACCCGGTAGTCAAGAAAAAGGTCAGCTGGCAGGAAGCGCGCGACACCTTTGCCCGTCGGCACGAGCCTTACAAGATAGAAATCCTGGATCAGAACGTCAGCCAGCACGACAAGCCGGGGCTTTATCACCACGAAGAGTACATCGACATGTGCCGGGGGCCGCACGTGCCCAACATGCGCTTCTGCCAGCACTTCAAGCTGCAGAAGGTATCCGGCGCCTACTGGCGGGGTGATTCCAAGAACAAGATGCTGCAGCGCATCTACGGCACCGCCTGGGCCGACAAGAAGGCGCTCAAGGGCTACCTGACCCAGCTGGAAGAAGCGGCCAAGCGTGATCACCGCAAGATAGGCAAGCAGCTCGACCTCTACCACATGCAGGAAGAGGCGCCGGGCATGGTGTTCTGGCACCACGACGGCTGGACCATCTTCCGCGAGCTGGAGCACTTCGTGCGCGACAAGCTCAAGGAATACGGCTACGAGGAGGTCAAGGGCCCCTTCATGATGGACCGGGTGCTGTGGGAGAAGTCGGGGCACTGGGACAAGTACGCCGAAAACATGTTCACCACCAGCTCCGAAAATCGGGAATACGCCATCAAGCCGATGAACTGCCCGGGGCATGTGCAGATCTTCAACCAGGGGCTCAAGTCCTACCGGGATCTGCCCCTGCGCATGGCGGAATTCGGCTGCTGCCACCGCAACGAGCCGAGCGGCGCCCTGCACGGCCTGATGCGTGTACGCGGCTTTACCCAGGACGACGCCCACATCTTCTGTACCGAAGAGCAGATCCAGGAAGAAGTCTCCGCCTGCATCCGCATGGTGTACGACACCTACGGTACCTTCGGCTTCACCGATATCGCGGTCAAGCTGTCGACCCGGCCGGAAAAGCGCATCGGCAGCGACGAGATCTGGGACAAGGCGGAACTGGCCCTGGAAGAAGCGCTCAAGGCCAACGACATCGCCTATGAGCTGCAGCCGGGGGAGGGCGCCTTCTACGGACCCAAGATCGAATTCACCCTGCACGACTGCCTGAACCGGGCCTGGCAGTGTGGCACCGTCCAGCTCGACTTCGCGTTGCCGGGCCGGCTGGGTGCCAGCTATGTGGGCGAAGACAACGACCGCCACGTACCGGTCATGATCCACCGCGCCATCCTGGGTTCCATCGAGCGGTTCATCGGCATCCTGATCGAAGAATACGCCGGCCTGTTCCCGACCTGGCTGGCCCCCACCCAGGTGGTGGTGCTCAATATTACCGACAATCAGGCCGACTATGCCCGCGATCTCGCTAACAGTTTGAATAATGTTGGCATTCGGGCCAAAGCGGACTTGAGAAATGAGAAGATAGGCTTTAAAATCCGCGAGCATACTCTGAAGCGGGTACCTTTCATGCTGGTTTGCGGCGATAAAGAAGTCGAAGCCGGCCAAGTAGCGGTTCGTACCCGGAAAGGACAGGATCTCGGCACCTTCGATGTAGAAGCGTTGACCCGGCTGATTCAGCAGGAGATCCGGACCCGCGGCAAGAACACAGTGGAGGATAGGTTATAAAAGGCGCTAAAAAAGGGGGCAAACCTGCTCCTCGCAACCGACTGAATGAAGAAATCCGACTGAAAGAAGTCCGTCTGGTCGGCCTGGAAGGCGAAGCACTGGGCATAGTGTCCATCAATGAGGCACTCGAAGCCGCCTCCGCCGCAGGCGTAGATCTGGTGGAAATCAGTCCCAATGCCGAGCCGCCCGTTTGCCGTATCATGGATTACGGCAAGTTCCTCTACGAGAAGAGCAAGGCTACCAAGGAACAAAAGAAAAAGCAGAAACAAATCCAGGTCAAGGAAATCAAATTCCGGCCCGGTACCGATGAGGGCGACTATCAGGTAAAACTACGCAACCTGATTCGCTTTTTGGAAGAGGGCAACAAAGCCAAGGTCACGCTGCGGTTCCGCGGCCGTGAAATGGCGCACCAGGAACTCGGGTTCGATTTGCTCAACCGCATCAAGGCGGATCTGGACGAATTGGCCCTGGTCGAGGCCTTTCCCAAGCTGGAAGGGCGTCAGGCCGTCATGGTGCTGGCCCCGAAGAAAAAACAGTAAGGCCCTGCAAGTAGCCGGGCAACGGTGTTGCCCGGCTCGCCTTGCTGTTTGTTGTTATTAACAATGCGGAGTTTTTATGCCGAAAATGAAATCGAACAAGGGCGCTGCCAAGCGCTTCAAGAAAACCGGCTCCGGTGGCTTCAAGCGCAAGCAGTCCCACCTGCGTCACATCCTCACCAAGAAAAGCACCAAGCGCAAGCGTCAGCTGCGCGGCAAGTGTCTGGTCGCTGCGTCCGACGTCGCCCAGATCAAGTCCATGCTGCCGACCGCTTAAGAGGAGAGTGAACAATGCCAAGAGTTAAACGTGGTGTTACTGCCCGCGCTCGTCACAAGAAAGTACTGAAGCAGGCCAAAGGTTACTACGGTGCCCGTTCGCGCGTCTATCGCGTTGCCGTCCAGGCCGTAACCAAGGCCGGTCAATATGCCTATCGTGACCGCCGCCAGAAAAAACGTCAGTTCCGTCAGCTGTGGATCGCCCGTATCAACGCGGCGGCCCGTCAGAACGGTCTGTCCTACAGCCGCTTCATCGATGGCCTGAAAAAAGCCTCCGTTGAAATCGATCGCAAGATCCTGGCTGACATCGCCGTACACGACAAGACCACCTTCACCGCTTTGGTCGCCAAAGCCAAAGAAGCCCTGGTTTAAGTCGCTGCGCGATAATGATGAAAAAGGAGGCTCCGGCCTCCTTTTTTGTTGGCCCCCGGCCGGCCCAGTGGTGGCGGAAAAGGGGCATTTCCTTTATTATCAAGGCCTTTCACATTATTTAGCGTCCGCCAAGGCGGGCAAGTACGAGGAACACATGGATCAGCTGGAAGACGTGATCGTCAAAGCACAGGCGGAGATCCAGGCTGCCGCCAACGCCGTCGAACTGGATGAAATCCGGGTCCACTATCTGGGCAAGAAGGGGATCTTTACCGAGCAGTCCAAGGCCCTGGGCAAGCTCTCGGCCGAAGAACGCCCCGCCGCCGGCCAGGCCATCAACCACGCCAAACAGGCGGTCACCGACGCCATCAATAGCAAGCGCGACGCGCTGCAACTGGCCGAGCTGAACCAGAAGCTGGCCTCCGAGACCCTGGACATCACCCTGCCCGGGCGCCGCCAGTCTGCCGGCGGCCTGCACCCGGTGACCCGCACCATCCGCCGCATCGAATCCCTGTTCGGCGAGCTGGGCTTCCAGGTGGCGGAAGGCCCCGAGATCGAGGACGACTTCCACAACTTCGACGCCCTCAATATCCCGGCACACCATCCGGCCCGCACCGATCACGACACCTTCTACTTCAACCCGGCGCTGATGCTGCGCACCCACACCTCCGGCGTGCAGATCCGCACCATGGAACAGCAGCAACCGCCCCTGCGCGTCATCGCCCCGGGCCGGGTCTACCGCAACGACTACGATCAGACCCACACCCCCATGTTCCATCAGGTGGAAGGCCTGCTGGTGGACGAGAACGTCAGCTTCACCCACCTCAAGGGCGTGCTGCACGACTTCCTCAACAACTTCTTCGAGGCGGATCTGCAGATCCGTTTCCGCCCCTCCTACTTCCCCTTTACCGAGCCCAGCGCCGAAGTGGACGTGATGGGCAAGAACGGCAAATGGCTGGAAGTGCTGGGCTGCGGCATGGTGCACCCCAATGTGTTGCGTTCCGTGGGCATCGATCCCGAGCGTTACAGCGGCTTCGCCTTCGGCATGGGGGTCGAGCGCCTGACCATGCTGCGTTACGGCGTCAACGACTTGCGCGCCTTCTTCGAAAATGATCTGCGTTTTCTCAAGCAATTCCGGTAAGCGGCAGGAGCAATAATGAAATTTTCAAAATCATGGCTGGATGAATGGGTCAATACCGGTCTGGATGCCGAGGCTCTTGCCGAGCAGATCACCATGGCCGGGCTGGAAGTGGACGACATCACCCCGGTGGCCGGCGCCTTCAGCCAGGTACTGGTGGGGCAGGTGGTCGAATGCGGCCAGCACCCGGATGCGGACAAGCTCAGGGTGACCAAGGTCGACGTGGGCGGCGACGAGCTGCTCGACATCGTCTGCGGCGCCCCCAACTGCCGCCAGGGCCTGAAGGTGGCGGTGGCCGTGGTCGGCGCCGTGCTGCCCGGCGATTTCACCATCAAGAAGGCCAAGCTGCGCGGCCAGCCCTCCCACGGCATGCTCTGCTCCTATGGCGAGCTGGGCATGGATGTGGACTCGGATGGCATCATCGAACTGCCCGCCGATGCGCCCATCGGTGCCGGGGTGCGCGACTACCTGCACCTCGACGACGCCATCATCGAGGTGGATCTGACCCCCAACCGGGCCGACTGCCTGAGTCTGGCCGGCCTGGCCCGGGAAGTGGGCGTGCTGAACCAGCAGGACGTAAACTGGCCCGAGATCCCAATGGTACCGGCCAGCATCGATGACAAGGTCGAGATCCGGCTGGACGCCCCGGCCGCCTGCCCGCGCTACCTCGGGCGGGTGGTGAAGAACATCGACGTCAAGGCCGAGACGCCCCTGTGGATGCAGGAAAAACTGCGCCGCTGCGGCATCCGCAGCATCGATCCGGTGGTGGACATCACCAACTTCGTGCTGCTGGAGTGGGGGCAGCCCATGCATGCCTTCGACCTGGCCCGGCTCGACGGTGGCATCGTGGTGCGCCAGGCGGAGCAGGGCGAAAAGCTGACCCTGCTCGACGGCAACGAAGTCAGCCTGAACGGCGATACCCTGGTGATCGCCGACCAGTCCAAGGCCGTGGCCATGGCCGGCATCTTCGGCGGCGAGGCCACCGGGGTGAATGAAAACACCCGGGACGTGTTGCTGGAATGCGCGTTCTTCAGCCCGCTGTCGATCACCGGCCGGGCCCGCAGCTACGGCCTGCACACCGATTCCTCCCACCGCTTCGAGCGGGGCGTGGATTACCGCTTGCAGCACAAGGTGATGGAGCGGGCGACCGCGCTGTTGCTGGCCATCTGCGGTGGCGAGGCCGGCCCGGTGGTGGAGGCGGTGTCCGAGGCGCACCTGCCGGCGCGCAACAGCATCACCCTGCGCCACGGCAAGCTGACCCGGCTGCTGGGCATTAACATTCCCGCCACCCAGGTTACCGATATGCTGGCCCGCCTGGGGCTGGACGTCACTCCTACCGGCGACGACTGGCAGGTGGAAGTGCCGAGCTACCGCTTCGACATCGCCATCGAGGAAGATCTGATCGAGGAAGTGGCCCGCATCTACGGCTACAACCGCATTCCCAACGTGGCGCCCCAGGCCCGGCTCGACATGTCCCGCCACCGGGAGGCGAACCTGCCGCTCAACCGACTGAAGGACGCCCTGGTGGATCTGGGCTACCAGGAAGCCATCACCTACAGCTTCGTGGATCCGGAGCAGCAGCGGCTGCTGTTCCCCGAGATGGCGCCCCTGGTGCTGCCCAACCCCATCGCCGCCGACATGTCCGCCATGCGGGTGTCCCTGTGGCCGGGGCTGGTTCAGGCGGCGGTCTACAACCAGAACCGCCAGCAGTCGCGGCTGCGGTTGTTCGAGCAGGGACTGACCTTCATCCCCGACGAGTCCGCCGAAAACGGCGTGCGCCAGACCCCGGTGCTGGCCGGCCTGCTGCTGGGCCCGGTGGTCGACGAGCACTGGGACATGGCCGCCAGGGGAGTGGATTTCTTCGACCTCAAGGGCGATCTGGAAAGCCTGCTGGCCCTCGGCGCCGACGAACTGAGCTTCAGTTTCGTGCGCACCGACATCGCGGCCCTGCACCCGGGCCAGTCCGCCGCCCTGCAGCGGGCCGGCCGCCAGGTGGGCCTGCTCGGCGCCCTGCATCCCAGCCTGCTGAAGAAGCTGGGCCTCAAGTCCCAGGCCTATGTGTTCGAGGTGGCGCTTTCGGCCCTTACCGAGCGGGCCGTGCCCGAGGCCGGGGAAGTGTCCCGTTTCCCGGCCAACCGCCGGGATCTGGCCCTGGTGGTGGAACAGTCGACCGCCGCCGGCGATATCCTTGATTTGGTTAGGAAAGTTGGCGGAGATCAATTGGTTGGCTTAAACTTGTTTGACGTCTACCAAGGACAAGGTATTGCCGATGGCAAGAAGAGCCTGGCGCTCAGCTTGGTGTTGCAGGATACCCAACGGACTTTGGAAGAGAAGGAAATCGCCGATACGGTGGCGCGCATCGTATCCGCCCTTTCCGACGAGTTTAATGCTTCCTTGAGGGATTGAGCGTATGGCGTTAACCAAGGCCGATATAGCAGAGCATCTGTTCACCGAGCTTGGCATGAGCAAGCGCGATGCCAAGGAGATGGTCGAAGCGTTTTTCGAAGAGATCCGCAGCGCGCTGGAGCAGGGTGAACAGGTCAAGATTTCCGGTTTCGGCAATTTTGAATTACGCAACAAGGGAGAGCGCCCCGGGCGCAATCCCAAGACCGGGGAGGACATTCCCATTTCGGCCAGGCGGGTGGTCACCTTCCGCCCCGGCCAGAAACTCAAGGCCAGGGTGGAAAACGCAACGCTGCTCAACAACTCGGAATAACCCTTCAAAGCCAGGCACCTTGCCTGGCTTTTTGCTGGTTAGACTAAGGCAGCATTGGCTCCGGGGCCGGCAAGCTGTTAGCCTAATCACAAGTTCATCCAGCAGAGGCGTGCCTCAGTGCGCAAAGGCAATATCGTTATCCTCACCGGGGCCGGCATCTCGGCCGAATCGGGCATCAGGACCTTCCGGGCCAGTGACGGCCTGTGGGAGGAGCATCGCATCGAGGACGTGGCCACCCCCGAGGGCTACCAGCGGGATCCCGAGCTGGTGCACAGCTTCTACAACGCCCGCCGGGCGCTGCTGCAGACGGTAGCGCCGAACGCCGCCCACCAGGCCCTGGCCCGGCTGGAGGCCGAGTGGCCGGAGCGGGTGACCCTGGTGACCCAGAACATCGATGATCTGCACGAGCGGGCCGGCAGCCGCCATGTGCTGCACATGCACGGTGAACTGCTCAAGGCGCGCTGTCCCCGCTCCAATCAGACGGTAGCCTGGACCGGCCCGCTGCACAGTACGGATCTGTGCCACTGTTGCCAGTTTCCCGAGCCCTTGCGGCCACATGTGGTCTGGTTCGGCGAAATGCCGTTGCTGCTGGATCGCATCTACCAGGCCCTGAGCGAAGCCAGCCTGTTCATCGCCATCGGCACCTCGGGCAACGTCTACCCGGCGGCCGGCTTCGTGCACGAGGCGGCCATGCACAACGCCCATACGGTGGAAATCAACCTGGAGCCGAGCCTGGTCAACAACCACTTCGACGAACACCGCTACGGCCCGGCCACGCAGATGGTCAGCCGCTATGTGGAAGAGCTGCTGGCGGGCAGGAAAAAATAGCAAAAAGCCCGCATGATGCGGGCTTTGGTCTTTATGGGGGAGGGGAGCCGCCTTAGTTGGCGCGCAGCCGTACCCAGTGTTCTTCGTAGACGGCCAGCACCTCGTCGCCCAGATCGTCCTGGAAGTGGCCCTTGGCCACGGTCTCGCCGCTCGGGAACAGCACCTGGTTTTCGGCCACCTCGGCGGGCAGCAGGGCCTTGGCACCCTGGTTGGGTACCGCTATGCCCAGCTCCTCGATGATGCGCGCCGCGATTTCCGGGCGCATCAGGAAGTCGATGAACTGGTGGGCGGCGTCCACCGATTTGGCGTTGCCCGGAATGGCGGCGCTGTCCACCCAGAAGATGGCGCCTTCTTCCGGATAGATATATTCCAGGTTCATGCCGTCCTGCTGGGTCTTGTAGGCCTGGTCACTCCAGATAAGACCAATGGACGCTTCGCCGGTCACGTAGGGCATGCGCGGGTTGTCGGAGTTGTACAGCAGCACGTTGTCCTTCAGCGCCTGCAGCTTCTCGTAGGCGGCCTTGATCTCGCCCGCGTCCTTGCTGTTGGCGGAATGGCCCAGGGTCAGCAACGCCATCTGGAAATTCTCGCGGATATCGTCGGTCAGCATCAGCTGACCCTGCCAGCGGCTGTCCCACAGATCGGCCCAGGCGTCCACCTCGGCGTCGGCCAGCTCGTCCCGGTTGATGGCGATGGCGGTGCTGCCGAAGGCGTAGGGCACGCTGAAGCGGTTGCCCGGATCGAACTCCCGATCCAGCAGGCTCGGCTCGAGCTGCTCAAAATGGGGCAGCTTGCTCTTGTCGAGCGGCTGGAGCATGCCTTCCCGGGCCATCTTGCTCAGCATGTAGCTGGAGGGGAAGATCAGATCGTAGCTTTCGCTGGCACCGCTGGTCTGCAGCAGCTTCAGCTTGGCATAGAGCGCTTCGTTGGAATCGAAGGTGGCGTAATCCACCTTGACGCCGGTTTCCTTGGTGAAGTCGGTCAGCACGCTGTCGGGCAGGTATTCGGCCCAAGCGTAGACGGACAGACGATCATTGGCCTGCGCCACCAGGGGCAGGCTGGCGGCCACGGCAATGGCCAGGGGACGGAACCAGGATTGCATATCAGCGTTTATCCCTTAACAAAAGTTGAGACGTCACCACCAGCACCAGCGATACCGCCAGCATGATGGTGGCCAGGGCGTTGACCTCGGGGGACACGCCCACCTTGACCATGGAATAGATTTTCAGCGGCAGGATCTCGTAAGCCGGTCCGGTCACGAAGGAGCTGACGATCACGTCGTCCAGGGACAAGGTGAAACTCAGCAGCCAACCGGCGGCGATGGCGGGCCTGGCCAGCGGAAAAATAATCTTCCTGAAGGTCACTAACTCACTGGCACCCAGATCCTTGGCGGCTTCCAGCATGCGCAGGTCGAACCCCTTGAGGCGTGAATAGACGGTGATCACCACAAAGGGAAGACAGAAGGTGATGTGGGCGAACAGCAGCGACCAGAAGCCGAGCGAAATGCCCAACACCACGAACAGGGCCAGCAGCGAGATGGCCATGACGATGTCCGGCGACATCATCACCACGAACAGCATGCCGCCCACGAAGCCCTTGCCGCGGAAGCGGTAGCGGTACAGGGCCACCGCCGCCAGGGTGCCGATCAGGGCGGCGAAGGTGGCGGATACCAGGGCAACGGTCACCGAATGGCGGGCCGCCTCCATCAGGCCGGCATTGTTGGCCAGGCGGACGTACCAGTCCCAGGTAAAGCCGTCCCAGCGGATGCCGAAGCGGGAGCTGTTAAAGGAGTTGGCGATCAACACCCCGATGGGGATGTACAGATAGGCGAACACCAGCAGCAGAAAGCCGCCCTTGAACCACTTAATCATCGATGGATACCTTCTTGTTCAGCAGCTTGCCCACCCGGTAGTAGACGAAGATCAGGCCCGCCATCAGCACCGTCAGGGTGATGCTGGTGGCCGAGCCGAAGGGCCAGTCGCGGATATTGAGGAACTGGGTCTTGATGATGTTGCCGATCAGCAGGTTCTTGGCCCCGCCCAGCAGATCCGAGATGTAGAACATGCCCATGGCCGGCAGGAACACCAGCAGGCAGCCGGCGACGATGCCGGGCATGGTCAGCGGCACTATCACCCGGAAAAAGCGGGACCAGGCGCCGGCGCCCAGATCCCGGGCCGCCTCCAGCAGGCGGCCGTCCAGCTTCTCGATGGCGGCATAGAGCGGCAGCACCATAAAGGGCAACAGTATGTACACCAGGCCGATGATCACCGCCAGCTCGGTGAACATGATGCGCAGGGGCTGATCGATAAGGCCGAGGGCCAGCAGGCTGTTGTTGAGCAGCCCCTTGGTACCCAGCACCACCTTGAGCGCATAGGTGCGGATCAGGGAATTGGTCCAGAACGGCACTATCACCAGAAACAGCAGCAGCGGCCGCCAGCGGCGGGGGCTTTGGGCGATGATAAAGGCGAAGGGATAGCCCACCAGCAGGCACAGCAGGGTGGCGACCCCGGCCATGTACACCGAATGCCACAGCACCTGGAAGTAGAGCGGATCCAGCAGCCGGCCGTAGTTGTCCAGGGTAAACACCAGGCTCACCAGGCTGGCGTGATCCCGGGTCAGGAAGCTGGTGCCGATGATCATCAGGTTGGGCATGAACACGAACAGCAGCAGCCACCCCACGATCAGGCTGACCGCCATGTTGCGGAACAGATTGGCGCGAAACCCCTTAGTGCTGTTCATAGGGCAGGACCACCTCCCAGCGGTCGACCCAGTGGATGTCCACCTGCTGGCCGATGGAATAGTCGAAATCGGGATCGTCCTCGTCGAAGAACTCGGAGATCAGCACCTGCTGGCCGGACTCCAGCTCCACCAGGGAGTCCAGGGTGGCGCCCTTGTAGTGGCGATCGACGATGCGCCCGGACACCCCCTCGGAAGGGGCGTCGGTGGTACGCATTTTCATGCGCAGATCCTCGGGGCGCAGCAGTACGCACACCTTGTCGCCGGTATTGAAGGGGTACTGGCTGTGCACCAGGCAGCGGCGCCCTTCCACCTGGGCGTGCCAGGCGCCGGCCTCGTCGGCGGGAGCCAGCAGCTCGCCGTCCATGATGTTGATCTCGCCGATGAATTTGGCCACGAACAGGTTGGCCGGGGATTCGTAGATCTCCTTGGGCGCGCCATCCTGCACGATTTTGCCGCCCTGCATCACCACGATGCGGTCGGACATGGACAGGGCCTCTTCCTGATCGTGGGTAACGAACACGAAGGTGATGCCGAGCCGGCGTTGCAGCTGCTTGAGCTCGGTCTGCATCTGCTTGCGCAGCTTGTAGTCGAGGGCGCTCAGGGATTCGTCGAGCAGCAGCACCTTGGGCCGGTTGACCACGGCCCGGGCGATGGCGATGCGCTGCTGCTGGCCACCGGACAGCTGGTGGGGATAGCGGTTGGCCATCTGCTCCAGCTGCACCATCTTCAGCGCCTCCATCACCCGGGGGCGGATTTCCGCCGCCGGCACCTTCTGCATGCGCAGGCCGAAGGCCACGTTGTCGAAGATGGACATATGGGGGAAGAGGGCATAGCTCTGGAACACGGTGTTGACGTGGCGCAGCTCGGCGGGCACCCGGGTGATGTCTTCCCCGGCCAGGTGGATATGGCCGCTGTCCGCGTCCTCCAGTCCCGAGATCAGGCGCAGCACCGTGGTCTTGCCACAGCCGGACGGGCCCAGGATAGTGAGGAATTCGCCGTCATAAATGGATAAGTCCAGGTTGTCTATGATAGCTTTGCCGTCAAACTGCTTGCTGATACCGGTCAGGGAGACCAGCGGGGGGGTGTGTTCGGCCATTTGCCCTTATTCACCTCGATGAAAACGCGCCGCGTTCTGGTTTGAAAATGAGCGCGCATTCTAGACCCCGGCCCCCGTAAAGCAAAGCGAATTTTTATGCTTGAACGATGCGGATTTGCTGTTTGTGCTTTCGACAAATTCCCCAATTTTTATAATGGGTTAGCCTGGCTTTCCCCGGCGGCGTCATCCGTTATAATGTCGCCACCCTTGAAATGAGAACGCATTATGAATGAACCACGATTTGCCCGGTTGCAGCGCTCGCTGGAGCAGGGCTTCGAACTGGCCCCCAAAGCCGTGCTGCAGGAAGCCTGGGGGCGCATCTACGGCGCCAAGCTGCCGATACTGCTGGCCGCCATCGGCGTGGTCGGCTGCTGGCTGCTGCTCAATCAGTTGCTGGTGCTGACCGGCGGGGAAGGGGAAGAGTCCGTGTGGAGCGCCAGCCTGCTGGGCCTGGCCATTTCCATGGTGATGGCGCCCATGAGCGGTGGCCTGGACATGATGGGCATCCACCGGGCGGTGGACAGGCCCATCCGCCCCAGCCAGATCTTCGACTACTTCCGCTACCTGTTGCCCCTGGCCCTGGCCAGCCTG
The DNA here is from genome assembly GCF_002237365.1 of Zobellella denitrificans. Taxonomy (GTDB): domain Bacteria; phylum Pseudomonadota; class Gammaproteobacteria; order Enterobacterales; family Aeromonadaceae; genus Oceanimonas; species Oceanimonas denitrificans. Next base: position 74,074 of record NZ_NMUO01000004.1, read on the forward strand.
CTGATGGGCCTCATCACCAGTCTGTTCCTGCCCCTGGGCCAGAGCCTGGGATTGCCGCCCATGCTGGCCATGCTGCCGACCCTGGTGCTGAGCGTGGCGCTGATGTTCACCTTTCCGCTGATCCTGGAAAAGGGCCTGAACCCGCTGCAGGCCATCCTGACCTCGCTCAGGCTGTTCGCCCGCCAGTGGATGGCCCTGCTGCTGCTCCACATGCTGCTGGTGCTGTGCTTTATGGCGGCGGTGATGACCTTCGGCATCGGCCTTATCTGGGTGGCACCGCTCTATATCGTGGTGAAGGGCATCATCTACCGCGAAGCCTGCGGCGTCGAGGGCGCAGGCCCGGCGGCGATCACAGACGAACCGCAGCCTACATCCCTCAATCAGTCCAAGGATCATTTCGACGCATGAAGATGCCGCTGATAGCCACGCTGTTGGCCCTGGCCGCGACCGGTGTCCAGGCCGAGTCCCTGGCCCTGGGGTACAGCGGTTTCTACAAGCACATGGATACCGTGGCCAAGGCCAGGGTGGAGCGGGCCGGACTCGGTTTTTACCTGAGCCGGCAGGACGGCCAGGGCCTGTGCCATGTCGAGTCCGGTGACGTCATGGTGGCCGGGGAGCGCCGCGACCGGGTGGAGGTGCTGCCCCACGGCCAGTTCCTGCTGCCCTTCGACAAGCAGCTGGATCTGGACAAGGCGGTGGTGATGCTGGAGGTGGAGCAACCCGAGCGGTGCGATATTTCCATCCGTATCCAGGCCGAACTGCCGGCGGGTGAGGTGAACGCCGCCGAATTGCGCCAGGTACGGGATGAGATGCAGCGCCTGCTGCAGAAAATGGCGGGCTGGCCGGGGAAATATTTTGTGCCCGAACTCAAGGGCCTTCATCTCTCGCCGGCCGAACCGGGGCAGCGGCTGAACGGCGAGGACCGGCTGGAGCTGTCCGACCAGCAGCTGGCCGCGGAGCGGAGCCTGACGCTGCCGGCGGTGCGGATCAGCCCCTGGCTGTAACTCAAAGAGGCGCCTCGGCGCCATTCAGTTTGTCGACAAAGTCGCCTGTTCCTCAGGCATGAGTCGGCCAAAGGGCCTACTCCGCCGACACGCTACAAGTACATCCATGTAAGCTCGCACATGCCATCCATGGCATGTGACGGTCGGCGGAGCGGCTCCCTTTGTCCTCCGCTCGGGCATAGGTGTTGTCAGTTCAGATCAGCCAAGAAATTTGCCGGCTATCAAAAAGGCGCCGAGGCGCCTTTTCTTATTTCAGTTCGATAATTTGCAGCCGCTCGCCAAAATCGGCCTCGCTTTCTGCCTCGTCATCGTCCTCGTCGACAAAACGGGGCGACAGCTCCGGCTTGTCGAAGGCGAGATCGCCGCCGTCGATCACCCCGGAATCCCGGTCGACGCCCTTGAAGTCGAACAGCTGGTGATCCAGCAGGTGGGAAGGCACCAGGTTCTGCAGCGAGCGGAACATGCTCTCGATACGGCCGGGGAAGCGGCGATCCCAGTCCTGCAGCATGGTCTTGATCGCCTGGCGCTGCAGGTTCTCCTGGGAGCCGCACAGGTTGCAGGGAATGATGGGGAAGGCTTTGGCCTCGGCGTAACGCACCAGATCCTTTTCCTTGCAGTAGGCCAGGGGACGGATCACCACGTGCCTGCCGTCGTCGCTCACCAGCTTGGGCGGCATCGACTTCAGGGTGCCGCCGTAGAACATGTTGAGCAGCAGGGTTTCCAGGATGTCGTCCCGGTGGTGGCCCAGGGCGATCTTGGTCGCGCCCAGCTCGGTGGCGGTGCGGTACAGTATGCCCCGGCGCAGGCGGGAGCACAGGGAGCAGGTGGTCTTGCCCTCGGGGATCTTGTCCTTGACGATGGAGTAGGTGTCTTCCTCGACAATCTTGTACTCCACCCCCAGTTCATCCAGGTAGGCGGGCAGCACATGCTCGGGAAAGCCGGGTTGTTTCTGATCCAGGTTGACCGCGACGATATCGAAGCGGATGGGGGCATGGGCCTGCAGGTTGCGCAATATGTCGAGCAGGGCGTAGCTGTCCTTGCCGCCGGACAGGCAGACCATGATTTTGTCGCCATCCTCGATCATGTTGAAATCGGCGATGGCTTCGCCCACATGGCGGCGCAGCCGCTTCTGCAGCTTGTTGAAATTGTACACTTGCTTGGCAGTTTGAACTGACATGATAACCCCGGCCAAAAAAACTGGGGCTATTATAGTGACTGGCGCCCCGAGGGCAAGGCGCCAGTGGTTGCGTCAGGCGGCGGGCGAGTCGGGTCGCAGCACCAGCACGTCACAGTTGAGCTTGTCGATGACATGCTCGGCGGTGTTGCCGAGCAGGGCGGCGGACAGCCCGGTACGGCCTACCGAGCCCAGGATCACCAGGTTGGCATTGATCTCGTCGGCACAGCGGGGGATCACCTCTTCCGCCAGCCCTTCCTGCAGGTGCAGTACCTTGGGCTCCAGCTCGAAACGCACCGCATATTCGTAAAGGGCCCGCTCATGGTGTTTTTTCACCGCCGCGTTGTAGGCGTGGGGGTCGAAGTCGGGCAGCTCCAGCGCCATGTTCACCGGGGTGATGGGGTAGGCGTTCACCAGGTGCAGGGTGGCGGACAGCAGCCGGGCCACCTCGGCGCTCTCGCCGATGATCTTGTTGTTGAGCGCTTCCTGGGCCGGATCGTCGCTGCAGCAGTTGACCGCCGCCAGCACATGACCGCCCATGGGCCAGTCCCGCTCCTTGACCAGCAGCACCGGGCAGGGGCACTTGCGCAGCAGGTGCCAGTCGGTGGGGGTGAAGATAAAGGACTGGATCAGGGCGTGCTTGTGGGTGCTTTTTACCACCAGGTCGTGCTTGCCGTCCTGCACCTGCTGGATGATGGCCTCGAAGGGACGACTGTGCCAGACCACCTTGAAATCGAAACGGACCTTGCTGTCCGCATAGGGCTCGAGCAGGGTCTTGAGCCACTCCTCCCGGCCCTGGACCACCCCTTCGCGCATTTCGTCCCGCTCTTCGCTGGACAGCATCGAGGTCATCTCATAGGAAAAGTCGTAGATGGGCAGGAACAGGGTGATGGCGGCATCGTCCTCGAGGGCGGCGACGGACACCGCCCGGTGCAGGGCCGGCTGGGTCTCGGCGACGGGATCGACGACCACCAGAATGCGTTGATACTTGATCATACAGCGCCCCTTGGTTGAATGGGAAATCAGCAGGCTGCCGTGGCACCGGCCAGACGGGCCAGCTCGGGCAAGTCCAGGATACGGATGTACTTGCCATCCACCTCGATAAGGTTGCTCTTCTGGAAGCGGCCCAGCAGGCGGCTGACGGTTTCCACCGTCAGTCCCAGATAGTTGCCGATATCGCCCCGGGTCATGGTAAGGCGAAACTCGCGGGGCGAGAAGCCGCGCTGGGCATAGCGGGTGGACAGCCCGTGCAGGAAGGCGGCCAGCCGCTCTTCCGCGGTCTTCTTGGACAGCAGCAGTATCATCTGCTGGTCGCCATTGATCTCGTTGCTCATCAGTCGCATGATCTGCTGCCGCAGCCGGGGCATCTTGCCCGACAGATCGTCCAGGATCTCGTAGGGGATCTCGCACACCATGGCGGTTTCCAGCGCCTGGGCGAAGGAGGGGTGGGTGCCCGTGTTGATGGCGTCGAAGCCGATCAGGTCGCCGGCCAGGTGAAAGGCGGTGATCTGCTCGTCGCCCTGCTCGGTGATGGTGTAGGACTTGACGGTGCCTGCCCGGATGGCATAGAGCGACTTCAGCTCCTCGCCGGCCTTGAACAGCTCCTGGCCTTTCTGGATGGGCTTCTTGCGCTCTATGATGTTGTCCAGCTCGTCCAGCTCGTCAGAATTGAGACCGAGCGGAATGCACAGCTGGCTGATGCTGCAGTCCTGGCAGTGAATGGCACGGCCGGTGGGGGCCGCTTTGATGACTTTAGACTGATTTCCCATGGGCTCGACACTTTATATTGGTATCACAGCACAATCATAGCACCGATGACGGGTACTTAATAGCTTAGTAAAGCACCGGCAACACCTGGGTTGCTGTAAACAAACCGTAAAAAATCAATAAGATGCCAGAGAAGCGGCGAAACCCCGGATGGTTCAGCCAGTGCCGCAGACCCTCTGCCAGGCCGCCCAGCGCCAGCAGGGTGGGCAGGGTGCCGAGGCCGAACAGGGCCATCACCAGGGCCCCCTGGCCCATGCCGCCGGATACCGCGCTCCAGGTCAGTGCCGAGTACACCAGGCCGCAGGGCAGCCAGCCCCACACCATGCCGAAGGGCAGGGCGGCCAGGGGATGGCGAAAGGGGACGAAGCGCCCGGCCAGGGGCTTGAGATGGCGCCACAGGTGGTTGCCGAGCCGCTCCAGTTGCAGCAGCCCGAACCACCAGCGCGCGAGATAGAGGCCGAGCAGTATCATCATCACCCCGGCCAGCAGCCGCAGCCAGGTCAGGCCCTGTTTGCCCAGGCTGATGTCGGCCAGGCCGGCGAAAACGCCGCCCACCAGGGCGCCGGCCAGGGCATAGCTCAGGATCCGGCCGGCGTTGTAGCTCAACAGGTAGAGCCACTGCAGGCGGCGCTGCTCCCGGGGCACCGCCATGGAGAAGGCCGCCGCCACCCCGCCGCACATGGCGATGCAGTGCCCGGCGCCGAGCAGGCCGATCAGCAGCGCGGCCCAGGGGTCAAGTTGGCTGGTCATCATCATTCCTGGGCTGGGCCCGGCGGTGGGAGTCCTGGTCGTCGTCGAACAGGATGTTGCTGCCCTGGCGATCCAGATCCTCGAACTGATCGCTTTTCACCGACCAGAAGAACAGGGCGATGGCGATGGCCACGAAGATAAGGGCGATGGGGATGATCAGGTACCAGATTTCATGATCGTTCATGAGCGGGACAGCCTCAGGGAGTTGGTCATGACGATAAGCGAGCTGGCGGACATGCCGAGCATGGCGAACCAGGGCGAGACATGGCCCATGGCCGCCAGCGGCAGTATCACCAGGTTGTAGCCCAGCGCCCAGGAAAAATTCTGCTTGATCACCCGCCGGCAGCGGCCGGCCACGCGACGGGCGACGAGGATGCGCTGCAAATCATCGCCGAGCAGGATGGCGTCGGCGCTGTTCTTGGCGATGTCGGTGCCGCCGGCCATGGCGAAGGAGACGTGGGCACCGGCCAGCACGGGGGCGTCGTTGATGCCGTCGCCCACCATCAGGCAGACCTCGCCGGCGGCGTCCCGGGCGTGCAGATAGGCCAGCTTGTCGTCGGGGCTGGCATTCTTGACCAGTTCGTCCACCCCCAGCTGCCGCGCCACCTTGTCCGCCTGGCCGGAGCCGTCGCCGGTGAGGATAGTGGTGGCCAGCCCCTGCTCCCGGCAGCGGCGGACAAGCCGCTCGGCGTCGTCCCGCAGCGGATCGGCCAGCTCGAAGCGGGCCACGAGCCCCTCTTCATCGGCCAGATAGACGCACAGCGCGTCGTCTTCGGCGCCCGGGCTGAGCCAGGCGGCGCTGCCCAGGCGCCAGCCCTGGCCGTCGATCACCCCACGCAGGCCCCGGCCGACAAGATTTTCCCGCTCGCTCACCGTCAGCCGGTGATCCCGGTAGGGACGGAAGGCGCGGGCGATGGGGTGCTCGGACTGGGCCTCCAGGGCGGCGGCGATGGCCAGCACCTCGGCCTCGGTGCGCCGGCCCAGCAGGCTGACCGAGGCCAGGGCCACCTCGCCCCGGGTCAGGGTGCCGGTCTTGTCGAACACCACCCGGGTGGCCTTGGGCAGGGTGTCCAGCACATGTCCCCGGCGGGCCAGGATGCCGGCCCCGGTCAGGCGGGAGCTGGCCACGGTCAGCGCCGTGGGGGTGGCCAGGGACAGGGCGCAGGGGCAGGTGGCCACCAGCACCGACAGCATCACCCAGAAGGCCTTGTCCGGTGCATGCTGCAGCCAGGCCAGGTAGGTGCCCAGGGTCACCAGCAACAGCGCCGCCACGAAATAGCGGGACAGCTGATCCGCCAGCAGCGCCACCCTGGGCTTCTCCAGCAGGGCGTCGTCCTGGGCGCGCAGGATTTCCGATACCCGGGCCTCGGCCAGGGGACGCAGTACCCGCAGCCGCAGCGGCGACTCCACGTTGGTGGTGCCGGCGAACACCCGCTCGCCGGCGCCGCGGTGCACCGGCAGGTGCTCGCCGGTAAGCATGGACTCGTCCACGCTGGTGCTGCCCTCGAGGATTTCCGCATCGGCCGGGATCGGGCTGCCCGGGGTCACCAGTACCACCTGGCCCGGCACCAGGGTCCTGGCGGCCACCTCCTGCTCGCCGTCCGGCGTTTCCAGCCGGGCCAGCATGGGAACATGGTGGCTCAGGTTGGCGGTGCTCTCCGCGGCCTTGCGCTTGGCGCGCATCTCCAGAAAGCGGCCGGAGAGCAGCAGGAAGGCGAACATGGACACGCATTCGTAGTAGACCTCGCCGGTGTCGGTGACGGTGGCGTAGACCGAGGCGACGAAGGCGAAGATCATCGCCAGGGAGACCGGCAAATCCATGTTCAGCGCCCGGTTTTTCACCCCTCGCCAGGCATTGCGGTAGAAGGGCAGGGCGGAATAGGCCATCACCGGCACCGACAGCCAGAGGCTGACCCAGCGGAAATACTGCACCAGTTCCGCATCGATGTCGGGGAAGAGATCTTCGTAGAGGGCGAAGCCCACCATCATCACCTGCATGCTGGCGATGCCGGCCACGCCCAGGCGCAGCAGGTAGGACTTCACCTCCCGCCGATAGGCCTGCTCCTGCGCCTGGGGCAGGAAGGGGCGGGCCTGATAGCCGATCTCCGCGAAGGCGGCCAGCAACCGGCTCAGGCTGACCTGTTCCGGATCCCAGCGCAGCCGGGCCCGCTCGGTGGTGCTGTTGACCTGGATGAGCCGGACCCCCGGCAACTGGGACAGATGGCGTTCGATCAGCCAGGCACAGGCGGCACAACTCAGGCCGCTGACCGACAGCTGCACCTCTTTCAATTGATCCCGCTCGCTCACGAAATCCTGCTGGATGTCGGCCAGATCGTAGTGCTGCAGCCGTTTCAGCTCGTCGGGCACGGCCTCGGCCCTGGGCGCCGGGGCGCTGCGGTGCTGGTAGTAACTGCCGAGACCGCAGTCGATGATGGTGTGGGCCACCACCTGGCAGCCCGGGCAGCAGCAGGCCTGCTGCTCACCCTCGAATTCGAAGTGAAAGTCGACGCCGGCCGGCACCGGCTCACCGCAGTGGAAACAGCCGGTCATGCTCAGCTCCCGGCACGGATCACGAGCCGGTCGGGGATGGGCAGGCTGATGCGCCGCTGTATCCGCCAGCGGCCGTCAAAGGCCTCGAGTTGCAGGTTCCACTGGCCCTCCATCAGGGGATGCTCCGGGCGATAGCGGTAAACGCCGTCACCGCTGCTGGTCAGCAGCCGCTCCAGATCCTGTTCCGCCAGGGTGGGGTGGCTGAAGCGGATGCGGATGGCCTCACCATCGGTATGCTCTCCCTGCAGGCGCAGGGACAACTGGCCGTCCTGCAGCGCAAGCTCGGCCACCAGGCCCAGGCGCTCGGCCTCCTTCAGCTCGCTCAGATCCTGGTTGATGGCCCGGCCTTTTTTGTAGTAGTCATCCACCACCATGCTGTCGGCCCCCATGTGGGCAATGCGGAAGGTATAAAGGCTGGCGACCACGGCGCACAGGGGCAGGGCGATCAGGAACCAGGGCCAGAATTGCTGATACCAGGGACGTTGCATAACAAATTCCTACGACAAAAAAAGCGGACGTCAATATAACAAAAAGCCCCGGCGAGCGGGGCTTTTTCATCCAAGCCCGGGGGGCTTATCAGTTGTTCAGGCTGTAGACATAGGAGGCGAGCAGGTGCACCTTGTCTTCGCCCAGAATGTCTTTCCAGGCCGGCATCACGCCCTGGCGACCGTAGCGGATGCTGTCTTCCACCGCGGCGCGGGAGCCGCCGTACAGCCAGATGCCGTTGGTCAGGTTGGGCGCGCCCATGGCCGGGTTGCCGGTGCCGTCCATGCCGTGGCAGGCGGCACAGACCGCGAAGCGGGCCTGGCCCTTCTGGGCTTCCACTTCGTCCACCCGGCGGCCGGACAGGCTCAGCACATAGGACGCCACTTCCTTCACGCCCTCTTCGCCCAGGCTGTCGCCCCAGGCGGGCATGGCGCCCTGACGGCCGTGCATGATGGTGGCCTTGATCTGATCCGGATTACCGCCCCACAACCAGTCATTGTTGGTCAGGTTGGGGAAACCGCGGGCACCGCGAGCATCGGAGCCGTGGCACTGGGCACAGTTCTGCAGGAACAGACGCTGGCCCACCTTGGTGGCCTCTTCATCCTGGGCGATGTCGGCGATGGCGCGGAAGGTCTGGCCATCGGCCTCGTAGGCCAGCTCACGGAAGCGGGCGCCGAACACCTCGTCGGCCCGGATCATCTCGCGGTCGTACTGCACCAGCAGCCCCTGCTCACGGGACGCGGCCGCGGCGGCGCGAGACTCTTCCAGGGAGCGGATGTCCTGGTGCGAGCTCTGCCAGCCGAGCAGGCCCTTGAAGTTGCCCAGGCCCGGGTACAGCGCCAGGTAGATCAGGGAAAACACCAGCATGAACACGAACAGATAGCTCCACCACTTGGGCAGGGGATTGTTCAGCTCGGAGATGCCGTCGAAGGTGTGGCCGGTGGGTGCCCCTTCTTCCATTCCCATCTTGTCCCTGGTGCACCAGATCAGCAGCACCAAGCAGCCGAAAATGGTTCCCAGGCTAATCACGGTTACAAATACACTTAGAAAAGTATTCATTTTTTATTAGCTCCTGCGCGATCCTGCTCAGTACCCCGGCGCTTTCCGTTCGCCTTGTCTTCGTCGTCAAAAATGGAGTTGGCGGCGTCGTCGAACGAGCCCTTGCGGCGCTTGCTGTAGGCCCAGAGTACTATGCCCACGAACAACACCAGCAAGGCCAGGGTCTGGAAGCTGATCAACATCGGCTTGAGCCGTTCCAAGGTACTGATATCCATCATCGGCTCCGGTTATTTAAGGGCATGCCCCAGGGACTGCAGATAGGCAATGATGGCGTCCATCTCGGTCTTGCCCTTCACCGCGGCCTCGGCACCTTCGATGTCGGCATCGGTATAGGGCACGCCGAAGCTGTCCCGGAACAGACGCAGCTTGGCGGCGGAATGCTTGCCGTCCAGCTCGGTGGTTTCCAGCCAGGGGAAGGCAGGCATGTTCGATTCCGGCACCACGGCGCGCGGATCGATCAGGTGCACCCGGTGCCACTCGTCGGAGTAACGACCGCCCACCCGGGCCAGATCCGGACCGGTACGCTTGGAGCCCCACAGGAAGGGGTGCTCCCACACGCTCTCGCCGGCGACGGAATAGTGGCCGTAACGCTCGGTCTCGGCGCGGAAGGGACGGATCATCTGGCTGTGACAGACATGGCAGCCTTCACGGATATAGATGTCCCGACCTTCCATTTCCAGGGCGGTGTAGGGGCGCAGCCCTTCCACCGGCTCGTTGGTCTGCTGCTGGAAGAACAGGGGCACGATTTCCACCAGGCCGCCGAAGCTGATGGCGACCACGGTCAGGACAGCCAGCCAGGTGACGTTCTTTTCGACCAGATCATGACGGTTTTTCATTCACGAGTCTCCTTCTTAGGCCGGTTGGGGGATGGCTTGCAGGGAGCCTTTCGGCGCCTTGATGGTACGGTAGGCGTTGTACAGCATCAGCAGCATGCCGGCCACGAAGAAGCAACCACCGATAAAGCGGACGAAATAGAACGGGTAAGAGGCCTGCAGGCTTTCCACGAAGCTGTAGGTCAGGGTGCCGTCTTCGTTCACCGCCCGCCACATCAGGCCCTGCATCACGCCGCTGATCCACATGGCGACGATGTACAGCACGGTGCCGATGGTGGCCAGCCAGAAATGCACGTTGATCAGCTTGACGCTGTACATGCGGTCCTGGCCGAAGAGGTTGGGAATGAGGTGATAAACGGCGCCAATAGAGACCATGGCGACCCAGCCCAGGGCACCGGAGTGCACGTGACCCACGGTCCAGTCGGTATAGTGGGACAGGGCATTCACCGTCTTGATCGCCATCATGGGGCCTTCGAAGGTGGACATGCCGTAGAAGGACAGGGACACGATCAAAAAGCGCAGTACCGGGTCATAGCGCAGCTTGTGCCAGGCGCCGGACAGGGTCATGATGCCGTTGATCATGCCGCCCCAGGAAGGCACGAACAGGATGAGCGACATCACCATGCCGAGGGACTGGGCCCAGTCGGGCAGGGCGGTGTAGTGCAGGTGGTGCGGGCCGGCCCAGATATAGAGGGTGATCAGCGCCCAGAAGTGCACGATGGACAGACGGTAGGAGTACACCGGACGGCCGGCCTGCTTGGGCACGAAGTAGTACATCATGCCGAGGAAGCCGGCGGTCAGCAGGAAGCCCACGGCGTTGTGGCCGTACCACCACTGGATCATGGCATCGGCGGCACCGGCGTACATGGAATAGGACTTCATGCCGCTCAGCGGGATCGCCATGCTGTTGACGATGTGCAGCACCGCCACGGTCAGGATGAAACCACCGTAGAACCAGTTGGCCACATAGATGTGGGAGGTGTTGCGCTTGTACAGGGTGCCGAAGAACACGATGGCGTAGGCCACCCATACCACGGCGATGGCGATGTCGATCGGCCACTCCAGCTCGGCGTATTCCTTGCTGGTGGTGTAGCCGAGGGGCAGGGTGATCACCGCGGAGAGGATGATGGCCTGCCAGCCCCAGAACACGAAGGATGCCAGGGGGCCGCCGAACAGGCGGGTCTGACAGGTGCGTTGAACCACATAGAAGGAGGTCGCCATCAGGGCACTGACACCAAAGGCGAAAATTACCGCATTGGTGTGCAGGGGACGCAACCGGCTGTAGGTCAGCCAGGGCGTCTCGAAGTTGAGGGCAGGCCAGATAAGTTGTGCTGCGATAAGCACGCCCAACGACATACCCACAACGCCCCAGATCACGGTCATGACCGTAAACTGACGAACTACTGTGTAGTTGTAGTTTGGTTGATTATTAGTTTGACTCATCGTTATAGTTCCGCTTCCACTGCTGTTATTCAGGTTTGTGACCACCCGGGGTGCTCACGTCGGAAGGATTAAAGACAACCGTTTTTCATCGGTATCTCCAGGCGCTCGAACGGCTTCGTTAACTGTTTGTTAACAAAGAAAATCGGGAGGCACTGAAAACACCGCGCAGATGATAAATGAGTGGCTGCAAAAATAACAGTATAAACAGTAATATGATTACCACTTAACCCCGCCACAAGGCATAAGGGCCCGCCTTGATCGAGATCAATCGGCGCAGTGAATTGTATGCAATACAGGATATAAATTGGTATGAGAGACCGTCTGACCGGCCCCAAGCTGGTGCAAATCTTGGTGGTGTTGGGGATTTTGTCGGGAGCCTTTTGGCTGCGAACCTGCGCCGATGGCCAAGATACCACTGTATTAGAGAAAGAAAATGTTGATTTTTGTGACATCGCTCACGAAGCCTGCCAGCAACACCTGGATGGCCTGGAAATAGAAGCACGGCTGCTGGCGGAGCCGCTGGCGGCCGAGCAGCCCTTCCGGCTGGAGGTGCGCTTCTCCGATCCGCAGGTAAGGGTGACCCGCAGCGTGCTGGAAGGGGAGAGCATGTACATGGGCACCCTGCCGGCCCTGCTGGAGCAGGGCGAGCCCGGCCACTGGCAGGGTCAGGCGCTGGTGGGGGCCTGCACCGAGGCCCGCATGGTCTGGGCCTGGGTGCTGGATATCGAGCAGGGCAACGAGCCCCGCCGGCTGAAATTCCTGTTCGAGCTGCGCCGCTGAGTTCAGCGCCCGCCCTTGTTGGGCGACACCAGGCCGTGGCGGTTGATCTTGCGGTGCAGGGTGGCCCGGCTGATGCCGAGCGCCTCGGCCGTCCGGGTGATGATCCACTGGTGTTGTTCCAGGGTATCCAGCAACAGCTGCCGCTCCTGCTGCTCCCGGACCGCCGCCAGGGGCGGACGCGCCTCCTCTTCCCGTGATGGTGCGAGACCGGGGCCGGTCACCTCGTCGGGCAGGTGTTCGGGCCCGATCGTTTCCTCATCGGCCATGGCCAGGGCATACTGCAGCACGCTCTTGAGCTGGCGGATATTGCCGGGCCAGGCATAGCCGAGCAGCCGTTGTTCCACCTCGGCGCCGAGCGACGGGACCGTCCCGTCCGCCAGCTCCGCCAGCAGCCGCCGGATCAGGGCCCGGCGGTCCTGCCGCTCCCGCAGCGGCGGCAGGGCGACCTTGAGCGCGCTGATCCGGTAGTAGAGATCTTCCCGAAACCGTCCCTCGGCCACCAGTCCGGTCAGCTCCCGGTGGGTGGCGCAGATCACGTTGAGCTCGACCGGCACCGGCCTGAGTTCGCCCACCGGGGTCACCTCCTGCTCCGCCAGCACCCGCAACAGCCGGGTCTGCAACGCCAGTGGCATGTCGCCAATCTCGTCCAGAAACAGGGTGCCGCCGGAGCTGGCGGCGATCTTGCCCACCTTGCCGCCCCTGAGCGCCCCGGTAAAGCTGCCGGCGCCGTAGCCGAACAGCTCGCTTTCGATCAGGCTTTCGGGAATGGCGGCGCAGTTGAGGGTCACGAAGGGCTTGTCGCGCCGTGCGCTGCTGTTATGCAGTGCCCGGGCCCAGACTTCCTTGCCGGTGCCGGTTTCCCCCTGGATCAGGATGCTGATGCCCTTGTCCACCATGCGCCGGCAGATGGCGGCCTGGCGCAGCAGGCCGGGATCCTCGCCGGCGGCCTGCGCCAGCGGATCCGGCTCCCGGCTGGTGTTGACGGCGGGGATGGCACGGAAGGCCGGTGCCAGCCGCCAGGCCTGCCAGTGGCACAGGC
>NZ_NMUO01000040.1 GCF_002237365.1 Zobellella denitrificans
GGGTGGCGGGGCCGGCCGGCAGCCGCGCCAGGGCCGCCTCCACCATGAGTTCGGTATCGGGCCGGGGGATCAGGGTGTCGGGGGAGACCTCGAGCTCCAGCGACCAGAACTCGCGTCGGCCGGTGAGGTGCGCCACCGGCTCGCCTCGTTGCCGCCGGACCACCAGGGCGGCCAGCTCGGCCTGCTCGGCCGGCGTGATCTCGTGTTCCGGCCAGGCCAGCAGGAAACTGCGCGGCTTGCCCAGCACGTGGCACAGCAGCACGTCCACATCCAGGGCGGGCGACTCGCCCCCCGCCAGTTGTTCGCGCAGCCGTTGGCGCAGCTCGGCCAGGGTCATTTACTGTCCCGCCAGGGCGGCCAGCAAGTCGGCCTGGTGCTCCTGCAGTATCGGCTGGGTCAGCATCTCGAGCTGGCCTTCGAGCACTTCGCTCAGCCGGTACAGGGTCAGGTTGATGCGGTGGTCCGACACCCGCCCCTGGGGATAGTTGTAGGTGCGGATGCGATCGGAACGATCGCCGCTGCCGAGCAGGTTGCGGCGGGTGTTCTGCTCCTCGGCCTGGCGTTTGTCCTGCTCCATCTGGGCCAGGCGCGAGGCCAGCACCGCCATGGCCTTGGCCCGGTTCTTGTGCTGGGAGCGCTCGTCCTGGCATTCCACCACCATGCCGGTGGGCAGGTGGGTGATGCGGATGGCGGAGTCGGTCTTGTTGACGTGCTGGCCGCCGGCGCCGGAGGCGCGGAAGGTGTCCACCTTCAGATCCGCCGCGTTGATCTCGGGCACCTCGGCCTCGGGGATCTCGGGCAGCACCGCCACCGTGCAGGCGGAGGTATGGATGCGGCCCTGGGACTCGGTCTCGGGCACCCGCTGCACCCGGTGGCCGCCGGACTCGAACTTGAGCTTGCCGTAGGCGCCGGCCCCCTCGATGCGGGCGATGATTTCCTTGAAGCCGCCATGCTCCCCTTCGCTGGCGCTGACGATCTCGATGCGCCAGCGCCGGGTCTCGGCGTAGCGGCTGTACATGCGGAACAGATCGCCGGCGAAGATGGCCGCCTCGTCGCCGCCGGCCCCGGCGCGGATCTCCAGGAAACAGTTGTTGTCGTCCTTGGGATCCTTGGGCAGCAGCAGGATCTGCAGCTCGCGGCCCAGTTCCTCGATGGCGGACTCGGCGGCGTCGATTTCCTCTTCGGCCATGGCCCTGAGTTCGGCGTCGTCTTCCGCCAGCATTTCCCGCGCACCGGCCAGATCCGCCTCGGCCTGGCGGTAGCGGCGAAAGCAGCCCACCACGTCTTCCAACTGGGCGTACTCCCGGGTCAGGGCCCGGTACTGGTCCTGGTTGTTGATGACGGAGGCCTCGCCCAGCAGCGCCTGCACCTCTTCGTAGCGCTCCTGCAGGCCTTCCAGTTTCTTCAGTATGGATTCGTTCATCTGTGTCTCGCCGCTATGGCCTTGTCAGCGCTGGCCGAGGCCCAGGCTCTGGGCCAGCACGGCCAGGATTTCCTGATCGCCGTCCTTGCCCGCCTGGCTCAGCGCCTGGGTGGGAGTATGGATAAGCTTGTTGGTGAGGCGCCGGGCCAGCTCCCCCATGGTTTTGGCCGGGTCCTCGCCCTGGGCCAGGGCCTGCAGCGCCCGGCCGAGCTCCTGCTCGCGCACGGCGTCGGCCTGGGTGCGGTAGTCGCGGATCAGATCCACCGACTTGAGCGAGCGGAACCAGCCCATGAACTGGTCCCGCTCTTCCAGTATGATGCGCTCGGCCTGGCCGGCCGCGCGCTTGCGGGCCTCCAGGTTCTGCTCGATGATGCCCTGCAGATCGTCCACCGTGTAGAGGTAGGCATCGCTCAGCTCGTCCACCTCGGGTTCGATGTCCCGCGGCACCGCGATGTCCACCAGCAGTATGGGCTTGTGCCGGCGGGCCTTGATCGCCCGCTCCACCATGCCCTTGCCGATGATCGGCAGGGGGCTGGCGGTGGAGCTGATGACGATATCGGCCTGGGGCAGGTAGTCGGGGATCTGCTCCAGGGTCATCACCTCGGCCTCGAACTCCCGGGCCAGGTTCTGGGCCCGCTCCAGGGTGCGGTTGGCAACCATGATGCGCGAAACTGATTGTTCCTTCAGGTGGCGTGCCACCAGTTCCACGGTTTCACCCGCCCCCACCAGCAGCACCTTGGTGCGCCCCAGATCCGAGAAGATGCGCTTGGCCAGGCTGACGGCGGCAAAGGCCACCGACACCGCGCTGGCGCCGATCTCGGTTTCGGTGCGTACCCGCTTGGCCACCGAGAACGACTTCTGGAACAGCCGCTCGAGGATGCCCTTGAGGCTGCCCACCTGGTGCGACTGGTTGTAGGCCTGCTTGATCTGGCCCAGGATCTGTGGTTCGCCCAGCACCAGGGAGTCCAGGCCGCAGGCCACCCGCATCAGGTGACGCACCGCCTCTTCGCCCTGGTGCTGGTACAGGCAGGAGGTCAGCTCGTCCTCGTCCAGGTGGTGGAAGTGCTGCAGCCAGTGGCGCACGGCGTCGCTTTCCCCCCGCTGATCCAGGCAGCAGTAGAGTTCGGTACGGTTGCAGGTGGAAACGATCACCGCCTCCTCCACCCCTCGGGTGTGCATCAGCTCCTGCAGTGCCTTGGGGGCAATATCGGGCCCGAACGCCACCCGCTCGCGCAGGGCGACCGTGGCTGTCTTATGATTGATTCCCAGTACCAGCAGGCTCATGAGGGTTTTCTGCGGCTCACAACATCTTTACGTGTAGCCGGCTATTGTACGAGAAAGGGTAAGGCTTTAAAAGGCGCCGACCTTGCCCTTATACTGGGCCCAAATCTCACCAGGGAGTCTCCCGTGCGCGCCTTAGTCACTGTTTTCCTTCTGCTGTTTCTCTCCGGCTGTGCCTACCGCGCCCAGGAAGCGCCCCCCGGTTCCTGGCAGGCCCAGCAGGCCACCCTGGCCCGGCTGCAGGACTGGCAACTGTCGGCCCGGCTCGGCATCATCACCCCAGACGAGCGCGGCAGCCTCAGCCTGTTCTGGCGCCAGGAACAGGACGATTACCGGATGAACCTGACCAACGTGGTGGGCCGGCGGGTGTTCGACCTCAGCCGCCGCCAGGGCGCCATCCAGCTTACCGACAGCGAGGGGCAGCTGCACTCCGCCGGCAATGCCCGGGACCTGGTGTTCCGCCTGACCGGCTGGGATCTGCCGGTGGAGCAGCTGGCCCACTGGATCAAGGGCCTGCCCGGCGAGGCGGACCAGGTGGAGTACGACGCCGACGGCCGGCCGCAGAGCCTGCGCTCCCACGGCTGGCGGCTCAACTACCTGGGATATACCCGCATCGACGGCCTCTGGCTGCCGAGCCGGCTCGACCTGAGCCACGACACCACCACCCTGCGCCTGGCCATCAACCAGTGGGAGCTGAAACCATGATAGTCCTGCCCGCCCCCGCCAAGCTGAACCTGTTCCTGTACATTACCGGCCGCCGCGACGACGGCTACCACAACCTGCAGACCCTGTTCCAGTTTCTGGATCACGGTGACGAACTCGGCTTCGAGCCGGCCCCCGACGGCGAGCTCAGCCTGAGCCCAGCCCTGCCCGGGGTCGCGCCGGAGCAGAATCTCATCATTCGGGCCGCTCGCCTGCTGCAGAGCAAGACCGGCTGCACCAAGGGCGCACGTATCCACCTGACCAAGCGCCTGCCCATGGGCGGCGGCCTGGGCGGCGGATCCAGCGACGCCGCCACCACCCTGGTGGCACTCAACCGGCTGTGGCAACTGGGCCTGGGCCAGGAGCAACTGGCCAGGCTCGGGCGCCGGCTGGGCGCCGACGTGCCGGTGTTCGTGCGCGGCCGGGCCGCCTTCGCCGAAGGCATTGGCGATATCCTGACGCCGGCGGCCCCGCCCGAGCCCTGGTACCTGGTGCTCCATCCGGGTATCAATGTGGCCACCGCCGCTATCTTCAGCGACCCGGATCTGCCCCGTTCGAGCCTGGTCTTATCCCTGGAACAACGGCTCGCCCAGCCCTGGGAAAACGATTGCGAGGCCCTGGTCAAAAAGCGCCACCCCGAGGTTGCCAAGCTCCTTGGCTGGTTGCTAGAATACGCGCCGTCAAGAATGACGGGCACCGGAGCCTGCATCTTCGCCAGCTTCGACAGCCGGGAAGCGGCCGAAAAGGCCCTGGCAGCGGCCCCGGCGGACAGCGCCGGCTTCGTTGCCAAAGGCTGCAACCAGTCGCCCTTGTTTACCGCCCTGCGGCAACTCAAGGAGGCGGCCCCGTCATCGATTACGGCATCCTAGGCAGCGCTTGCAAGAGAGTGGGGGTGGGCCCGCTTTCTCCCTTATCCCAAGGGCCGATCCGCTGCCGGGCGATGTCTGCAGGACGACACGGCCGCGGCCGGCTCGCCGTCCGGACCATCCGGCCCGGTGCCTGCAAGACACGCTCAGCTCAGAATTCTAAAAAACGGGCTGGATAACGGAACTCGCTTCCGTAATACGGGTTCACGGCCCCGTCCAGTCTCGCCACCCATGAAACAACCCCGAGGTTTTCAACCGTGCCCGACATGAAGCTGTTTGCTGGTAATGCAACGCCGGAACTCGCCCAACGTATCGCCGATCGTCTCTTTATCAAACTGAGTGCAGCCGATGTCGGCCGCTTCAGCGACGGCGAAATCAGCGTACAAATCAACGAAAATGTACGTGGCGGCGATGTCTTCATCATCCAGTCCACCTGCGCGCCCACCAACGACAACCTGATGGAGCTGATCGTGATGGTGGATGCCCTGCGCCGTGCCTCCGCCGGCCGCATTACCGCCGTCATCCCCTACTTTGGCTATGCCCGCCAGGACCGCCGCGTGCGCTCCGCCCGGGTACCGATCACCGCCAAGGTAGTGGCCGACTTCCTGTCCAGCGTGGGTGTCGACCGGGTGCTGACCGTTGACCTGCACGCCGAACAGATCCAGGGCTTCTTCGACGTGCCGGTGGACAACGTCTTCGGTACCCCGGTGCTGCTGGAAGACATGAAAGCCAAGAACCTGGACAACGTGGTGGTGGTCTCCCCCGACATCGGCGGCGTGGTCCGTGCCCGCGCCGTGGCCAAGCTGCTGGACGACACCGACATCGCCATCATCGACAAGCGCCGCCCGCGCGCCAACGTATCCCAGGTGATGCACCTGATCGGTGACGTGGAAGGCCGCGACTGCGTGATCGTCGACGACATGATCGACACCGGCGGCACCCTGTGCAAGGCCGCCGAAGCCCTGAAGAACCATGGCGCCAAGCGGGTGTTCGCCTATGCCACCCACGCCGTCTTCTCCGGCAACGCCGCCCAGAACATCCGCGACTCCGTGATCGACGAGGTGATCATCACCGACTCCGTCCCGCTGACACCGGAAATCGAGGCCCTGACCAAGGTCAAGCAGCTGTCCCTGTCCGGCATGCTGGCCGAAGCCATCCGCCGCATCAGCAACGAAGAGTCCATCTCCGCCATGTTCGAGCATTGATGGCTGGAAGCTGAAAGTCTAGAAAGCCCGCGGATTCGCGGGCTTTTTTATTTCGTGAGGGGTGAGGCGGAAAGCGTGAGGTGCACAGCAACCGGGGGTACGCCTCACCCCTCACCCCTCACCACATTACCCGTAAAAGCGCACAAAATAATAACCGCTCAGGCCGATGCCGAAGGCGACGATGGCCCAGGCCAGCAGCCGGGGCCTGAGGCACACCAGCAGCCGGGCGCCCAGCTTGCCGCCCATCAGATAGCCCAGCGCCAGCAGCAGGCAGGCCCGCCAGTGCACCAGCCCCGACAGGGAATACACCAGGATGGTGGCGCCACTGGCCAGCATCGACAGGTAAAGCTTGATGGCGTGCTGTTGCAGGTTGGAGCCCAGCCGCAGCTGGCCGGTCAGTGCCATCAGCAGCACCCCCAGGCCGCCGCCGAAAAAGCCGCCGTAGAAACTGCCGGCCAGCAGCAACGGCCAGGCCCGCCGCTTCATCCTGAGTGGCCCTTCGAACCCCGACCGGCTCAGCAACTGGCGGGCGTAGAGCAGGCTCACCCCCAGCAGCAGCCAGGGCACCAGGTAGTTGAAGCTGTCGGCGTTGAACTGTACCAGCGTCAGCGCCCCCAGGCCACCGCCACCCAGGCCGATAAGGGTGAGCGCCAGCCAGGGGCCGCTGCCGAGCTGGCGACGCATGCCCCAGAAGGCGCTCAGATAACCAGGCCAGGACGCCACGCTGGCGGTGGCCACGGCACCGGTGCTGGGTACCCCGGCGGCCAGCAACGCCGGCAGGGTGAGGAAGAGGCCGCCACCGGCCAGGGCATTGAGCACCCCGGCAAGCAGGGCCCAGCCGAATAACTCGTACATTTGAGAAGAATCCTGTGACAGGCATCCGTGCAGGAACGACGGGCAACGATGCACCCGGGAAAGCGCGAACAATAACACATGGCATTGTGCACAATGCCGACCATAATACCTATTCCGGCGGATGAAGTCACCGAGGTGGCCATTATTGCCGCTCTTCATTAGAATATGGCGTCATTTTAACGGCCGACTCTGCATATGCACCCTATCGAACTCATCGTCGGGCTGGGTAACCCGGGCCCGGAATACGCCCATACCCGCCACAACGCCGGCGCCTGGTACCTGGCCGAGCTGGCCCGGCTGCACGGTGGCCAGCTCAAGGAAGAAGCCAAGTTTTTCGGCTGGACCGGCCGGGTGCGCATCGCGGGCCGTGACGTCCGCCTGCTGATCCCGGCCACCTTTATGAACCGCTCCGGCAAGGCGGTGGCGGCCATGGCCAACTTCTACCAGATCCCGCCCGAGGCGATACTGGTGGCCCACGACGAACTCGACCTGCCGCCGGGCTCTGCCCGCTTCAAGCAGGGCGGCGGCCACGGCGGCCACAACGGGCTCAAGGACATCATCAGTTGCCTCGGCAACAGCAAGGACTTTTACCGGCTGCGGCTCGGCATCGGTCATCCGGGGCACAAGTCCCAGGTGGCCGGCTTCGTGCTCACCAAGGCGCCGGCGGCCGAGCAGGGCCTGCTCGACGCCGCCGTGGACGAAGCCGTCCGCGCCACCGATATGTTATTCAGTGACGGCATGACCAGGGCGATGAACCGCCTGCATGCCTTCAATGCCGATTCCACCAAGTAATTTTCAGGACACTGTTATGGGTTTCAAATGCGGTATAGTGGGCCTGCCCAACGTGGGCAAATCCACCCTGTTCAACGCGCTGACCAAGGCGGGCATCGAAGCCGCCAACTTCCCCTTCTGCACCATAGAACCGAACACCGGCGTGGTGCCGGTGCCGGACAAGCGCCTCGACGCCCTGGCCGAGATCGTCAAGCCCCAGCGCATCCTGCCCACCACCATGGAATTCGTCGACATCGCCGGCCTGGTGGCGGGTGCCTCCAAGGGCGAGGGCCTGGGCAACAAGTTCCTGGCCAACATCCGTGAAACCGACGCCATCGGCCATGTGGTGCGCTGCTTCGAGAACGACAACATCGTGCACGTGGCGGGCAAGGTGTCACCCCGGCACGACATCGAGGTGATCAACACCGAACTGGCGCTGGCGGATCTGGACACCTGCGAACGGGCCATCCAGCGCAACGCCAAAAAAGCCAAGGGCGGCGACAAGGACGCCAAATTTGAAGTAACGGTGCTGGAGAAGCTGTTGCCGGCCCTGGAGCAGGCCCAGGTACTGCGCAGCGTGGAGCTGACCAAGGAAGAAAAGGCGGCCATCGCCTACCTGAACTTCCTGACCATCAAACCCACCATGTACATCGCCAACGTCAATGAGGACGGCTTCGAGAACAACCCCTACCTGGCCGAGGTGGAAGCCATCGCCGCCGCCGAGCACGCCATAGTGGTGCCGGTGTGCGCCGCCATGGAGTCGGAAATCGCCGAGCTGGACGCGGAAGAAGCCGCCGAGTTCATGGCCGACATGGGCCTGGAAGAGCCGGGACTGAACCGGGTGATCCGCGCCGGTTACCAGTTGCTCAACCTGCAGACCTACTTCACCGCCGGGGTGAAGGAAGTGCGCGCCTGGACCATTCCCGTCGGCGCCACCGCGCCCCAGGCGGCGGGCAAGATCCACACCGACTTCGAGAAGGGCTTTATCCGCGCCCAGACCATCGCCTTCGAGGACTTCATCGCCTACAAGGGCGAGCAGGGCGCCAAGGAAGCGGGCAAGATGCGCTCCGAGGGCAAGGACTACATCGTCAAGGACGGCGACGTGATGAACTTCCTGTTCAACGTCTGACCCGTTCACCACCATTGCCAGAAGGCCGGGCTCATCCCCGGCCTTTTTGTTTTTCGCACAAAAAACCGGCCGCCCTGGCCAGCCCTGCACCACCATGCCTAGTTTCTGGCCAAACGGTTGAGGCTGGCCTATTTTTCGGGAAAAAACGGTTGACGCTCCCGAGCCGGATACGCATAATGCGCCCCGTCCGGTGACGAGCAGTCATCGACAGCAAAGTGGCTATGTAGCTCAGTTGGTTAGAGCACATCACTCATAATGATGGGGTCGCAGGTTCGAATCCCGCCATAGCCACCACTCTGCTGGGGTATCGCCAAGCGGTAAGGCAGCGGGTTTTGATCCCGCCATTCCCAGGTTCGAATCCTGGTACCCCAGCCATTTTTAAGAAGTGGTTGAAGAAAAGCGGGTTTTGCTCCCGGCCTCAGTGCCCAGGTTCAAGGCCAACACCTTCAGCCATTTTCAAGATGGCTGAGATTTTTTATTATCTCTGTTGTCGAAATTGGGGTATCGCCAAGCGGTAAGGCAGCGGGTTTTGATCCCGCCATTCCCAGGTTCGAATCCTGGTACCCCAGCCATTTTACTGTAAAGCTGGATAAACAGCGGGTTTTGCTCCCGGCATCAGTGCCCAGGTTAGTAACTCGGTACCCCAGCCATTTTCAGGAAAACCATTGAGGCGACTCAATGCTTATGTGGCTATGTAGCTCAGTTGGTTAGAGCACATCACTCATAATGATGGGGTCGCAGGTTCGAATCCCGCCATAGCCACCACTCTCAGCGGGAGTGGCGAAATTGGTAGACGCACCAGATTTAGGTTCTGGCGCCGCAAGGTGTGCGAGTTCAAGTCTCGCCTCCCGCACCATTCAAAATTGGGGTATCGCCAAGCGGTAAGGCAGCGGGTTTTGATCCCGCCATTCCCAGGTTCGAATCCTGGTACCCCAGCCATATCGAAAGCAAGAAGCCGGCCTCTGTGCCGGCTTTTTGTTTATCGACATCA
Organism: Zobellella denitrificans; assembly: GCF_002237365.1. Classification (GTDB taxonomy): domain Bacteria; phylum Pseudomonadota; class Gammaproteobacteria; order Enterobacterales; family Aeromonadaceae; genus Oceanimonas; species Oceanimonas denitrificans. The sequence goes on from NZ_NMUO01000040.1 coordinate 9,224, forward strand.
GGAGCCACGGGGTTTGATCCCGGCACCGTGCCCAGGTTCGAATCCTGGTACCCCAGCCATATTGAAAGCAAGAAGCCGGCCTCTGTGCCGGCTTTTTGTTTTACCGCCCCATAAGCTCCATTGCCGTAATAAGGTCGACTGAAGTCGACCCTACCAACACATCCCACTCCTGCTTTCACAAGAATGGCGCAGCCTTCAGCAGCACCGCTGGCGTGTCTTCCAGCGTCCAGCTTACGGCTTACGGCTGCCCTTACAACCCCATGGCGTATTTCATCACCCGGTTTTTCAGCGGACCGCTGTGCTGGGCCGCCTTCAGCCCCAGGTTGCGCAGCAGTTTAAGCGGCGGCAGATCGTTGCTGAAGGTCTGGTAGAACAGATCCATGGCGCCCTGCATCAAGAGGTTGTCGGGCCGGCGCCGGCATTCATAACGCGCCAGCAGTTCGGGGGCGGCGAAGTCCCGGCCCGCCTCCACCGCCCGGTGCACCAGTTCGCTCAGACAGGCCACGTCCTTGAAGCCGAGGTTGACGCCCTGCCCCGCCAGCGGGTTGATGGTGTGGGCCGCGTCTCCCAGCAGCACCACGGCGCCCTTCACATACTGGTTGGCGTGGCGGCGGCGCAGGGGAAAGTGTCCCTTGTCCAGCACCCGCACCGGCCCCAGCCGGGGCGGGAAGTGAACGGCGATTTGCTCCGCCAGGACGGCGTTGTCCAGCTGCGCCAGCACCTTGATGCGCTCTTTGTCGTCGTACCAGACCAGGGAGGCGTGCTCCCCGCCAAGCGGCAGCAGGGCCCGCGGGCCGGAAGGACTGAACTGCTGCCAGGTCATGTCCTGCTCGATGCCCTCCCCCGCCACGCTGATCAGCATGCAGTGCTGGGCATAATCCCAGGCGGTGACCCCGATGCGGGCAAAGCCACGGGTGCGCGACTCGGCGCCGTCGCAGGCCAGCACCAGCCGGGCCCGCAGCCGTTGACCGCTCTCCAGCACCAGCTCGGCGCCATCCTCCCCCTGGCTCAACCCGGCCAGGCCATCGGGGCAGTCGAACACCACGTTGCGCCACTGGGCCAGGGCCTGCCAGAGGCCGAGCTGGATGACCCGGTTTTCCACCATAAAGCCCAGGTGGTCGCAGTCCTGCTCCCGGGCCTCGAAGCGGGTGGCAAAGCCTTCCCATTCGCTCGCCTCCAGCCCCCGGTAGGGCCAGGCCCGCATGGCCAGGATGGCGTCCCAGGCGCCGGCCTGCTGCAACAGCCGCACCGAGGCGGCGCTGATGGCGGAGATGCGCAGGTCAAACGCCTGCCCGGGTTCGAAGGCGGCGGGCGCCCTGGCTTCGATAACCCGGATGCTCAGGCCGCTGGGCGCCAGCAAGGCCGCCGCCAGGGCGCCGACCATGCCGCCGCCGACAATGGCGATATCACAGTGTTGCATCGTATAACCTCTGGATTTTTGAGCCATTCTACCGCAAATGCGGCGTCATTTCGGCATCGTTCTGGCCCCGTCGGCGCTGGATATTATCTGGTCACTGCCGGTAGAAAAGAGTAGAATCCCCGGTCCAAAACGCATGTCCCTTGCCGTAATTCAAAGAGTGCCATGAGCAAAAAACTTCATATCAAGACCTGGGGCTGTCAGATGAACGAGTACGATTCATCCAAGATGGCCGATCTGCTGGACGCCAGCCACGGCTACCAGCTCACCGAGGAAGCGGAAGAGGCCGATGTGCTGCTGCTCAACACCTGCTCCATCCGCGAAAAGGCCCAGGAGAAGGTGTTCCACCAGCTCGGCCGCTGGCGGCCGCTGAAAGAAGCCAACCCCCGTCTGGTGATCGGCGTGGGCGGCTGCGTCGCCTCCCAGGAAGGTGAAGCCATCCGCTCCCGCGCGCCCTTCGTGGACATCGTGTTCGGGCCCCAGACCCTGCACCGGCTGCCGGCCATGATCAAGTCCGTGCTTGAGGGCCGCGGCGCCCAGGTGGACGTGAGCTTCCCCGAGATCGAAAAATTCGACCGCCTGCCCGAGCCCAGGGCCGAAGGCGCCACCGCCTTCGTGTCCATCATGGAAGGCTGCTCCAAGTACTGCTCCTTCTGCGTGGTACCCTATACCCGCGGCGAGGAAGTGAGCCGGCCGCTCGACGACGTGCTCTATGAAATCGCCCAGCTCGCCGAGCAGGGCGTGCGCGAGGTCAACCTGCTGGGCCAGAACGTCAACGCCTACCGGGGCGAGACCCATGACGGCGACATCTGCAGCTTCGCCGAGCTGCTGCGCCTGGTGGCGGCCATCGACGGCATCGACCGCATCCGCTACACCACCAGCCACCCCATCGAATTCACCGACGACATCATCGAGGTGTACAAGGACACCCCCGAGCTGGTCAGCTTCCTGCACCTGCCGGTGCAGAGCGGCTCGGATCGCATCCTCACCCTGATGAAGCGGCCGCACACTGCCCTGGAATACAAATCCAAGATCCGCAAGCTGCGCGCGGCCCGGCCCGACATCACCATCAGCTCCGACTTTATCATCGGCTTCCCCGGGGAAGAGGCGGAAGACTTCGAGAAGACCATGAAGCTTATCGAGGACGTGGGCTTCGACATGAGCTTCAGCTTTATCTTCAGCCCCCGCCCGGGCACCCCGGCCGCCGATCTGCCCGACGACGTGCCGATGGAGGAGAAAAAGGAGCGGCTGTACCGGCTGCAGAATGTGATCAACAACCAGGCCCAGCAGATCAGCCGGCAGATGCTGGGGTCCACCCAGCGCATCCTGGTGGAAGGCCCCTCCAAGCTCAACCCCATGGAGCTGCGCGGCCGCACCGAGAATAACCGGGTGGTCAACTTCGAAGGGCCCCATCGCCTTATCGGCGGCTTCGCCGACGTGGAGATCACCGAGGTGATGCCCCACAGCCTGCGCGGTACCTTGCTGCGCGGCGAGGACGAGATGGATCTGCGGGTGCAGGTGTCACCCCAAAGCATCCTCTCCCGCCGCCCCGACGGCGTGGCCGACGAGGTCGGCGTGGCGACCTTTACCCCTTAACGACAGCTGGAAGCTGGAAGCCGGAAGCCGTTGGCGCAGGAATAGCGATTGACAACGGCTTCCTGACATCAAAAGCTATTCTAGCTTCTAGCTTCTAGCTTCTAGCTTCTAGCTTCTAGCTTCTAGCTTCCAGCTTCCAGCTTCCGGCTTTTGAAAGGAGTTACCTTGACCCCCAACGTCACCCATCTGGAACTCGAACTGCAACCGGCGGACGGCCAGCGCCTGGCCAGCCTGTGCGGCCCCTTCGACGACAACCTCAAGCAACTGGAGCGCCGCCTGGGCGTGGAGATCAACTACCACAACCAGCACTTCCAGATCCTGGGGCCGACCCACCTGGCCCAGGTCACCGGCGAGCTGCTCAAGCGGCTCTATGTGGAGACCCAGCCGGTCAAGGGCCAGGCCGTGCCCGACGTCACCCCCGAGCAGGTCCATCTCGCCATCAAGGAGAGCCGGGTGCTGGAGCAGGATGCCGAGCCCGACAGCGGCTACCAGTACGGCAAGGAAGTGACCATCAAGACCAAGCGGGGCATGATCAAGCCGCGCACCCCCAACCAGGCCCAGTACGTGGCCCATATCCTGAGCCACGACATCACCTTCGGCATAGGCCCGGCCGGCACCGGCAAGACCTACCTGGCGGTGGCCGCCGCGGTGGACGCCCTGGAGCGCCAGGAGATCCGCCGCATCCTGCTGACCCGGCCGGCGGTGGAAGCGGGCGAGAAGCTCGGCTTTCTGCCCGGGGATCTGAGCCAGAAGGTCGACCCCTACCTGCGCCCCCTGTACGACGCCCTGTTCGAGATGCTGGGCTTCGAGCGGGTGGAGAAGCTTATCGAGCGCAACGTCATCGAAGTGGCGCCGCTCGCCTACATGCGCGGCCGCACCCTGAACGACGCCTTTATCATCCTGGACGAAAGCCAGAACACCACGGTCGAACAGATGAAGATGTTCCTGACCCGCATCGGCTTCAATTCCAAGGCGGTGATCACCGGCGATATCACCCAGATCGACCTGCCGCGCAATGCCAAGTCCGGCCTGCGCCACGCCATCGAGGTGCTGAGCGAGGTCGAGGGGCTGTCGTTCAATTTCTTCCGCGCCGAGGACGTGGTGCGGCACCCGGTGGTGGCCCGCATCGTGCGCGCCTACGAGGCCTTCGACGAACAGCAGAAACGCGAACGTCATCCCGATGAGGACAAGAAAGCATGACCCTGTGGCTGGATCTGCAAATCGCCTGCGATGAGGCCCCCGGCCTGCCGGGCGAGCAGGAATTCGAACGCTGGCTGAGCGCGGCGCTGGCCGGCGAGCGCATGGATGCCGAAGTCACGGTACGGCTGGTGGACGAGGCGGAAAGCCGCGAACTCAACCGGGACTATCGCGGCAAGGATTATGCCACCAATGTGCTGTCCTTTCCGTTCGAGGCGCCGCCGGGCATCGATCTGCCCCTGCTGGGCGATCTGGTGATCTGCCGCCAGGTGGTGGAGCGGGAGGCGGTGGAGCAGAACAAACCGTTGCAATCCCACTGGGCGCACATGGTGGTGCACGGCTGCTTGCATTTACTCGGCTTTGACCATATTAAGGATGACGAAGCCGAGATAATGGAATCCAAAGAGATAGCGATCCTGGCCGGTCTGGGCATCGCCAATCCCTATCAAGACGACGAGGAAGGTTAACGAAGTCCATGAGCGACGACAATTCGAACTCAGAAAACGGTTCGTCCAGCAAGAAAAACTGGCTTGAGCGACTCGGCCAGCTTTTTCAGGGCGAACCGAAGAGCCGTGAAGAACTGGTGGAAGTGATTATGGATGCGGGCGAGCGCGAGCTTATCGACCAGGACACCCAGGACATGATCGAGGGGGTGCTGGAGGTGAGCGAGCTCAGGGTGAGGGACATCATGATCCCCCGCTCCCAGATGGTGACGGTAGAAAAGTCCCAGCCGGTGTCCAGCTTCCTGCCCATGATCATCGAGTCCACCCACTCCCGCTTTCCCGTGGTCAACGAAGACAAGGATCACATCGAAGGCATACTGCTGGCCAAGGACCTGCTGCAATACGGCTTCGGCCTCACCGACGAGCCCTTCGCCATCGAAAAGGTGCTGCGTCCGGCGGTGGTGGTGCCCGAGAGCAAGCGGCTCGACAAGCTGCTCAAGGAATTCCGGGAAGAACGCTACCACATGGCCATAGTGGTGGACGAGTTCGGCGGCGTCTCCGGCCTGGTCACCATCGAGGACATCCTCGAGCTTATCGTCGGTGACATCGAAGACGAGTACGACGCCGAGGAAAGCGCCGAAATCCGCCAGATCAGCAAGCGGGTCTACGCGGTGGCGGCGCTCACCGACATCGAGGACTTCAACGAATTCTTCCATACCCACTTCAGCGACGAAGAGGCCGACACCGTCGGCGGCATGGTGATGCACGCCTTCGGCCACCTGCCGGCCAAGGGCGAACAGGTCGAGATCGAGGGCTTCGTGTTCAAGGTCGCCCACGCGGATCGTCGACGCCTGCTGCAGTTGCAGGTTAAGATACCGGACAGTCAGGAAACCTCCTCCTCGGAGCCAGCATAGTGCGCACCTTGTTGCCAACCTTCGGGGCCCTGCTCAGCGGGGCCCTCGGCGTTTTAGCCTTCAGCCCCTTCGACCTCTGGCCGCTGGCCCTGGTGTCGCTGCTCGGCCTCTTTCTCGCCACCCAGAGCGCCACCCCGGCCGTCGCCGCCAGGCGAGGCTTCGCCTGGGCCTTAGGGCTCTTCCTGCCGGGACTGTGGTGGATCCATGTCAGCATGACCATGTTCGGCGGCCTGCCGCTGCCGGCCGCCTTTTTCCTGGTGGCGCTGCTGGCCGCCTACCTCAGCCTCTATACCGCTGCCGCCTGCTGGCTGGGCCAGCGCCTGGTGCCTTCGCCGGCCCTGCGGGTGCTGCTGGTGCTGCCGGCCCTGCTGGTGGCGGCCGACTGGCTGCGCGGCTGGGTGATGACCGGCTTCCCCGGGCTGTGGTTCGGCTACAGCCAGCTGGAAGGGCCATTGGCCGGGCTGGCGCCGGTGCTGGGGGTGCAGGGCATCAGCTGGCTGCTGTGCTTTTCCGCCGGCGCCCTCTGGCTGCTCGGCCGTCGCCGGTGGTGGCCGGGGCTGGCCGCCCTGACGCTGTGGACGGCGGTGCTGGGCCTGGGCCAGATCCAGTGGGTCAGCCCAACCCAGAGCAGCCGCTTCGCCCTGGTGCAGGGCAATATCGAACAGTCGCTCAAGTGGATACCGGGCCAGTTGGAACTGAGCCTTGAGCGCCATCTGGGCCTTACCCTGCCGGAGCAGGACGCCGACCTGGTGATCTGGCCCGAATCGGCCCTGCCGTCCTCCGAGCAGCACCTGGCACCCTGGCTGAACGAGGTGGACGCCCTGATGCGGGAGCGGGGCCAGAGCCTGCTGACCGGCATCGTCTCCCGCCCCGGCGACGGCGAGGTCTACAATGCGGTCATCGCCCTGGGTCAGAGCCCGGTCCCCTACGGACCGGGTCACGGCAACCGCTACTACAAGCAGCAACTGGTGCCCATCGGCGAGTTCGTGCCCTTCGGCGACCTGCTGCGCCCGCTCGCGCCCTTCTTCGATCTGCCCATGTCGTCCTTCTCCCGGGGCGAGCCGGAGCAGCCGGATCTGGACGCCGCCGGCCGCCACTTCAGCGTGGCCATCTGCTACGAGGTCGCCTTTCCGGGGCTGGTGCGGGCCAACATGAAGCCGGATACCGACTACCTGCTGACGGTGTCCAACGACACCTGGTTCGGCCAGTCCATCGGCCCCTGGCAGCACCAGCAGATCGCCCGCATGCGCGCCCTGGAGCTGGGCCGGCCGCTGATCCGCGCCACCAACAATGGGGTCACCCTGGTCACCGACGAGAAGGGCCGTATTACCGCCAGCCTGCCCCAGTTCGAGCCGGGCGTGCTGCGCGCCGAGGTGACCGGCATGACCGGCCTCACCCCCTATGCCCGCTTCGGCAGCGCGCCCCTGGTGGCCTGGCTGGCCCTCAGCCTGCTGCTGGCCGGGGCCTACGGCCGGCGCCGGCAGCCCGCCTGGCGGCTGGAAGGAAGACGGCTGTTCAAGTAGGAACGGTGGCGGCGGCCGTGCCGCCCCACGCCCGGCTCAGGGCCGCAGGGGCCGGCGGATAAAGGTGTCGTGGCCGCATTCCAGGCAGGTGGTCAACACCTCGGGGTGACTGATCTCGTGGACGTGGGCGCACAGGGTGCAGTCATACAGGCCCGGGCCCACTACCTCGCCGGCCCGGTATTCGCCGTTGTGCTCCAGATCCTGCACGAATTCCCGCCATTCCAGCTGGCTTTTGTCGGTGGCATTGGCCAGCCACCCCCACACCGTCTCACGGATCCGCCGGTAAAACAGGCTGTCCCTGAACTCCTCGCCGCTGTACTCGGCCAGGTCCCTCTTCACGTACTCGGCGATCAGCGCCAGCTCGTCCTTGGTCAGGTCCCCGGCCGCCTCCATGTAGGCCTGGGTCTTCTCCACCATCTCCTTGATGGTGGTGTTCTCGGCCGCCTCCCACTGCCGGTGCAGCTCCTCCACAAAAGCCTCGTAACCCTTCCTGTGCTTGTCGTCTTTTTCACTCATGGCAGTTTCCTCCGTCGAGCCGGGGCGGCTATTGTTGCTTGTTACCCCCTGGGGTATTCTATGCCGATTTATCCTGTGTGTTAGCACCCAATTCACGGAACCGGATGTCACCGATGCAAGAGCAATACAATCCCCAGAACATTGAGCCCGAAGTGCAACGCTTTTGGGCCGAGCAGCAGACCTTCAAGGCAACCGAGCAGCCGGGCAAGGACAAATTCTATTGCCTGTCCATGTTCCCCTACCCCTCAGGTCGGCTACATATGGGGCATGTGCGTAACTACACCATAGGTGACGTCATCTCCCGTTATCAACGGCTGCAGGGCAAAAATGTGCTGCAACCCATCGGCTGGGACGCCTTCGGCCTGCCTGCCGAAAACGCCGCCATCAACAACAAGACGGCCCCGGCCCCCTGGACTTACGAAAACATCGACTACATGAAGAACCAGCTCAAGCGGCTGGGCTTCGGCTACGACTGGGATCGGGAGCTGGCCACCTGCACCCCCGAGTACTACCGCTGGGAACAGTGGTTTTTCACCAAGCTGTATGACAAGGGCCTGGTGTACAAGAAGACCTCCTCGGTCAACTGGTGCCCCAACGACGAAACCGTGCTGGCCAACGAGCAGGTCAACGACGGCTGCTGCTGGCGCTGCGACACCCCGGTGGAGCAGAAGGAAATTCCCCAGTGGTTCATCAAGATCACCGACTACGCGGAAGAGCTGCTCAACGACATCGAGACGCTGGACGGCTGGCCCGAGCAGGTCAAGACCATGCAGCGCAACTGGATCGGCCGCAGCGAGGGGGTAACCCTGCGCTTCGCGGTGGACGGCCAGGATGAGGGCCTAGAGGTCTACACCACCCGCCCCGACACCCTGTTCGGGGTGACCTACGTGGGCGTGGCCGCCGCCCATCCGCTGGCCGCCCGCGCCGCCGAGCACAACCCCGAGCTCGCCGCCTTTATCGAGGAGTGCAAGCACCACAAGGTGGCGGAGGCCGAGATGGCCACCATGGAAAAGAAGGGCATGGCCACCGGCTTCTACGCGGTGCACCCGCTCACCGGCAAGCAGGTGCCCATCTGGGTCGCCAACTTCGTGCTGATGGACTACGGCTCCGGTGCCGTCATGGCGGTGCCCGCCCATGACCAGCGCGACTACGAGTTCGCCACCAAATACGGCCTGGACATAGTGCCGGTGATCAAACCCGCCGACGGCAGCGAGCTCGACATCGGCGAGGCCGCCTACACCGAAAAAGGCGTGCTGTTCGACTCGGGCGAGTTCAGCGGCCTGACCTTCGAGCAGGCCTTCGACGCCATCGCCGGCGCCCTGGCGGAAAAAGGCCTGGGCCGCAAAACGGTCAACTACCGCCTGCGCGACTGGGGGGTGAGCCGCCAGCGCTACTGGGGTGCGCCCATCCCCATGCTCAACCTGGAAGACGGCTCCGTGGTCGGCGCCCCGGAAGAGACCCTGCCGGTGGTGCTGCCGGAAGACGTGGTGATGGACGGCATCAAGAGCCCGATCAAGGCCGATCCCGACTGGGCCAAAGCCAGTTACCATGGCCAGCCGGCCCTGCGCGAAACCGACACCTTCGACACCTTTATGGAGTCCTCCTGGTACTACGCCCGCTACTGCAGCCCCGACTACGATCAGGGCATGCTGGACGTGGACAAGGCCAACTACTGGCTGCCGGTGGATCAGTACATCGGCGGTATCGAGCACGCCTGCATGCACCTGCTGTACGCCCGCTTCTTCCACAAGCTGCTGCGCGACACCGGCCTGGTCGAGTCCGACGAGCCGTTCAAGCGCCTGCTGTGCCAGGGCATGGTGCTGGCCGACGCCTTCTATTACACCGATGACAAGGGCGGCCGGACCTGGGTCAGCCCGCTGGACGTGACCGTCGAGCGGGACGAGAAGGGTCGTATCAAGCGCGCCGTGGACCAGGAAGGCCGCGAGCTGGTACACACCGGCATGACCAAGATGTCCAAGTCCAAGAACAACGGCATCGATCCCCAGGTGATGGTGGACCGCTACGGCGCCGACACCGTGCGCCTGTTCATGATGTTCGCCTCCCCCGCCGATCTCACCCTGGAGTGGTCCGACTCCGGCGTCGAGGGCGCCCAGCGCTTCCTCAAGCGGCTGTGGAAGCTGGTGTACGAGCACCAGGCCCGCGGCCCGGTGGCGGCGCTCGATCTGGCCCGCCTCGACAACGGTCAGAAGGCCCTGCGTCGGGAGCTGCACAAGACCATCAACAAGGTGAGCGACGACGTGGGCCGCCGCCAGACCTTCAACACCGCCATCGCCGCCATCATGGAGCTGATGAACCAGCTGGCCCGGGTGGACATGGACGACGAACAGAACCGCGCCCTGCTGCAGGAAGCGCTGGAAGCCGTGGTGGTGATGCTGCATCCCATAGCGCCCCATGCCTGTTTCGCGCTGTGGCAGGCCCTGGGCCATGAGGACATCGACCACGCCAGCTGGCCGGTGGCCGACGCCGAAGCCCTGGTGGAGGACGAAAAACTGGTGGTGGTGCAGGTCAACGGCAAGGTGCGCGGCAAGGTGACCGTGGCCGCCGACGCCGATCAGACCGCGGTGGAAGCCGCCGGCAAGGCCGAGGACAACGTGGCCCGCCACCTGGACGGCAAGACCATCCGCAAGGTGATCTACGTGCCCGGCAAACTGCTGAATATCGTGGCGAACTAAAAGCTGGAAGCTGGAAGCTGGAAGCTGGAAGCTGGAAAAGGAGTGCATAACGGCTTGATTATTCAAGCCCTTCTCTTCACGCTTCCGGCTTCAAGCTTATCGCTGTTTTTAAAGGAGTTGTTATGCTCACTCGAATCAAGGCTGGGGGGCTAATCGTCCTGACCCTGCTGCTGGCCGGCTGCGGCTTCCAGCTCAGGGGCGGCGACAACCTGCCGCCCGAGCTGCAGCGGCTGGCGCTGGCCGGGGACGACAAGACCCCCTTCTATCGCCTGGTCTCGGCCCGGCTGCAACGGGCCGGGGTCCAACTGGTGGATCCGGACGGAGCCACTCCCGTGCTGACCCTGGCCCCCCTGGGCCAGGGCAATACCGTCGCCTCGGTCAACGCCCGGGCCGATACCCTGGAATACGCCATGCGCTTCGGTACCCGCTTTACCCTGGACATGCCCGGCGAGCCGCGCCAGGTGTTCAACGTCGCCTTCAACCGCAGCTTCCTGGACAAGTCCGACCAGGCGCTGGCCTCCAGCCGTGAGCGGCAGCAGTTGCAGGATCAGATGGAGCGCGAGGCCGCCGAGCAGATACTGCGCCAGCTGAACCGCCTGTCGTTCTGATGCGCCTCTACCCCGAGCAGTTGCCGCAGCATCTCAAGGGCGGGCTCGCGCCCTGCTATTTCATCTACGGTGACGAACCCCTGCTGAAGATGGAGGCGCTCGACCAACTGCGGCGGACGGCCCGGGAGCAGGGCTTCGACGAGCGCCACCGTTTCGACGCCGACGAGGGCCTGGACTGGGACCTCGTGTTCGATGCCAGCCAGTCCCTGAGCCTGTTCAGTGCCCGCCAGATCATCGAACTCCACCTGCCGGACAAGCTCGACAAGACCGCCTCGGAGCGGCTGCGGGAACTGCTGCGCCAGAGCCACCCGGATCTGATGCTGCTGATCGCGGGCCCCCGGCTCAACCAGCAGCAGCAGAAAGCCGCCTGGTTCAAGGCCCTGGCCGAGGCCGGCCCCCTGGTGCCGGTAACCACCCCCGATGCCCGCCACCTGCCCCGTTGGCTGGGCCAGCGGCTGCACCGGCATGGCCTGCAGGCCGAACCCGACGCCCTGCACTGGCTGGCCTACGCCTTCGAGGGCAACCTGCTGGCCCTGGCCGGGGAGATTGAAAAACTGAGCCTGCTCGCCCTGCCCCAACCGCTGACCCTGGCGGCGCTGCAGCAGCAGGTCCAGCCCCACCATCACTTCAACCCCTTCCAGCTGTTCGATCCCCTGTTGCAGGGCAAGATAAAGCGCGCCTGCCGCATCCTGCTGCAACTGCGCCAGGAAGGGGTGGAAGCCGGCATGTTGTGCCACCTGCTGGCGCGGGAGCTGGATCAGCTGCAGCAGTTGCAACTGGGCCTGCAGGCGGGCCAGTCCTTCCACCAGGCTGCCGCCGCCCTGCATGTCTGGTCCAGCCGGCAGCCGCTGCTGCAGGCCGCCCTGGGGCGGCTGCCGCCGTCCAAGCTGCATCAGCTGCAGGTCATGCTGGCCGCCGCCGACCAGGCCGTGGCCGCCTTCGATGACGACGAAGCCTGGCGCTGGCTGTACGCTGTCTGCGTCGGCTTTCTCGACGATCACCCCCTGGTCATTTCACCATGAGCAAACCCATCGGCCTGCTGGGCGGCACCTTCGATCCCATCCACATCGGCCACCTGCGCCCGGCCATCAGCGCGCTGGAGCGGCTGGGGCTGAAGGAGGTGCGGCTGCTGCCCAACTATATCCCGCCGCACCGAACCACTCCGGACAGCGCCCCCGCGCACCGCCTGGCCATGGCCCGGCTGGCGGCGACCCAGACCCCGGGCCTGGTGGTGGACGATCGCGAACTCAGGCGAGACCGTCCCTCCTACACCATAGAGACGTTGATCGAACTGCGCCGGGAGCTGCCCGCCACGCCCTTGTGCTTCCTGATGGGCATGGACTCGCTCTGTTCGCTCAACAGCTGGCATCGCTGGCGGGAGCTGCTCGACCACACCCACCTGGTGGTCAGCCACAGGCCCGGCTGGGAGCCCGACTTCAATGACGACATCGCCGCCCTCTACCGGACCCACGGCACCCGGGACGCGGAGCTGCTGCACCGCCGCCCGGCCGGTTGCATCTACCTGATGGACAATCCCCGGCTGGAGGTGTCCTCCACCCAGATCCGCGAACTACTGCGCGCCGGGAACAATCCGCAATATTTGTTGCCTGATCCGGTAGCGGTCTATATTCGAGATAAGGGACTCTACCAAGGGCCCGTGTTATAATCCGCCGCCAATTGGAATCGAGGAGAAAACCCCTTTGCAAGGTCACGAATTGCATGCCTTTATCGTCGACAAGCTCGACGATCTCAAAGCCCGGGACATCCAGGTCCTGGACGTCAGCGGAAAGTCCACCATCACCGATTGCATGATCATCTGCTCCGGCAACTCCAGCCGCCATGTCAACGCCATCGCCGAGCACCTGGCCACCGAAGCCAAGCATGCCGGCCTGCACACCCTGGGGGTGGAAGGCAAGGGCGCCGGCGAGTGGGTGCTGGTCGATCTGGGTGAAGCCATAGTGCACGTGATGCAGGAAGAAACCCGCGACTTCTACCAGCTTGAAAAACTCTGGGGTGGCAGCGCCGTCGGGGCCCTGGCCTGATGAAATTGCAGTTGGTGGCGGTCGGCACCAGGATGCCGGCCTGGGTATCCGACGGTTTTCAGGAGTATCAACGCCGCTTTCCCCGAGATCTGCCACTGGAGCTGGTCGAGATCCCGGCCGGCAAGCGGGGCAAGAATGCCGATATCGACCGCATCCTGCACAAGGAAGGGGAGCAGATGCTGGCTGCCGTGGGCAAGTCGGCCCGCGTCGTCACCCTGGACATTCCGGGCCGGCCCTGGAGCACCGAGCAACTGGCCGAACAACTGACCCGCTGGCAACTCGACGGCCGGGACGTGGCCATTCTGATCGGCGGCCCCGAAGGCCTGGCGCCGGCCTGCAAGGCCACCGCCGAACAGTCCTGGTCGCTGTCGCCACTGACCCTGCCCCATCCCCTGGTGCGGGTGGTCGCGGCCGAGAGCCTGTACCGGGCCTGGAGCATCAATAACAACCATCCCTACCACCGAGAATAAGAATGGCAAAAGGCCGGGTAAAGATGCGCGATCACGGCGCCGAATCCTCCCTGTTCTGGCGCCGGGCGTTGATCTCCTTCATGGGCATAGTGCTGCTGATGGGGGTGTTGCTCGCCAACCTCTATCACCTGCAGGTCAACGAGCATCAGACCTATCAGACCCGCTCCAACGACAACCGCATCAAGGTAGTGCCCATCGCCCCCACCCGCGGCCTTATCTACGATCGCAACGGGGTGCTGCTGGCGGAAAACCGTCCCATCTACAGCCTGGAAATCACTCCCGAACAGGCCCGGGATCTGGAAGGTACCGTCGACAGCCTGATCGCCCTGCTGGAGCTGGATCCGGAGATCAAGGAGCGCTTTCTGGCCGACGTGCGCCGCCAGCGCCGCTTCAACCCCATAGTGCTGGTCAGCCGCCTGACCGAAGCGCAGGTGGCCCTGTTCAGCATCAACCAGCACAAGTTTCCGGGCGCCTCGATAGAAGCCTACCTGAAGCGCTTCTACCCCTATGCCGCCACCTTCACCCACGTCATCGGCTATGTCGCCCGCATCAACGACAGGGACGTGGAGCGGCTGCGGGAAGAAAACAAGCTGGCCAACTACGCCGCCACCCGGGACATCGGCAAGCTGGGGGTCGAGCGCTACTACGAAGACCTGCTGCACGGCCAGGCCGGCTACCAGGAAGTGGAGGTCAACAACCGGGGCCGGGTGATCCGCACCCTCAAGTACCAGCCGCCCGTCCCCGGCAGCGACATCTACCTGAACATCGACATCGGCCTGCAGCAGAAGGCCCAGAAGCTGATGGCCGACCGGCGTGGCGCGGCGGTGATCATGACCCCTCAGGACGGCAAGGTGCTGGCCCTGGTGTCCAGCCCCAGCTATGATCCCAACCCCTTCGTGCACGGCATCAGCGGCCCCGAATACCGGGCCCTGCTCAACGATCCCAACCGTCCCCTGATCAACAGGGCCAGCCAGGGCATCTACGCTCCCGCCTCCACCGTCAAGCCCATGCTGTCGGTGATGGGGCTGAACGAGGGCGCCTTCACCGCCGGCACCCGTTTCTTCGGCGGGCCCCACTTCCAGATCCCCAACACCAGCCGCAAGTTCCGCGACTGGCGCCGCTGGGGCCACGGCTGGATGGACGTGTACCGGGCCATCGAGATCTCGGCCGACACCTTCTACTACGATCTGGCCTACCGGCTGGGAATAGACACCCTGCACGACTACATGACCCGCTTCGGCTTCGGCCAGTTCTCCGGCATCGACCTGCACGAGGAAGCCAGCGGCATCATGCCGTCCCGGGGCTGGAAACAGGCCCGCCACAAGCAGCCCTGGTACCAGGGTGACACCATTTCGGTGGGCATCGGCCAGGGCTACTGGACCGCCACCCCGCTGCAGCTGGCCCGGGCCACCGCCATCATGGTGGACAGGGGCGAGACGGTGCATCCCCGCCTGCTTCACGGCATCAAGGGGCCGGACGGCATGATCCCCATGCCGATCAGCAAGGGCGAGCCCATCCTGCTCAAGCAGGACAGCTTCTGGGACGTGGGCCTGGCCGGCATGTTCCGGGTGGTGCACGGCAGCGAGGGCACCGCCCGCCGGGCCTTCCTCGACAGCCCCTACAAGGCCGGCGGCAAATCCGGCACCGCCCAGGTGTTCAGCCTGGCGGAGAACCAGCAGTACGATCACGACAACACCAAGGAGCACCTGCGCGACAACGCCCTGTTCGTGGCCTTTGCCCCTTACGAACACCCCGAGGTGGTGGTGTCGGTGGTGCTGGAAAACGCCGGCGGGGGCAGTTCCAACGCCGCCCCGGTGGCCCGCGCCCTGCTCGATCTCTATATGCTGCCCGCCCTGGCGCAGAACGAGGAGCCCAGCGAAGATGAATAAACACCGCCGCCGCCCGCTGTGGGAGCTGCTGCACTTGGACTGGCCGCTGCTGCTGGCCCTGCTGCTCCTGCTGGGCGCCAGCATGGCCATCCTCTATTCCGCCACCGGTGAGGATCTCGACGCCGTTACCCGTCAGGGCATGCGCATCGGCCTGTCCCTGGTGGTGATGCTGGTGCTGGCCCAGCTGCCGCCCGGCTTCTACGCCCGCTGGGCTCCACCGGTGTTCGCCCTGGGGGTGCTGCTGCTGGTACTGGTGCTGCTGGTGGGCGACATCGGCAAGGGCGCCCAGCGCTGGCTGGAGGTGGGCTCTTTCCGCTTCCAGCCCTCGGAGATCATGAAGCTGGTGATGCCGATGATGATAGCGGCCTACATCAGCCGCTATCCGCTGCCGCCCAACCTGCTGCACCTGTTCCTGGCCCTGGGGCTGGTGGTGTTTCCCACCCTGCTGATCGCCAAGCAGCCGGACCTGGGCACCTCCCTGCTGGTGGCCGCCTCGGGCTTTTTCGTGATCTTCCTGGCGGGCATGTCCTGGCGGCTGATCCTGGCGGCGGCGGCGGCCATGGCCGCCTTTCTGCCCGCGCTCTGGTTCTTCCTGATGCACGACTACCAGAAGCGACGGGTTCTGACCCTGCTCAACCCCGAGAGCGATCCCCTGGGCGCCGGTTATCATATCATCCAGTCCAAGATTGCCATCGGCTCCGGCGGCACCTGGGGCAAGGGCTGGCTGCAGGGCACCCAGTCCCAGCTGGAATTCCTGCCCGAGCGGCACACCGATTTCATTTTCGCGGTGCTGAGCGAGGAATTCGGCCTGGTCGGGGTCAGCCTGCTGATGCTGCTGTACCTCTTTATCATCGGCCGCGGCCTCTATATCTCGGTCCAGGCCCAGGGTGCCTTCGCCCGCTTGCTGGGCGGGGCCCTGACCCTGACGTTTTTTGTCTATGTGTTCGTCAACATCGGCATGGTCAGTGGCCTGTTGCCGGTGGTGGGCGTGCCCCTGCCGCTGATCAGCTACGGGGGTACCTCCATGGTGACACTGATGGCCGGATTTGGCATTCTCATGTCCGTTCATACCCATAAGCGCCTGTTGGCGAAATAAAAGGATTACCGAATGCGCCTTGCCCTTTTTTCCGCGGCCGTCCTCCTGACTTCTTCCATTCACGCCACCGAGCCCAACGGCGAGCAGCAGCAATGGCTTGAGGAGCTTTCCGGCAAGTTCGAGTTGCCCCTGGCCGAGCTGACCCAGGCCATGAGCCAGGCCAACTACCAGCAGGGCATCATCGATGCCATGACCCGGCCGGCGGAAGCCAAGCCCTGGCACCAGTACCGGCCCATCTTCCTCACCGAGAAACGGCTGCAGCAAGGGGTGGCCTTCTGGCAGGAGCACCGGGAGCTGCTGGAGCGGGCCGAGCGGGAGCTGCAGGTGCCGGCCCAGCTCATCGCCGCCATCATCGGGGTGGAAACCTTCTACGGCGCCCACATGGGCGGCCACAAGGTGCTCGACGCCCTCTATACCCTGGGTTTCCATTATCCGCCCCGCGGCCCCTTCTTCCGCTCCGAATTCGGCCACTACCTGCAACTGGCCAAGGAGCAGGGCTGGACGCTGGATGAACCCAAGGGCTCCTATGCCGGTGCCATGGGCATGGGCCAGTTCATCTCCTCCAGCTACCGCCACTACGCCGTCGACTTCGACGGCGACGGCCACATCAACCTGTTCGAGGCGACCGATGCCATCGGCAGCGTGGCCAACTATTTCCACGAGCACCGCTGGCAATGGGGCGAGGATGTCGCCTACCCGGCCATGGTCACCCAGCCCGACGCCGCCGAGGCGCTGCTGGACCCGGCCCTGGAGCTCAAGCACAGCTGGGCCGAGCTGGTCGCCGCCGGCGTGCTGATCGAGCCGGAGCTGGATGCCGGCACCCCGGTCAAGCTGATCAGGCTGGACGGCGTGGAAGGCCCCGAATACTGGGTGGTCAGGCATAACTTTTACGTCATTACCCGCTATAATCGCAGTCCTTTGTACGCCATGGCGGTTTACCAACTGAGTGAGCAGATCAAGCAGGCTTATGAACAATCTCACTAAACACCTGGTTCCCCTGGCCGCCCTTTTGCTGGCGGCCTGCAGCAGCCAGCCGCAACAACACCAGGGCAAGGACGCCGCCTGGGACAAGGAAACCGCCGGCGGCCGTTATGCCCTGCGCCAGGACAAGGCACCCAAGGCGCCGCCCAACTTGGATCATGTCAAGGACGCCGTGCCCCGCTACGAGCCCTACAGCCGCCAGGGCAACAAGGACTACAACGTCTGGGGCCAGGATTATGTGGTATGGCGGGACGTGGAAAACTACAAGGACGAAGGCCTGGCCTCCTGGTACGGCTCCAAGTTCCACGGCTACCATACCTCCAACGGCGAAGTGTACGACATGTACACCATGACCGCGGCCCACAAGCACCTGCCGCTGCCTTCCTTCGTGCGGGTGACCAACACCAGCAACGGCAAGCAGGTGGTGGTGCGGGTCAACGACCGGGGCCCCTTTCACGAGGGACGCGTTATCGACCTGTCCTATGCCGCCGCCTACAAGCTCGGCATGCTGGAGACCGGCACGGCGCCGGTGAAGGTGGAACTGATCAAGGTGGCACCCAGCGGCCAGGAGACCCGGCTGGCCCAGGCCCATAGCGGCCGCCATATCCAGTTGCTGGCCACCCGTTCCGCCGATACCGCCAAGGAGCTTGCCGCCCGCCTGAGCAAGGAGTATGGTTTCCCCGCCCGGGTGGAGCGCCGTTCGGAGTGGTACCGACTCCAGATGGGCCCGATACCGGCCAACAAGACCGAGGACACCCTGGCCAGGCTGATCGCCGCCGGCTATTCCCAGGCCTATTTCCTGAACTGACAGAGCTTTTTTTATCCTAGACGGCAGATACTGCCCATAAAAACAGGGAACCGACAGACGTTATGCGCATGGTTAACACTCTCCCCTCTTTGTTTCTGGCCGGCCTGGTGTCGTTCTCGGCACAGGCCCAGACGGTAGCCCCCATGATCCCCGAGCCGCCGGCCATCGCCGCCAAGTCCTACGTGCTGATGGACTACGCCAGCGGCCAGGTACTGGTGTCCCAGAACGCCCATGAGCAGCTGCCACCGGCCAGCCTGACCAAGATGATGACCTCCTATATCCTCGGCCAGGCGCTGCAGGAAGGTAAGGTCAAGCGGGAAGACATGGTGACCGTCAGCGAAGCCGCCTGGGCCCAGAACTTTCCCGGTTCCTCGGTGATGTTCCTGGAGGTGGGCAAACAGGTCAGCATCGATGATCTCAACCGGGGCATCATCATCCAGTCCGGCAACGACGCCACCATCGCCGTGGCCGAGCACCTGGCCGGCAGCGTCAACTCCTTCGCCGATCTGATGAACTCCTGGGCCGCCCGCCTGGGGATGAAGGACAGCCACTTCGTCACCCCCCACGGCCTGCACAGCGACGAGATGCTCACCACCGCCTACGACATGGCGCTGCTCGGCCAGGCGCTGATCCGCGACGTGCCGGAGGAATATGCCATCTATGCCGAGAAGTCCTTCAGCTTCAACGGCATCACCCAGCACAACCGCAACTCCCTGCTGTGGGATCAGTCATTGAACGTGGACGGCATCAAGACCGGCCACGTCAGCCAGGTGGGCTACAACCTGGTGTCTTCCGCCACCAAGGACGACATGCGCCTGATCGCCGTGGTGATGGGGGCGGCCAACGAGCGGGTAAGGGCCGCCGAAAGCAAGAAGCTGCTGACCTACGGTTTTCGCTTCTACCAGACCCTGACTCCCTACCAGGCCGGCACCAAGCTGCTCGACCAGCGCATCTGGATGGGTGACAAAAACAGCGTCGCCCTGGGCGTGGACAAGGCGGTGGCGGTGACCATTCCCCGCGGCCAGGCCCAGAACCTGCAGGCCGACTTTACCCTCGACCAGGCGCTGAAGGCGCCCCTGGCCAAGGGCGAGCAGGTGGGCACCCTGCACCTCAAGCTGGCCGGGGAAGACGTGGTCACCCTGCCCCTGGTGGCGCTGGAAGAGGTGGAGCAGGGCGGGCTGTTCAGCCGCCTCGTCGACTATATCAAGCTGCTGATCCAGGGGCTGTTCAGCTGAGTTGAGCCCTCACTTTCACGCCGAGAGCCGGAAGACGCAGGTCTTCCGGCTTTTTGCTTCTGGCCCTGGCGCCATGACCCTGCAACTTGCCGGTTTTAGAACAACCGGTTTTGTGATAAAAATGCGACACAGGTTGTGGAAATGCTTTCCTCCGCCCATCGAACACCGCACGTTGTAAAGGTTGCCATGAACACCAAATTTGATGAGTTGCTCGAATTCCCCTGCCGTTTTCCGTTCAAGGTACTGGGCCTGGCCGATGCCCGCCTGCCCGACATGGTGGTGGAAGTCCTGCAGCAGCATGCTCCCGGCGATTACAGTCCCCAGATCCGTCCCAGCAGCAAGGGCAACTACCATGCGGTGACCGTGCACGTCACGGTACACAGCAAGGAGCATGTCGAGCTGCTCTATCAGGAGCTGGGCAAACTGGACCTGGTCAAATACGTACTCTAGGACGCCGCCATGCAGCAGGATCATCTCACCGTCAGACACTGGGGGCAGGCCTCTTACGAGCATGTCTGGCATACCATGCGGCTCTTTACCGACCGACGGGATGAACACACCGAGGATGAATTCTGGCTGGTGGAACACCTGCCGGTCTTCACTCAGGGCCAGGCCGGCAAACCCGAACATATCCTGAATCCGGGCGACATCCCCCTGGTCCAGACCGACAGGGGCGGCCAGGTCACCTACCACGGTCCCGGCCAGCTGGTGCTCTACCTGCTGCTGGACGTGCGCCGCAAGAAGCTGGGCGTGCGCAACCTGGTCACCGCCATGGAAAGCTCCATCGTCAAGCTTCTGGCCCTCTACCAGATAGACGCCTATGCCAAGCCCGACGCCCCCGGCGTCTACGTGGGCGAGAGCAAGATCGCCTCGCTGGGCCTGCGGGTACGGCGCGGCTGCTCCTTTCATGGCCTGGCCCTCAACGTCAACATGGATCTGACGCCCTTCCTGCGCATCAACCCCTGCGGTTACGCGGGCATGGCCATGACCCAGTGCTGCGCCCTCGGCGGTCCCCAGAGCCTTGAAGAAGCCCAATCCCGGCTGGTACCCTTGCTGGCAGAGCAGCTTGGCTATCAACATCTCTACTACACCACAGAGAAACTGAAATTATGAGCAAACCTGTACGCGTCGAGCCCGGCGTAAAATTGCGTGACGCCGACAAGATGGCCCTGATCCCGGTCAAGTACATGCCGGAAGCGGAAGAGGAAGTGCTGCGCAAGCCGGAGTGGATGAAGATCAAGCTTCCTCCCAGCAACCAGCGCATACAGGGGCTCAAAAACATCATGCGCGAGAACAAGCTGCACTCGGTGTGCGAGGAAGCCTCCTGCCCCAACCTGCCCGAGTGCTTCAACCACGGCACCGCCACTTTTATGATCCTGGGCGCCATCTGTACCCGTCGCTGTCCCTTCTGCGACGTGGCCCACGGCCGCCCGCTGGCGCCGGATCCGGAAGAGCCGGCCAAGCTGGCCAAGACCATCAAGGAGCTGGGCCTGAAATACGTGGTGATCACCTCGGTGGATCGGGACGATCTGCGTGACGGCGGCGCCCAGCACTTCGCCGACTGCATCCGCGCCATCCGCGAGCAGAGCCCCAACACCAAGATCGAGATCCTGACCCCGGACTTTCGCGGCCGCATGGACACCGCGCTGGAGATCCTCAAGGACACCCCGCCGGACGTGTTCAACCACAACCTGGAAACCGCGCCGCGCCTGTACCGGGTGGCTCGCCCCGGTGCCGACTACAAGTGGTCGCTGGAGCTGCTGCGCCGGTTCAAGGAAATGCATCCCCAGGTGGCCACCAAGTCCGGCCTGATGATGGGCCTGGGCGAAACCAACGAGGAAATCGTGGAGGTGCTCAAGGATCTGCGTGCGCACAACGTGACCATGCTGACCCTGGGCCAGTACCTGCAGCCGAGCCGCCACCACCTGCCGGTGAAGCGCTACGTGCCGCCCGCCGAGTTCGACGAACTGAAAGCCGTGGCCGACAGCATCGGCTTCAGCCACGCCGCCTGCGGTCCCTTCGTCCGCTCTTCCTACCACGCGGATCTGCAAGCCCAGGGCGTGGAAGTGAAATAAATATGTGAGGGGTGAGGGGTGAGGGGTGAGGTGTGAAAATAATAGGCTGGCAAGGCTGCGACAGCAGTGCCGGGCGGATATTTCAGAGGGCACCGCGCAT
>NZ_NMUO01000041.1 GCF_002237365.1 Zobellella denitrificans
GCGGCGGCCTGGGGCGGCGGCAGGTGGGTGCTGTACACATAGCCGCGGCCAAAATTGAGCAGGTAGTCCACCAGTTCGCGGCTGCCGCCGACGAAGGCCCCGCCCACCCCCAGCGCCTTGCCGAAGGTGCCCATGAAGATCTGCACCTGTTCCGGTGCCACGCCCAGCTCATCCAGGGTCCCCCTGCCCTCCCGGCCGAGCACGCCCAGGCCGTGGGCGTCGTCTATCATCAGCCAGTTGCCGCTCTGCCCGGCCAGGCGCGAAAGCCCCGGCCAGTCACCCAGATCGCCGTCCATGCTGAACACCCCTTCGGAGACGATCAAACCGGCGCTGGGCTTGAGCCGGGCCTCCAGCGCGGCCATGTCGTTGTGGGCAAAGCGCAGCAGGCGCGCCGGGCTGAGCAGGCCCGCCTCCTGCAGGGAGGCGTGGTTGAGCCGGTCCTGCCACAGCAGGTGCTCCTTGCCGAGCAGGGCTTTGATCACCGCCTGGTTGGCGGAAAACCCGGAGCTGAACAGCAGCACCGCCTCCAGCCCCAGCCAGTCGCACAGCTCCGCCTCCAGCGCCCGGTGCACGGCCTGGTGCCCCACCACCAGCGGCGAGGCCACGGCGCCCGCGCCGAATTCCAACGCCGCCCGGTCGGCGGCCTCACGCAATTCCGGTGCCTGGCTTAAGCCCAGGTAGTCGTTGCCGGCAAAGTTGAGGTAGCTCTGGCCGGCGGACCACAGCAGCCGGCCCGCCACCTTGTCGATAAGGGGCAGGCTGCGTTTCAGCCCCGCCGCTTCGCGGCCGGCCAGGCTTAAGTGAAAGGGCATAGCAGTTTCCATAATTCCGGGATGATGAAAAGCGGTCAGCCGTAGGGTCGATTTCAATCGACCATCCCAACGGCGGCGTCGTGTTCGGTCGAATAGATTCGACCCTACGGGGCTTCCAGCTGTGTTTTACGCTTCGTAATACAGCGGCTTGGGCGCGTTCTGGGCGGCCAGTTGCTCGTGCAGTTCGATTTCGGTCATCTCGTCCGGTTTCTGGCTCACACCGCTCGGGCGCAGCCCCAAGCGTTTGAACAGCTGCATGTCGCTGTTTTCGTCCGGGTTGGGGGTGGTGAGCAGCTTGCAGCCGTAGAAGATGGAGTTGGCGCCGGCCATAAAGCACAGGGCCTGCATCTGATCGTTCATCTTTTCCCGCCCGGCGGACAGGCGCACATGGCTTTGGGGCATTAGGATGCGGGCCACGGCGATGGTGCGGATAAAGTCGAAGTCGTCCAGGTCTTCCTGGTTTTCGAGCGGGGTGCCCTTTACCTTTACCAGCATGTTGATGGGCACACTTTCGGGCTGGCGCGGCAGGTTGGCCAGGGCCAGCAGCAGGCCGGCGCGGTCTTCCGGGCTTTCACCCAGGCCGACGATGCCGCCGGAGCACACCTTCATGCCGGCCCCGCGCACGTTTTCCAGGGTGTTGAGCCGGTCGGCATAGGTGCGGGTGGTGATGATGTCGCCGTAAAATTCCGGGCTGGTGTCCAGGTTGTGGTTGTAGTAGTCGAGCCCCGCCTCGGCCAGGCGGTCGGCCTGGGAGGCATCCAGCATGCCCAGGGTCATGCAGGTTTCCATCCCCAGCGACTTCACCTCCTGCACCATCTTCAGCAGGTAGGGCATGTCCCGTTCCTTGGGGTTGCGCCAGGCGGCGCCCATGCAAAAGCGGCTGGAGCCGTTGGCCTTGGCCTCCCGCGCCCGCTCCAGCACCTTTTCCACTTCCATCAGCCGCTCGGTTTCCAGCCCGGTGCTGTAACGGGCGCTCTGGGGGCAGTACTTGCAGTCTTCCGGGCAGGCGCCGGTCTTGATGGAGAGCAGGGTGCTCACCTGCACCTCGTTGGGGTCGAAGTGGGCTCGGTGCACCTGCTGGGCTTCAAACAGCAGATCGAAGAAGGGGCGTTCAAACAGCGCGAGCACCTGCTCGCGGGTCCAGTTCTGGCGGCTCATGGTCACCCTATGTCCTTAAATTAAAGCGGGGTTTTGCTTGGCTAGTGTAAGGACGGATGCTAGCCTGTCAACCATCAAGATCATAACAAGTTTACATTTGACTAAATTATGACCAATCAAGAATTCGATCTGCACCACCTCTGGCACCCCTATACCTCCCTCACCCGTCCCCTGCCCTGCTATCAGGTCGAGCGCGCCAGCGGCGTTTACCTGGAGCTGGCGGATGGCCGCCGGCTTGTCGACGGCATGTCGTCCTGGTGGGCCTGCCTGCACGGCTACAATGTGCCGGAGCTGAACGCCGCCGCCACCGGGCAATTGGAGAAGATGTCCCACGTGATGTTCGGCGGCCTCACCCACGATCCCGCCATCCAGCTGTGCCGGGCACTGGGCCAGGTGCTGCCGGCGGGGCTGGATCGCTTCTTCCTGGCGGACTCGGGCTCGGTATCGGTCGAGGTGGCGCTGAAAATGGCCATTCAGTACTGGCACGGCCGGGGCACGCCCAAAACCCGCTTCGCCGCGCTCAGCCGCGGCTACCACGGCGACACCTTCGGCGCCATGAGCGTGTGCGACCCCAACGGCGGCATGCACAGCCTGTACAAGGGCTTTTTGCCGGAGCATATTTTCGTGCCCACCCCCCAGAGCCCCTTCGGTGGCGAGCTGGATCCGGCCGATCTGCAGGCGCTGGAGGCGGTGTTGGCCGAACACCACCGGGAGCTGGCGGCGCTTATCCTGGAGCCGGTGGTGCAGGGCGCCGGCGGCATGCGCTTCTATCATCCGGATTATCTGAAAGGCGCGCGGGAGCTGTGCGACCGTTACGAGGTGCTGCTGATCGCCGATGAAATCGCCACCGGCTTCGGCCGCACCGGCAGGCTGTTCGCCTGCGAGTGGGCCGGTATCAGGCCCGACATCATGTGCATCGGCAAGGCGCTCACCGGTGGCTACATGACCATGGCCGCCACCATCACCACGCAAGCGGTGGCCGACACCATCTGCAACGGCCCGGCCGGGGTGCTGATGCACGGCCCCACCTTTATGGCCAACCCCCTGGCCTGCGCCGTGGCCCTGGAAAGCCTCAGGCTGCTGCTCGCCTCCCCCTGGCAAGAGCGCATCCAGGCCATCGAGGACCAGCTCAAGCGCGAACTGGCACCGGCGCAGGATCTGCCCCGGGTGGCGGAGGTGCGGGTGCTGGGCGCCATTGGCGTAATCGAGATGAAAGAACCGCTCGCGGTGGCCGAGGTGCAAAAGCAACTGGTGGAGCTGGGTGTGTGGATCCGCCCCTTCGGCAAGCTGTTCTACGTGATGCCGCCCTACATCATAAAACCCGACGAACTCAGCCGGCTGACCAGTGCCATGAAGGTGATCGCCGGGCAGTAGGTGCCGGCGGGCCGCTGGTGGGCGGTCCACTAAAATAGGTGCAATACTCCGGCATTATAAGGCGCACGCCATTCCCCGGAGCGCAGGCGGCTCGCCTGCATTCCCGCGCAGCGGGAACCCTTGGCTTGGGTGCAACACCCTTTGCGGGCGGGCCGCCCGCGCCCCATTATGAGAACCCTTGGCCTGGGTGCAGCACCTTTGCCGGTGCGCCGCCCGCGCCCCAAACAGCGCCATCCTGCGGCCGAAAGGCGAACACCAAACCCCGGAGCGCAGGCGGCTCGCCTGCATTCCCGCGCAGCGGGAACCTACGACGTTGAAAACCATGCCTTAACCACAGGCGTACCCCCATGCGGGCGGGCCGCCCGCGCCCCATTATGAGAACCCTTGGCCTGGGTGCAACACCCTTTGCGGGCGCGCCGCCCGCGCCCCAAGAGTCGGCGCCACCAGCCCAGGTCCGGGGTTGCACCTTTGCTGCAAGGCTAAATTTAGACTATATTTGGTCTTGTTATAAACAAGCAGGACGCGCTGTTCAGGAGCCCTATGAAAACCCACACCATCAGCTATGTGAAAAAGCACGCCGCGGCGCTGGATGTTTCCGAGCCCATCATGGTTACCCAAAATGGCGAACCGGCCTACGTTATTGAATCTTATGCTGATCGAAAACGCCGTGATGAAGCGGTTGCACTGCTGAAGATGATGACGCTGTCCAGCCAGGACAAGGAGAAGGGTCGAGTCCTTACCGGTGATCAAGTGCTTGCCAGCTTGTAACCCGATTAAGAGGCACCCATGAAGGTAGAGTTTACTGAGTTGGCACAACAGACGCTGATAAGCCAAAAGGCGTATCTGGTTTCAACTGGTGCACGAAGCCCCGGCAACGCCAGTGAGCATCTAAAGGAGCTGGTTAAACACATTATTGAACAACTCGGAGCCTTCCCCGAACTGGGCCCAGCCAGCAGGCAGTTGCTGGAGTTGGGTGTCGCCCGCTATCGCGAGTATCTTCACAGGGGTTACCGTATTTTTTACGAATACGAGCCGGCTGGCAGCACCGTCACCGTTCACGCCATTCTCCGTCAGAATCAGGACGTTCAACTCCAGCTCTTTGAATTGCTCATCCTGCGGCCTTAACGGCGAGCACCACCCTCCGGAGCGCAGGCGGCTCGCCTGCATTCCCGCGCAGCGGGAACCTGCGGCCTGGCAAGCCATGCTTAACCACAGGCGTAACCCCCATGCGGGCGGGCCGCCCGCGCTCCAAAAAAAGCCACTCTGCGGCCTTAACGGCGAGCACCATCCTCCGGAGCGCAGGCGGCTCGCCTGCATTCCCGCGCAGCGGGAACCTGCGGCCTGGCAAGCCATGCTTAACCACAGGCGTAACCCCCATGCGGGCGGGCCGCCCGCGCTCCAAAAAAACCATGCGGGCGGGCCGCCCGCGCTCCAAAAAAAAAAGCCCTTTCACCTGGGGTGAAAGGGCAAAACGGGTGTCTTAACGCTTTTTATTGTCGTTCTAACTACATCAGGCTCGGCAGCCACAGGGAAATGGCCGGGAACACCGCGATGATCAGCATGCAGATCAGCATGGAGGCCAGGAAGGGGATCATCGCCTTGAACAGGGCGCCCATCGGCAGGTTGGCCGAGGTCATGGCGATATAGAGCCCCGGCCCCACCGGCGGCGTGACCAGGCCGATCAGGGTGGCCAGGCTGATGATCACCCCGAAGTGGATGGGATCGATGCCGAAGGAAATGGCCGCCGGCAGTATGATGGGCACGATGACGATCATCACGCTGATGCTCTCGAGGAACATGCCGAGCAGGATCACCAACACATAGACCAGCATCAGGAACAGCAGCGGCGAGGTGGTGATGCCGCTGATCCATTCCACCAGCATGTCCGGCACCGCCTCGAACGACAGCGCCCAGCCGAACACCGAGGCGGTGGCGATAAGGCCGGTGATGGTGGCGGTGTTGAGCGCCACCGAGGCGAAAATGCCCGGCAGTTCCTTCAGGCCAATGCTCTTGTAGACCACGGCGCCGATGATAAAGGCCATGATGGAGGCGATGGCGCCGGCTTCGGTCGGGGTCATCACCCCGGTGATGATGCAGATGATCACCACCACCGGAATGGTGCCGGGCAAGAGACCGCTCACCAGCTCCTGGCGGATGTTCTTGTGCTTGAGGTGCTCGCCCGAGGGCAGGCCGGCGAACAACCCGGTGAGGAAGATCACCAGGGCGAAGCCGGCGATGATCAACAGTCCGGGCACTATGCCGGCGATAAACAGGGCGGAGATCGGCTGGTAGGCCACCACCCCGTAGATGATCATCAGCATCGAAGGCGGGATGATGGGCCCCAGCAGGCCGCCGGCCATGGTGACGGCGGCGGAGAATTCCTTCTTGTAGCCCTTTTCCACCATGGTGGGCACCATCAGCCGGCTCATCACCGCTATCTGGGCGGTGGCCGAGCCGAGGATGGAGGCGGCCATGGCGTTGGTCAGCAGGTTCACATAGGCCAGGCCGCCCTTGAAGCCGCCCACGAACACGTCGGCGGCGTTCATCAGCCGGGAGGTGAGCCCGCCCTTGTTCATCAGCTCGCCCACCAGCATGAACAGCGGAATGGCCAGCAGGCCGTTCTGGTTGAGGGAGCCGTAAAGCTGGATCGGCAGCGAACTCATCAGCACGGTGAGGTCGGTTTGCCACAAAAACACCAGGGTGCCCAGCAGCAGGGTAATGAAGATGGGCAGCCCCAGCAGCAGGGCAACGAAGAAGGTAATGGAGGTCATCATAATGCCGCCTCACTGTGAACCAGCCTGGCGGGCAGGACTATCTTGATCAGCTGGTGCCAGGCCATGCAATAGAAGGACACCACCAGCACCGCGTAGTTGTACCAGCGCGGCAACTGGGTGGTGGGGGAAACGTCGGCCTTGATCTCCGGGCGCAGTATCCATTCGGTGGCGTAGTAGCACAACACCAGCAACACCAGCAGGGACAGCAGTTGCAGCCCCTTGTTCAGCCAGGCACCCCAGGGCTTGCCCAGGTTTTCCAGGATAAAGTCCACCCGCACCAGCTTGTTGCTGAACAGCAGGTAGCTGACGCCGATAAAGGTGGCGGAAATCAGGATCTGCACCGACACTTCCTCGGCCCAGAACAGCGGGCTGCTGAAGAAATAGCGGAGTATCACCTGGGCGGAGAGGATCAGGGTCAGCGCCGCCGTCAGCAGCACCAGCAAGGCGTATTCCAGCTTGCCGAGCAGTCCATCCAATGTCTTGATGATCTTGAACATAATCACCTCGGTGGGCGGGACCCGGGCCCCGCCCCTTGTGCTTGATTACTGGGTTTGCTGCTGGTAGAAGGCGTTGATGCCTTCGCTGGCAGCGCTGTATTTGCCGACGATCGCCTCGGCGGCCTGGCTCAGCTGCGCCGCGTCGAATTCATTGATGGTGACCCCTTCCTGCCTGAGCAGCTCCAGGTTGCTCAGCTCGGCCTCGGCCTGCTTCCGGAAGCCCCATTCCTCGGCCTCCTTGAAGGCGCTCAGCACCAGGGTGCGATCCTCTTCCGACAGCCGGTTCCACCAGACCTCGGAGGCCACCACCACGCCGGGGAAGGCCATGTGGTTGGTCAGGGTCAGGTAGGGCGCCTGCTGGTACATCTTGAGGCCGACCACTATGTCCAGATCCACATCTACCGCGTCCAGCAGGTTGGTGGTCAGGGCCGAGGACACGTCGCTGATGGCCAGGGCGGTGGGCGCCGCGCCCAGCTGGTTCCACCAGTCGTTGAACAGCTTATTGGGGAAGGAGCGGATCTTCTTGTTCCTGAAGTCGTCCACCGAGGTCATGGGTTTGGAGGAAATCACGTGGCGCATGCCGGCGAAGGTGTAGCCCAGCCCCACCAGCTTGTGCTGCTTGAGGTTGTCCAGCATTTCCTGGGCGGCGGGATGCTTGCTGGCCTCGGCCGCGTCGGTCACGTCGTCGAAGAGATAGGGCAGGAACCAGGCGTTCATGTCCTCGGCCCGGTTGGACAGGCTGCCCGCGGTCAGGATGGCCAGTTGCAGGCCGCCGGACTGCAGCAGATCGATCATCTGATCGTCGCCGCCCAGCTTGGACAGCGGAAAGATCATGATGGTGTGCTTGCCGCCCGAGGCTTCCTTCAGGTTGTCGTTGAAGCGCTCGGCCACCTGGTTCCAGATATGGCTGGGCGGGGTCACGTGGCCCAGACGCATCCGCTCCGCGCTGGCGGAGAAGCTGAAGGTCAGTGCCGAGGCGATGGCGGTCACCGCGAAGAGTTTTTTGAAAGTTACCATGACGAGTCGAGCTCCCTGTAATCCTTGAGTCCGGGGGTATCCCCCACCATTGCGGCCGTTGGGCCTGACATCCGTTTTCATCATCAACGGGTCCGGCCGGGTTCATGACCCGGCCCCGTCGTTATTTGGCGATACGCAGTTCCACGTCGCCCACCCCGGCCACAGATCCGAGGATGTGGTCGCCGGCCACCACCGGGCCTACCCCGTCGGGGGTGCCGGTGTAGATCAGATCCCCCGGCTGCAGGTGGTAGAAGCGGGACAGGTGGGCGATGATCTCCGGCACGTTCCAGATAAGTTTGGTCAGATCCGAGTTCTGCCTGACCTCGCCGTTCACGCTCAGGGTGATCACGCCGCTGTCGACGATGCCGGTTTCTTCCTTGCGCACTATAGGGCCGAGCACCGCGGACTCCTCGAAGTCCTTGCCCAGATCCCAGGGCCGGCCGGTTTCCCGCGCCTTCAGCTGCAGATCCCGGCGGGTCATGTCCAGGCCGGCGGCGTAGCCGAACACCAGCTCGTCGGCCTCGGCCTCGCTCACCTCGAAGCCGGCCTTGCCGATGGCCACCACGAACTCCATTTCATAATGGTAATTGGCGGTTTGCGGTGGATAGGCGATTTCGCTGCCCGAGGGGATCAGGCTGCTCGGGTGCTTGGTGAAGTAAAAGGGCTCCTGGCTGCTCTTGTCGACGCTCACACCCATCTCGGCGGCGTGGGCATGGTAGTTGCGGCCCACGCAGAAGATGCGGTGCACCGGGAACAATGCGTCGGTGCCGGCCACGGCGGCCAGGGTCTGCTCTTTAGCGGGAAATAACAGTTTTGCGCTCATCTTGTTCAACCTTGACTCAGTAAATGCCGAGATAACGATGCAGCGGGGCTTCGTCGGCGGTGATCATAAAGGCCGGCTGGTCGGCCGAGCCGTTGCTCAGGGTAATGTCGCTGTAGCCGGGGGCCGACAGGGTGTCCTTGTCGTTCCAGGCCAGGGGCTCGCCGCCGTCCACGCTCAGTTGGCCGCATCCTTCCACCGCGTGGAACACGCAGGCGGTGGTGCGCCTGGGCAGGGTGACGGTCTCGCCAGGGCGCAGCATCAGGGCGCCGAAGCCGATGCTGGGGAACAGGCTGGCGCCGGTTTCCGGGTTGACGTAGCTCACCTGCAGCAGGCCGTCCTGATAATGCTCGGCCATCTCCACCAGGCAGGCACGGGTCTTGCCCCAGGGATAGCGCAGCATGGGCGAGTCGGCGGTGCCGCGCTGGAAGTTGAGGTTGGGCACCACGCCGGCGGCGCTGTAGTCGGCAAACGACTTGTCCCGGCTCAGGGTGGTCTGCTGGGGCTGGCCTTCCACCGCCCAGGAGCCTTCGAGCTGGTAGATCAGTGGCAGGTCGAGGATATCCAGCCAGACGATGGGGCCCTCCCCTTCGTGGTGGTGCTCGTGCCACTTGCCGGAGGGGGTGAGGATCAGATCGCCCCGCTCCATGCGGCAGGGCTCGCCGTTGACGGTGGTGTAGGCGCCCTCGCCCTCGATGATGATGCGCACCGCGTTGGGGGTGTGGCGGTGGTTGGGCGCGGTTTCACCGGGCAGGATCAGCTGCAGCCCCATGTAGATGCTGGGGGTGGCCTGCATGTTGTTGAGGCCGTGGCCCGGGTTGGCCAGCACCAGCACCCGGCGCTCGGCCTTTTCCATCGGGGTCAGCTCGCCGGCCTGCAGCAGCAGCGGGCGCACCACCTCGTAGCCCCAGCGCAGGGTGCGGGTCTTGCGGCTGGGCACCTTGGGCGGCAGCACGGCGCGCATGTTGGGCCACAGCGGCACCAGGTTCTGTTCGGTCAGCTCATTACGGTAGCTTTCGGGCAGGTCTTCCAGGGTTCCGAGTTGATGCATCTTCTCTGTCTCCTTGTGGCGCCGGCCGGGCCGGCGCGCGATACGATTAGCGGTGGTCGTCTTTCAGGCAGTTGGTCACGTTCCAGCCGTACAGCCATTCGATGGCGTCGTAGAAACGTTCCTGGCTGCGGCCTTTCCACAGGTCGTTGCGGATCAGCCGCTCCACGCCCTTGGCATGATAGATGCGCCCCATTTCCCGGCTGGACAGCACGATGCGGGCGGTACGGGCGACCCGGGAGCGCTGGTACAGATCCAGGGCCTTGTCCCAGTCGTTGTCGTGTACCCGCAGCGCCTCGCCCAGGGTCACGGCATCCTCTATCGCCATGCAGGCGCCCTGGGCCATGTACTGGGTGGTGGGGTGGGCGGCGTCGCCCAGCAGGGTCGCCCGGCCGTAGGTCCACTGCTCGATGGGCTCCCGGTCGGCGGTGGCCCAGCGTTTCCAGCTCTTGGGCAGGTCGATCAACTGGCGCGCCTTGGGGCAGATGCCCTGGAAGTAGCTTTGTACCTCTTCCTTGCTGCCTTCGGTCACGCCCCACTCTTCCTGCTCGCGGCTGTGGAAGGTCACCACCACGTTGTACTGCTCGCCGCCGCGCAGCGGATAATGCACCAGGTGGCAGTTGGGGCCGGCCCACAGGCTGGCGGCGTTCCAGCGCAGCTCTTCGGGGAAGTCTTCCTTGTCGACCACGGCGCGGTACACCACATGGCCGGTGACCCGGGCCGGATCATTGACATAGGTCTGGCGCACCACCGACTTGACGCCGTCGGCGCCGATCAGGGCCACGCCCCGGTAGACGTTGCCGCGCTGGTCATAGACGGCCACGCCGTTTTCATCCTGCTCCACCCGCTGGATCTGGGTGTCGGTCTTGAATTCCACCCGGCCGGTTTCCTGGGCGCCTTCGAGCAGCGACAGGTGCACGTCCACCCGGTGGATCACCGCATAGGGGTTGCCGAAGCGCTGGCGGAAGGCCTCGCCGGTTTCGATCTTGCCGATCTGGTATTCGTCGATGGCGTCGTGCATCACCATAAAGTCGGTGAACACCGAGCGGCCGCGCGCCTTGTCGCCCACGCCGAGGGCGTCGAAGGCGTGGAAGGCGTTGGGCCCGAGCTGGATGCCGGCGCCGATTTCACCGATTTCCGGCGCCTGCTCCAGCACCTGTACCCTAAAGCCCCGGCGCACCAGGGCCAGCGCCGCGGCCAGGCCGCCGATGCCGCCGCCGACTACGATGACGTTTTGCTCTGTCTGTTGCTTGTCCATCACTGTTCTCCTTTCAATCTGTCTGTCGCCCGGCTCAGGCGGTAAAGTCCGGCTGGCGGGAGGGGGCGGCCTGCTGGAAGGCCGGCTGCCGCTGGCAGTGCTGGTACACCGCCATCACCCTGGGATAGGCGCTCAGGTCGCAGCCCATGCGCTCGGCGTTGGCCACCTGGGGCACCAGGCAGCAGTCGGCCAGGGTGGGCGCCTCGCCAAAGCAGTAGGGGCCATGGCCATAACGTTCGAGCAGGGCTTCCACCGCGCCGAAGCCCTCGGCTATCCAGTGGCGGTACCAGTCGTTCTTCTGCTCCTCGCTCACCTCGAGGCGGTTCTTCAGGTAGCCGAGGATGCGCAGGTTGTTGACCGGGTGCATGTCGCAGGCGATGGCATTGGCCAGTTCCAGCACCCGGGCCCGGGCCCGGGGCTCGGCGGGCAACAGTCTGGGCTCAGGATGAGTCTCGTCCAGATAGTCGATGATCGCCATCGACTGGCTCAGGGCGGTGCCGTCGTCCTCCACCAGCAGCGGCACTCCCTGGGAGGGATTCAGCGCCCGGTAGTCGTCGGCCCGTTGCTCGCCCACCCGGATGTTTATGCCTTTGTAGTCGTAGCCCAGGCCCTTCAGGGCCAGGGCGATGCGCACCCGGTAGGAGGTGGAGCTGTTGAAAAAACTGTAAAGCTGCATGGTCTTCTCTCCCTTACACCACACGCACGTGCAGTTCGCCCAGGCCCTCGACGCCGCCGACCATCAGCTCGCCCCGGTGCACCGCGCCCACCCCTTCCGGGGTGCCGGTCATGATGAGATCGCCCGGCTGCAGCTCGAAAAAGCGGGACAGGTAGCTGATGGTCTCGGGCACCGACCAGATCAGCTTGTCGATGTCGCTGCGCTGGCGGTCTTCGCCGTCCACCTGCAGCCAGATGGCGGCCTGCCCGGGGTGGCCGATCTGGCTGGCCGGATGGAGCGGGCCCACCGGCGCCGAGGCGTCGAACGCCTTGCCGATTTCCCAGGGGCGGCCCATCTCGCGCATCTTCATCTGCAAGTCGCGGCGGGTCATGTCCAGGCCCACGGCGTAGCCCCATACATGGTCGTTGGCCTCTTCCAGGGGGATGTTGCTGCCGCCCTTGCCGATGGCCACCACCAGCTCGATTTCATAATGGTAGTTGCCGGTTTCACTTGGGTAGGGCAGCGCCAGGGTGTCGCCTTCCGCCACCGGCACCACGGCGTCGGCGGGCTTGCAGAAGAAGAAGGGCGGCTCCCGATCCGGGTCGAAACCCATCTCCCGGGCATGGGCGGCGTAGTTGCGGCCGACGCAATAGACGCGGCGCACCGGAAACTGCTGCTCGCCGCCGACGACGGGGATGCTGGTGACGGCTTGGGGTTCTACGACATAACTCACGTGACACTCTCCTGACTGATTGAGCGGCCCTGCGTCGGCGCCCTGGATACTGCCCGGCGATAGCATTCTTCCAATGTCTCGCTCACGGCCTCGTAACTTCTGAGCAACAGTATTGTCCGTGAAACCCATATCGAATAATGATATTTTGAGATACCGTCATACACTTTATGGTATAGCTCGATGGACTGGACCCGCCGCCTGCGCCTCAGGCACCTGCACCTGCTGATCAACCTGGCCGACACCGGCAGCCTGAGCGATACCGCCCGCATCATGCACACCACCCAGCCGGGGTTGTCGAAGTGGCTGAAGGAGCTGGAGGAAGACATAGGCGCGCCGCTGTTCGAGCGCCATGCCCGCGGCCTCAGGCCCACCGCCATGGGCCAGTTGCTGGTGAGCCATGCCCGGCGCATGGTGACCGAGATGGCCCGGGCCCAGCACAACCTGGAAGCCCTGCAGGAAGGCAGCGCCCGCACCGTGGCGGTGGGCACCTCGCCGGCCTCGGCGCCCAGCTTCGTGCCGGCGGCCATCATGGCCTTCATCGCCCGGCACCCCAGGGCGCGGGTGGAAATACAGGAAAGCACCATGAACTCGCTGCTGGACAAGCTGGAGTTGGGCAAGCTGGACGTGGTGGTGGGCAGGCTCGACAACTACCAGCCCCGCGCCAGCCTGAAGAGCGAAATGCTCTACGAGGAGCCGCTGCGCATCGTGGCCCGGCCGGACCATCCCCTGGCCGGGCGACCTGGGCTGGGCTGGGACCATCTCTATGAATACGACTGGATAGTCTGGCCCCAGGGCACCCCCATCCGCAGCAAGCTGGACATGGCCCTGACCCTGGCCGGACGCAAGCCGCCGCCCTACCGGGTGGAGTCCTCCTCCCAGGTGGGCAACCTCTGGCTGCTGCAGCACAGCGACATGTTGTCGGTCAGCTCCGAGCGGGTGGCCCGCCACTTCACCGGCCGCGGCCTGGTGGTGCCGCTGGACATCCGCCTCGACAGCGGCGAAGGCTATGTGGGCATGTGCTGGCGCGACGAGGAACACCCCGACCCCACCACCCTGGATCTGCTGGAATGCCTGCGCCAGGCCAGGAGGTGATGCCAAAATGAGTTGGCGTTATGCTTGAGGCCATCTGTCCCACTCAATGCCGGAAACCCAGCCATGGACGTCAGCTATCGCCAACTCAAGGCCTTTATTCATCTGGTGGAAATCGGCAGCATGACCGCCGCCGCCGAAGCAGTGCACCTGTCCCAGTCGGCCCTGAGCCAAATCGTCAAGCGGCTGGAAGAACAACTCAACAGCCAACTACTGCTACGGGAAAAGCGTCAGCTCATCCTGACCCCGGCCGGCGAAGCCCTGTACCGGGAAGCCAGGATCATCGTCAATCGCCTGGAGCGGCTGCGGGCCGAAAACGATCTGCAGGCTCAGGGCAAACGACCGCCGTTTCGCATTGCCACCCTGTACACCACTGCCCCTCTGGTGACCGAAAGCCTGCCCGACCTACTGCGCCAGTTGCCCGACCTGCCCCTGGAGCTGGAAGAAATCGGCAGCCTGCCCTTGAGCATGGTGCTGTCGAAGGGAGAGTTCGACATTGCCGTGAGCACGGCGCCCTTCGATGCCAGCTACCACTTTATTCCACTCTACCGGGACTTTATCGGGCTGTACTGCCACCGCGACCATCCCCTCGCCTGCCAGGCCAGCATCAGCTGGGAGCAGGCGGCCCAGGCGGCCAACATCGGCGTGCCGCCCGACAACAACCTACGCCTGCACGCAGAACACACCTTTACCCAGCTCGGCATCCACTACCAGCCAGGCATTACCGTGGCCCAGCCCTCCACCATGCTCGGCATGCTCAGGGCCGGCATGGGCGCCGCCCTGCTGTCGTCCACCTTTGCCTATTGCCAGCCGCTGGGCGACATTGTGTTTGTGCCAGTGGCCGAACCCAGGGAATACCGCACCCTGGGGCTGCTGCTGGGCGCCCATGTGGCCCGCGACGATCACCGGGTGCAGGTGTTCAGCCAAGTATTCCGGGAGCACCTGCTCCGCGCCGCTGCCCTGCGGGAAAACGCCATCATGCTGCTGTAATCCGGCCCCCGGCCTGTTGTGCTTATGAACCCATAAGCAAGTCGAATCCATTTTTGGCCCCTGTTGTGGCATAACCCACTCCAGACCGACACCAACCCGGAAGGTCGCTTTATCTGGAGACAGGAGTCATTCCATGCAAGCAGTAATGTCCCAGGGCCGGCTGGCCCGTACCCTCAACTGGGTGGAACTGGCAGGCAGCAAGTTGCCCCACCCCTTTACCCTCTTTTTCTACCTGGTGCTGCTGACCCTGGGTCTGTCGGCGCTGCTCTCCTGGCTGGACGTGACCAGCGTGCACCCGCTAAGCGGCCAGGAGATCCAGGTTCGCAGCCTGCTCTCGGGCGAAGGCTTGGTGTGGTTTTTAACCAGCTTCATCACCAACATCACCGGCTTTGCGCCCTTTGGGGTGGTGATTGTCATGGCCATTGGCATCGGCTTTGCTGAGCAGGTGGGCTGTATTTTCGCGGCCCTGCGCCTGATGATCAGCCGGGTGCCCCGGGCCAGCCTGGGCTATGCCATGGCCTTTACCGGTATTATGGGCAACATGGCCTCCGACGCTGCCTTTATCATAGTGCCCCCACTGGCGGCCCTGATGTTTCTGGCCGCCGGCCGCCACCCGCTGGCCGGCTTTATCAGTGCCTTTACCGGCGCCGCCGGCGGCTTTTCGGCCAACCTGCTGATCGGTGGCAACGACGTATTGCTGGCCGGCATCACCAACGAAGCCCTGCAAAGCGTGTCGGCCCAGCTGCAGGTTTCGCCGGTGTCTAACTGGTATTTCCTGATCGTCAGTGTGTTCATCCTCACCCTGGCCGGCGGCCTGATCACCGACCGCCTGATAGAGCCGCGTCTGGGGCGCTACCAGCCTACCACCGAGCAGGAAAGCCTGGAGCAGCTCACTGCGCAAGAGCACAAGGGCCTGCGCCGGGTGCTGTATGCCAGCCTGCTGTTCTGGGGCCTGGTGACCGCCCTGGTGCTCCCCGACAGCTCGCCACTGCGCCACCCCGACACTGGTGGCCTGGTGCCCTCGCCTTTTATGGCCGGGCTGGTGGCACTGATTTTCTTCTACTTTATCGTCATTGGCCTGGTGTACGGCTTTACCGTCGGCACCCTGCGCTCGGAAGCCGACATTCCCGCCAAGCTCAACCAGGCCACCAAGGTGGTGGTGCCCTTTATTGTGCTGACCTTGGTGATCGCCCAGTTCATCTACATGTTCAACTGGACCAACTTGGGCGCCGTGCTGGCCATTCAGGGCGCCGGCATCCTCAAGCAGAGCGGGCTGAGCGCCTTTCCGCTGCTGGTGGCGCTGATCCTGCTGGTGGCCTTTCTCAACCTGTTTTTGGGCAGCGCCTCGGCCAAGTGGTCGCTGCTGGCGCCGGTACTGATCCCTATGTTCGCCTTTCTGGACATTTCGCCCGCCGTGGTGCAAATGGCCTACCGCATTGGCGACTCGGCCACAAACCCCATTTCGCCCTTGTTCCCCTATCTGCCGATCATGTTGTCCTTTATTACCAAGTACAACAAAGACGCCCACGTGGGCACCCTCTTCTCCCTGGCGCTGCCCTACGCCGTTGTGTTCCTGCTGCTGTGGATAGCCCAGCTCGGCCTGTGGATGCTGCTGGACCTGCCGCTGGGGCCGGACGCTCTGTCTTTCTATATCTCGCTATTCCAACAATAAAAGGAGCACGCCATGAAGCTATACCCGGAAATTTGCCAGGAACACCACACCTTTATCGCCCTGCGCCGCCATTTGCACCAGCACCCCGAGCTTGGGTTTGAAGAGCAAGCCACCGCCGCCCTGGTGGCAGAGCGGCTACGGTCATACGGCGTGGACGAGGTGCACACCGGCGTGGGAAAAACCGGCGTGGTGGGCGTTATCCAGGGCCGGCCGGGCAACCAGAGCATTGGCCTGCGTGCCGACATGGACTGCCTGGGCATGACCGAGGAAAACAACTTTGCCCATGCCTCCTGCCACGTGGGCAAAATGCACGGCTGCGGCCACGACGGCCACACCGCCATACTGCTGGCCACCGCCCAATACCTGTGCGCACAGCGCAACTTCAGCGGCCAGGTAGTGCTGATTTTCCAGCCAGCGGAAGAAGGCCTGGGCGGGGCCAAGGCCATGCTGGACGACGGCCTGTTCGAGCGCTTTCCCTGCAAGCGGATGTATGCGCTGCACAACTTCCCCCGTATTCCCCAGGGCCATATCCACCTGTGTCCCGGCCCCATGATGGCCAGCTCCGACAACTTTCATATCCGCATTGTCGCCCAGGGCGGCCACGGCGCCATGCCACACCTGGCCAACGATCCTGTAGTGATTGCCGCCAACCTGATACTGGCGCTGCAAACCATTGTCAGCCGCAATATCGACCCCATCCAGCCAGCGGTGGTGTCCTGCACCATGGTGCACACCGGCGAGGCCACCAACGTGATCCCCGACGCAGCCACCCTGCAGGGCACGCTGCGCGCCTTTAGCGCCGACAATCGCGAGCTGATCAAAACGCGGATCGCCACCCTGGCCACCAACCTGGCCGCCGGCTTCGGCGCCCAGGCTGAGGTAAGCTTCAACCTGGGCAACAAGGTGGGCTATCCTCCCCTGGTCAACGATGCCGAAGCCAGCCGCATTGCCCTGCAAGCGGCCCGGGAGGTAGTGGGCGCGGAAAACGTCAAGGATCAGGTGGCGCCGGTGCCCGGCAGCGAGGATTTCAGCTACATTGCCGAAGCCGTGCCCAGCTGCTATGTGCTGCTGGGCAACGACAGGGACCACGACAGCCCCCACAACAAGGTGTTTTTGCATCACCCCAGGTACGACTTTAACGACGCCATCATACCGGTGGGCGCCAGCTACTTTGCCAAACTGGTGGAGCTGGAACTGGGCCGGGTGCGCTGACCGTCCGGTACGCATATCCACACAAAGCCGGGAACGGGATCACCCGGAGCGCAGGCGGCTCGCCTGCCAAAGGCGAGCGCCAAACCCGGAGCGCAGGCAGCTCGCCTGCATTCCCGCGCAGCGGGAACCAGAACTGTACCAACCTGAGACCGGCCCCTAAGCCCCTTGGCAAACCAGCTAAACTAGCCTTTAACTCACAAACACCGCCGGAGATCTCGACATGCGCCAGGGCGAACATTCACGAGGCTACCTACCCCACCTCGAAGGCGCCGAATATCAGGCCATCACCTATCGGCTGGCCGACTCTCTCCCTTGGGAAACGACAAGACAAATACTTACCGAGAACAGCAAGCCCAAAAGAAAACGGCTCATAGAGCATGAATTAGGAAAAGGCCATGGCCAATGCTGGCTTCGCCTGCCCTCCATTGCCTCTACGGTGGTACAGAACTGGCGCTTTTTCGATGGCAAACGCTACGCACTCATCGCCTATATCGTCATGCCCAACCATGTACATCTTTTAATCCGGGTGTATCCACAAGCACAGC
Source organism: Zobellella denitrificans (assembly GCF_002237365.1). GTDB lineage: Bacteria > Pseudomonadota > Gammaproteobacteria > Enterobacterales > Aeromonadaceae > Oceanimonas > Oceanimonas denitrificans. The sequence continues at coordinate 17,655 of NZ_NMUO01000041.1, forward strand.
TGTCCACCATAGTACACGGCTGGAAATCCTACAGCGCCAAGGCAATTCAGGCCTACATCAGGCGTACGCAAGGGGAAGAAACGGTGCCAAAGAGGATATGGCAGCCAGAATACTGGGACCGTTATATCCGCGATCAAGCCCACTTCGATCGTGTGGTCGAATACATCCACCAAAACCCGGTTAAAGCCGGTCTGGTCTCCCAGCCGTCAGACTGGGCCTGGAGCAGTGCCCATCGCCAAAAACCTGAGCCTTAATGGAGCGCAGGCGTAACCCCATGCGGGCGGGCCGCCCGCGCTCCAAAAAAGCCATGCGGGCGGGCCGCCCGCGCCCCAAAAGCGCCATCCTGCGGCCTTAACGGCAAGCGCCAACCCGGAGCGCAGGCGGCTCGCCTGCATTCCCGCGCAGCGGGAACCTGCGGCGTTGAAAGCCATGCCTTAACCACAGGCGTATCCCCATGCGGGCGGGCCGCCCGCGCTCCAAAAAAGCCATGCGGGCGGGCCGCCCGCGCCCCAAACAAAGCCATCCTGCGGCCTAAAGACAAGCACCAACCCCCGGAGCGCAGGCGGCCCGCCTGCATTCCCGCGCAGCGGGAAACGTACGTGCACCCCCCATGCGGGCGGGCCGCCCGCGCCCCAAACAGCGCCATCCTGCGGCCTAAAGGCGAGCGCCAACCCGGAGCGCAGGCGGCTCGCCTGCATTCCCGCGCAGCGGGAACCTGCGGCGTTGAAAGCCATGCCTTAACCACAGGCGTATCCCCATGCGGGCGGGCCGCCCGCGCTCCGCAGTTTTCGTGCAAGGTCTCGAGCCTGAAGGCGAGTAACGCAAAAAGCGATACGGCAAGGTTACATATCGGTTAAAAAAGCGAAACAAAACACTTCACTTTTTTACAGTATATGGCATATTGCGTATCGGGTTTACGAGCCAGGCCCGAGATAAAGGGCCGAAGCACCCACGACAATGGAGTAGATAAAACAAAGACATGATCCCTTGCCTGACCATGGATGGTCCTGTAGATACCGGATTCGCCTCACCACAAACCTAGCAACACATTAAAGCGACATATAAAAATTATCGTATCGCTTTAATTTAATGGCTCTGGCCCCGATATCGGGCTCCTGCTCCGGGAGCACAGCCCTCCATCAACGTCATGAACGGCACACGCCTCTGCGCGGCAGAGCGGCGTGAGGGATCCCTTTGTCCACGGCTCCGCCCCCGGCTGCCTGAGCCGCTCAGGCAGGAAATCTGTTGATAAAAGGACTTGATGACATGACTTACCCAAGCAAGAAATCGCGCGTCTTCCCCCTCTCCCTGCTGGCCCTGCTGGTAGCCGGCCCCGCAACCGCCTTCGAAGTGCAGGTGGGCGACACCAAGGCCAGCCTTTACGGCTACGCCAAACTGGACATCATTCACGATCTGGACGCGGATCTGGGCAATTTCGTGGATCGCAACAAGATCCGCCTCGACGGCGAAAAGGGCCCGGACGGGCACACCACCCTGCATGCCTTCCAGAGCCGGCTGGGGGTGAGCACCGCCACCCCCACCCAGATGGGCGAGCTCAAAACCACCCTGGAAGGCGACTTCTACGGCAGTGGCGGGGGCAACCTGCGCCTGCGTCACGCCTATGGCGAGTGGAACGGTATCACCGCCGGCCAAACCTGGAGCAACTTCGGCGGCCATCTCGCCATGTACCCGACCATCGACTTCGCTCCCTGGCCAGGCATGGCCAACGCCAGCCGCCAGGCCCAGTTGCGCTACACCCTACAGGGATTCTCGGTGGCGCTGGAAGACCCCGACAACCTGGGCCGGCAAGTGAGCGTGACCCCGCCCGATGAAAACAAGAGCGGCCTGCCGGATCTGACCCTGCGCTACCAAGGCCAGATCGCGGCCCTTGATTACGGCGCATCGGTGATGCTGCGCCAGCTCGAATACTACCGGGACGCCACCGACAGCGATGAAACCGCCCTCGGCTGGGGCCTGAACCTGGAAGCCCGCTACCAGTTGGGCGATGTCACCCTGCGCGGTGCCCTCACCCACGGCGACGGCATCGGCGGCTATCTGGAAGGCAGCCCCGCCCGCCCGGGCTATGTGGATCCCGTCAGCGGCGAGCTGGAAACCATCAAGGCCACCGGCGCCACTGCGGGGATCACCGTCAAGGCCGGCCCGGGCGCCGCCACCCTGGGCTACGGCATCGCCCGATCCGATATCGACGATGCCGTCCGCGCCGGCGCCACCGGCTTCGGCGGCGATACCACCGAGCAGTTCGAGGCCATCCATCTCAACTACATCTGGTCGCCCGCAGGCCAGGTCAGCTACGGCGTGGAAGCCAGCCACCATACCCGCGAGGTGCAGGATGGCCGGGACGGCGACGCCACCCGCCTGCAGGCCATGGTGATGTACCGCTTCTGATCCTTTCCCTTACCTGCTGTTTTCGGTGTCGGCCTCGGCCGGCACCTTTTTTATGCGCCCTTCCCCTGCTTTTACCGACTGTTACGCAAAAGTTAACAACAACTCAAACAAACACTTCACTTTTAAAAATAAACTAGTGTAATGTGTATCATGTTTGTTATGGCAATGTTCCATTCGCAAAAAGGGGAGTGTTATGAAAGGAATATGGATATCTCTGTTCGCTGCCGCCGGGCTCTGGCATGGCCAGGCCACCGCCACCGAAACCACCATGCGCATCGCCACCTGGTTGTCGCCCACCAGCGAGATGAATACGGTGGTGCTGCCTACCTGGGGCCAGTGGATCGAGGAAGCCACCGAAGGAAGGGTCAAAATCAAGCTGGAACACGATCTGGGCCAACCCCAGAGCATGATTGACCTGGTTCAGGATGGCGCCGTTGATGCCTCATGGACGTATCATGGTTACTTTCCCGGCCGCTTCAAGCTGACCACCATCGCCGAACTGCCCAACCTGGGCGCCGGCGCCGAGGCCGCTTCCGTGGCCCACTGGCGGGTCCACCAGCAGTACCTGGCCAAGGCCAACGAGCACGGCGACGTGGTGGTGGCCGGCCTGTTCACCCACGGCCCGGGCGAGATACACATGCGCCAGCCCATCAACAGCCTGAGCGAACTCAGCAACAAGAAGATCCGGGTCGGCGGCGGCGTACAGAACAGCATCGGCGAGCAGCTCGGCATCATCGGCGTGGCCGCCCCCACCACCAAGGTCTACGAAATGCTGACCCAGGGCGTAGTGGACGGCGTGTTCAACCCCATGAACACCAAGCGCACCATGCGCTTCAAGGAAGTGGCCCCCTACACCCTGAAAATGCCCCACGGCATGTACCTGGGCAGCTTCGGCATCTTTATCGGCCACGACTTCCTCGACCGGCTGTCGGAGCAGGACAGGGAGGCCATCATGGCCGTGTCCGGCGAAAAGCTGTCGGCCATGGCCGCCCGTGCCTGGGTGCAGGGCGACCAGGAGGCGGAACAGGACGCCCTCGAATTCGGCAACACCATCATCCAGGCCAGCGAGCAGGATGTGCAGCTGTTCACCGAGCTGACCCGCGGCATCGAGCACGGCTGGCTGGACGACGTGGCCGATCGCAAGGTCGACGCGGCGCAGGCCCTGGCCGAATTCCGCCGCATCGCCCGTGAATACCAGGCTCAACTCGACGGGAACCAGGGATGAAGACCATGACTCACACCTCAGCCCGGCTCTGGTGTGGCAGCGCGGCCGCCCTCAAGCGGCTGCTCAACCTGCTGGCCGCCCTGATGCTGCTGCTGATGATGGCGCTCACCGCCTATGACGTGGCCGGACGCTACCTGTTCAACCAGCCCCTGATCGGCGCCTCCGAGCTTATCGAGATCATGCTCGCCGCCGCCATCTTCCTGGTACTGCCCACCATCACCTGGCACCGGGAACACGTGGCGGTGGACCTGACCGAGCACCTGCTGCCGCCCTGGCTGCGCCGGCTGCGGGACCGGCTGTGCCACGCCTTTATGGCCGTCGGCGCCGCCTACCTGGCGACGACGGTATGGAAGCTGGCCGAGCGGGCCGCCCGCTTCAACTCGGTCACCGAATACCTGTCCATTCCCAGCGCCTGGGCCATGTACCTGATCGCCGCCAGCCTCTGGCTGACCGCCTTCACCTTCCTGGTGCTGGCCCTGCTGGGGGAAAAGGCCGACCAGGCCTGGCAACAACAAGCACCGCAGCAGGAGGCGGCCGCCCTATGATGGAATCAATGATCGGATTCGGAATACTGCTGGTACTCATCTTCCTGCGTATTCCCATCGCCTTCGCCATGGCGGGGGTCGGCGTGGTCGGCTTCGCCGCCCTGATGGACTTCAACTTCGCCGCCGCCCTGTCCATCAGCGCCCGCCGCCTGCTGGACACCGCCCAGGACTACAGCCTGAGCGTGATCCCTCTGTTCATCCTGATGGGCAACCTGGTCAGCCGCTCCGGCCTGTCCGGTGAGCTGTTCCAGGCCTCCCACGCCCTGGTCGGCCACCGCAAGGGCGGCATGGCCATGGCCGCCATCACCGCCTGCGGCGGCTTCTCGGCCATCTGCGGCTCCAGCCTGGCCACCGCCGCCACCATGTCGCGGGTAGCCATTCCGCCCATGCGCAAATACGGCTACGCCGACAGCCTGGCCACCGCCGCCATCGCCGCTGGCGGCACCCTGGGCATCCTTATTCCGCCCAGCGTGGCGCTGATCATCTACGGCGTGCTCACCGAGCAGAGCATCCGCGATCTGTTCGCCGCCGGCTTCGTGCCCGGCCTGCTCGGCATACTGCTCTACCTGGGCGCCGTGCGTTACGTGGTGTGGCGCAATCCCAAGGCCGGCCCGCCCGGCGACGCCATGAGCCGGGCCGAGAAATGGCAGGCTTTCAAGGGCGTGGGCGGCATTCTCAGCCTGTTCACCCTGGTGATGGGCGGCATCTACCTCGGCATCTTCACCCCTACCGAAGCCGCCGGCATCGGTGCCGCCGGGGCCCTGGGCATCGCCCTCAAGCGCCGCAGCCTGAGCATGAAGGATCTGCTGGAGGTGCTAACCGAAACGGTGCGCACCTCGGCCATGCTGTTCTGCGTGGTGATCGGTGCCCTCATCTTCTCCAACTTCATCAACCGCGCCGGCCTGCCGGAGCACCTGGTGGAGATGATCACCCAGTTCTCGGTCTCGCCCATGACGGTGCTGCTGATGATCATCGCCATCTACCTGGTGCTGGGCGCCGTGTTCGAAAGCATGTCGATGATGCTGCTGACGGTACCGGTGTTCTTCCCGGTGATCCACAGCCTGGGACTGGACCCCATCTGGTTCGGCATCATAGTGGTGGTGGCCACCGAGATCAGCCTGATCACCCCGCCGGTGGGCATGAACGTCTTCGTGCTGAGCGGCATGCTGAAGGACGTGAACAGCAGCACCGTATTCAGGGGCGTCATCCCCTTCTGGTGCGCCGACGTCATCCGCCTGGGGCTGCTGATCCTGCTGCCGGCCCTCACCCTCTGGCTGCCGAACCTGCTGTATCGCTGAGTGTTACTGTCGTTCCCTGTTTCAATGCCGGCACCCGCCGGCATTTTTTGGAGCGCCATTCCTTGGCCTTAACGGCGGGCACCAACCCCGGAGCGCAGGCGGCTCGCCTGCATTCCTAACCTGGAGCGCAGGCGGCTCGCCTGCATTCCCGCGCAGCGGGAACCTGCAGCCTGGCAAGCCATGCCTTAACCACAGGCGTGCACCCATGCGGGCGGGCCGCCCGCGCCCCAATATGGGAACCTTTGGCTTGGGTGCCCCCCCATGCGGGGGCCGCCCCCATTCGGGGACAAGACCCGCGCCCCAGACAGAGAGACAACAAGGCCCCGCCACTGGACGGGGCCGGCAGGAAGGAGGCCGTTCAGGCCTTGTATTTGGGCAGGTAGTCGGCGTGCTGGAACAGACGGGGGCGATCCGGCTCCACCGTCTTGAGCGGGGTGGCCGGGCGCAGGCTGAGCAGGCAGCGCCCAACCAGGTCGATGTAGGTCTGGGTGCCCTGGCGCTTCCATTCGATCTCCTCCGGGCGCAGCTCGCGCATCACCCGGGCCGGGGTGCCGGCCACCAGCACATTGGCCGGGATCCGCATCTCGGCCTTCACGAAGGCGTGGGCCGCCACTATGCTGTTTTCGCCCACCTCGGCCCCGTCCATCACCACGGCGTTCATGCCCACCAGGGCATTCTCCCCCACCACGCAGCCGTGGAGGATGGCACCGTGGCCCACATGGCCCCAGGGGCGCACCAAGGTATCGGCGTCGGGAAAGCCGTGCATCACGCAGTTGTCCTGCACATTGGCGTGCTGCTGCACCTGGATGCGGCCGAAGTCGCCCCGCAGCGAGGCCAGGGGGCCGATGTAGGCGCCCCGCTCCACGATGACGTCGCCGATCAGCACGGCGGTGGGGTGCACATAGGCGCCCTCTTCCACCACCGGCACCAGGCCGTCTATTTCATAGCAGTTCATCGATAGTCTCCTTTGGCATGGGTAGCCGGTGCAGGGCCGGTTTCAATCGGCCGACGGTGTTCGGTCGAATAAATTCGACCCTACAAGCCCCGCCGTAGGGTCCGTTTCAACGGACCAGCCCAGCATCGGCGACGCCGTTGCTGGTCGACTGAAGTCGACCCTACAAGCCGGCCCGTCGATCTACAGGATCCGCCGGGTGTGCTGTAGGGTCCATTTCAATGGACCTCCCACCCACGGTGTGGCAGGCCCATCCTAGGGTTCGCGCTACGCGCGAAAGCAGGCGGGCCGCCTGCGCTCCACCGACGGCTCCGGCTATTGCCTCAAACCGCCGAAGCGGCGGTAAAAGGCGGGGCCGGCCGGCGGCAGCGGGCCTTCGGCGGTGCGGCCGGTGGCCCAGAGGTGTTCGTCCGCCGCCCGGTAGAGCAGGTTGTAGATGTTGGCGCACAGGGTCTGGGCGGCGGCGCCGGGCCAGCCCGCCGGCAGCAGGCCAATGGGCAGGTTGGGATCCTTCAGCAGCACCCGCCGGTAGTGGTAGATAAGCAGGGTGCGCAGCTGGAAGGCCTGGGCCGGATCCAGCCCGGCGCCGTCTTCCAGCAGCGGCAGCAAGGGCCGATACAACGCCAGAAACTCGTGATAACGCTGGCTGATGTCCTCCAGCGGCCAGTTGACGCTCACCATCCGCGGCAGGGGCGGCGCCACCCCCAGCGACAAGTCCGGCGTCTGGGCCCTGAACACCACCACCTGCTCGGCCATGTCCAGATCCAGCAGCAACTGGCGCAGCTTGCCCTGGTCCAGCCCCGGGTAGGCCATCAGGTTGGGGGCGATGCCGGCGCAGCCCAGCCATTCCAGCTCCTTGCGCAGCTGGGCCTTGGCCTCCAGCTCCACCGAGCTCAGCAGCACCAGATCCCACTGGCCGTCCCAGTCCCGTTGACCGATGCCGTAGATGCGGGCCTCGGCCTGGCGGAAGCGGTGGACGCTGCTGTCGGTCACCCGGTAGAAGCTGAGCCGGCCGATACGCTCCGAGCTGAGCCAGTCGTGCTTGGCCAGGCGAAAGACGGAGGTGCGCACAAAGCGCTCGCCGAAGCCGAAGCCGGCCACCAGCTCGATCAGGCTGGCCAGGCTGATGCCGCCGCCGCGATGGGCGAGGCTGTCGCCGAAGATGGTCATGATGAGCGAGGTGCCGCTCACGGTTTCGTAGTCGAGGGCCTGCTGGATAAAGTGGCTGAGTCGGGAATCCATGGTGTCCAATCTGGGGTATGAGTCAAGGTGTGAAAAGGCGGCCAACGGCCGGGATGAGCCCATTACACCCCGTTTAAATGGCGGACATCAAGCACAAAAGTGGCATTACCGCCACTTTTGTGTATCAGGTCCGGCGCTCAGGCGCAGGCGCTTTTGCGCAGGTCCAGCACCCGGGCCGCCTTGCCCTCGGAACGGGGCAACTGGCCCTCGCCCACTATGTCTATCTGGGTGGAGATGCCGATCATCGCCTTGATGCGGTGCCTGAGCTGGTGGCCGAGCGAATGCAGATCGGCGCTGGCGCAGTCGTGACGCAGCTCAACCTTGACCATCAGCGAGTCCAGGTGGCCGTGGCGGCTCACCTCCAGCTGGTAGTGGGGGGTCAGTTGCGGGAACTTGAGGATCTGCTCCTCCACCTGGGACGGGAACACGTTCACCCCGCGGATGATCAGCATGTCGTCGCTGCGGCCGGTGATCTTGTCCATGCGGCGCATGGTGCGGGCGCTGCCGGGCAGCAAGCGGGTCAGATCCCGGGTGCGGTAGCGGATCACCGGCAGCCCTTCCTTGGTGATGGTGGTGAACACCAGCTCGCCCAGCTCGCCGTCGGACAGCACGGCGCCGTTTTCCGAGTTGATGATCTCCGGGTAGAAGTGATCTTCCCAGATAGTGGGGCCGTCCTTGGACTCCAGGCACTCCATGGCCACGCCCGGCCCCATCACCTCCGACAGGCCGTAGATGTCGAGGGCGTCGATGCCGAGGCGCTGCTCGATTTCGGCTCTCATACCGTTGGTCCAGGGCTCGGCGCCGAACACCCCCACCCGCAGCGAGCAGGCGCTGGCGCTGCCGCCCATCTGCTTTTCCAGCTCGTCGATGATGTTGAGGCAGTAGGAAGGCGTGACCATGATGGCGTCGGGCTGGAAGTCCTGGATCAGCTGGGCCTGCTTCTCGGTCTGGCCGCCGGACATGGGGATGACGGTGGCGCCCAGGCGCTCGGCGCCGTAGTGGGCGCCCATGCCGCCGGTGAACAGGCCATAGCCGTAGGCCACATGGATCTTGTCCCGGGCGCTGAGGCCGGCGGCACGCAGGGAGCGGGCCACCACGTCGGCCCAGACGTCGATGTCGTGCTGGGTATAGCCCACCACCGTCGGCTTGCCGGTGGTGCCGGACGAGGCGTGCAGCCGCACTATCTTCTCCATCGGCACCGCGAACAGGCCGAAGGGATAGTTGTCGCGCAGATCCTGCTTGGTGGTAAAGGGAAACTTGTTCAAATCCTCCAGGGTCTTGCAGTCGGAGGGATGCACCCCGGCCTCGTCGAACTTGCGCCGGTACATGGGCACGTTCTCATAGGCGTGGTGCAGGGTCTTTTGCAGCCGCGCCAGTTGCAGCGAACGCAGTTCGTCGACGGATGCGGTTTCGATATGGTCCAGTTTGCTCATTGGTAGCCTCCTCCCTTTGGCTGGTTACGCGAGGTTCTCGACGATCAGGGCAACGCCCTGACCCACGCCCACGCACATGGTGCACAGGCCGTAACGACCGCCGGTGCGTTTCAGTTCATTCACCGCCGCCATCACCAGGCGCACCCCGCTCATGCCGAGCGGATGGCCGAGGGCGATGGCGCCGCCGTTGGGGTTGACGTGCGCGGCATCGTCCGGCAGCCCCAGTTCGCGCAGCACCGCCAGGGCCTGGGCGGCGAAGGCCTCGTTCAGTTCGATCACGTCCATCTGCTCAAGATTAAGACCGGCCTTTTCCAGCACGGCGCGCACCGCCGGCACCGGCCCTATGCCCATGTAGCGGGGCTCCACCCCGGCGCTGGCCATGGCCAGGATGCGGGCCTGGGGCACCAGGCCGTACTGGCGCACCGCCTGGCCACTGGCCAGCAGGGCGCAGGCGGCGCCGTCGTTCACCCCCGAGGCGTTGCCGGCGGTAACGGTGCCGTTCGCCCGGAAAGGGGTCGGCAGCCGGGAAAGATCCGCCATTGTGGTCTCGGGCCTGGGATGCTCGTCGGCGCTCACCTCGGTGACCTGGCCCCGGCGCCCCGGCACCAGCACCGGCACCATGCCCCGGGCCAGCATGCCGCTCTGACGGGCCCGCTCGGTGCGCCGCTGGCTTTGTAGCGCAAATGTATCCTGATCGTGACGGCTGATGCCATAGCGTTCGGCCACATTTTCGGCGGTTTCCGGCATGGAGTCGCTGCCGTACTGGCTTTTCATCAGCGGATTGATAAAGCGCCAGCCGATGGTGGTGTCGAAGAGCTCCGCCTGGCGGGAAAAGGCGCTCTCGGCCTTGCCCATCACGAAGGGCGCCCGGGACATGGACTCGACCCCGCCGGCCAGCACCAGATGGGCCTCGCCGGCCTTGATGCTGCGGGCGCCGAAGCCGAGGGCGTCCAGCCCGGAGCCGCACAGCCGGTTGACGGTGGTGCCCGGCACCGTGACGGGCAGCCCCGCCAGCAGGGCCGCCATGCGCGCCACGTTGCGGTTGTCCTCGCCGGCCTGGTTGGCGCAGCCCAGTATCACCTCGTCCACCCGCTCCCAGGGCAGCTGGGGATGGTTTTCCATCAGCCGGCGCAGGGGGATGGCGGCCAGATCGTCGGCCCGCACCCCGCTCAGGGCGCCGCCGTAGCGGCCCACCGGGGTACGCGCCATGTCGCACAGATAGGCATCAGTCATGGTGTTCTTCCTTTAAAATGGTTCCCTTTACCTGGTAGGAGCGGCCCCGGAACAGCGCCAGCACCTCCCCCGCCTCATTTTCCAGCTGCACGTCGTAGGTGCCGGTGCGCCCGCCCCGGTGCCGCTCCTCGGCCCGGGCCCGCAAAAACTCGCCGGCGAAGGCAGGCTTGAGGTAATCGATGCTGCAACCCTGCCCTATGGTCACCCGGTTGTAGCCGTTGCAGGCGAAGGCGAAGGCCGCGTCGGCGAAGGTGAACAATATGCCGCCCTGGATGCTACCGTGGCCGTTGAGCATCCACGGCTGCACCCGCATGGTCATCACGGCAGCGCCGGCCGCCACGCTCTCGAGTTCCAGGCCCAGGTGCTGGCTGCAGGCATCGTTGGCAAACATGGCCTCAGCGCAGCGCCGGGCCAGATCCTCTTCCATCCGTTCAGTCATGGGCTTCCTCCATGGCCGCCCAGTGCCGCAGGGTGAGCGACGGGCGGTATTTGTCCTCGCCGTACAGGGCGTGCAGTTGTTCAAGCAGGGCCAGCAGCCGGCGGTAGCCGATTTCCGCCCCCCAGGCCACCGGCCCCTTGGGGTAATTCACGCCATAACGCATGGCCAGGTCGATGTCTTCCGGGCTGGCCACCCCGTGCAAACAGGCCTCGGCGGCCTCGTTGACCAGGGTGGCCAGGGTGCGCAGCACCAGCAGGCCCGGGTGATCCGAGAGCAGCAGCACCTGCTTGCCCAGGGCCTGGAAAAAGCCGGCCACGGCGGCCACCTGCTCCGGCGTGCAGCAGGCCGACACCCCCAGGGCCAGGCAGGGGGCCTGCTCGTAGTCCTCGGCCCAGTCCAGGGCCATGGCGGCCCGGCCCGGGTGGCGCAGGGCGGCGCTCTGGCCGTTGGTCAGCTCGACGCAGACCCCGTCGATCAACAGGGCGGGCGCGCCGTTTTCGCGCTCAATGATGCCCGGATAACGGGCCAGCAGGGCCTCGACGCCCCTGAGCCCGGACCAATCGCCGCGCGCCACCACCCGCTCCGGCGCCCGACCAACGGGGCTGGGCAGGGCCGGCACCTCCGGCTGGCCGCCCTGATAGCGGTAGAAGCCCTGGCCGGACTTGCGCCCCAGGCGGCCGGCCTCCACCAGCGCCTGCTGCACCAGCGAGGGCCGGTAGCGGGGCTCGTCGAAGAAGGCCCGGTAGACGCTGGCGCTCACCGCAAAGTTCACGTCCTGGCCAATCAGGTCGGTCAGCTCGCAGGCTCCCATGGGAAAGCCGCCGCCACCGCGCATCAGGGCGTCCAGCACCCCGGGCTCCGCCACCCCTTCCTGCAGGGCACGCAGGGTTTCGCCGTAATAGGGCCGGGCGATGCGGTTGACGATAAAACCGGGGGTGGAGCTGGCATGGACCGCCACCTTGCCCCAGTCCCGGGCCAGGGCGAGCAAGGTGTCGCGTACCGGTGCCGCCGTGGCCAGGCCGGAGATCACCTCCACCAGCTTCATCACCGGTGCCGGGTTGAAGAAATGCAGCCCGGCCAGCCGCTCGGGCCGCGCCAGGGCGGCGCCGATGGCGGTGATGGAAATGGAGGAGGTGTTGGAGGCAAACATCGTCTGCTCGCCGCAGATGGCCTCCAGCTCCCGGAACAGCTGCTGCTTGACCTCCAGCCGCTCGACCACCGCCTCTATCACCAGCTCCGCACCGGCCAGCTCGGCCAGGCGTTCGGCAGGCGTCAGCCGCGCCAGCAGGGCGGTCTTGTCATCCTCGGCGAGCTTGCCCCGGGCCACCCGCTGGGCCAGCCGTTCGGCCAGCTCCGCCAGGGCGGTGCGGGTGCGGGCCGGGTCGACATCGTACAGTTGCACCCGGTGCCCGGCCTGGGCCGCCACCTGGGCGATGCCCAGGCCCATGGTGCCGGCGCCGATCACCGCCACTCGTTGAATTGCGTTGCGGCTCATCTCAGCACCCCTTGAAGTCCGGCGACCGCTTGTTGAGAAAAGCGTCCACCCCTTCCCGGTAGTCCTGGCTGCGGCCGGCCAGGCGCTGCAGATCCCGCTCCAGCTCCAGTTGCTGCTCCAGGCTGTTGCTCTCCGCCTGGTGGATGGCCTTCTTGATCAGCCCCAGGCCATAGGTAGGCTGGCGGTGCGGGCCGCCAAGGCCGCCGTGCGGGCCTGCCAGGAAACCAGCCTGAGCCAGGGCCTGCGCCAGGAGCGCCAGGCCTTTGTCTGGCTGGCCGCCACCCAAGATCGCAACGAAGGCATCAACGCCTTTCTGGAAAAACGCGCACCGCACTACCGGGGGAAATAATGGAATACCAGCATATCGAATGTTACAGGGAAGGCGCCGTGGGCGTGCTCGTGCTCAACCGTCCGGCCCAGCTCAACAGCTTCAACGAGCGCATGCACCAGGAGGTGGCCGAGGCGCTGAAAGCCTGGGAGCAGGACGCCGAGGTACGCGCCATCCTGCTCACCGGCCGTGGCCGGGGCTTTTGCGCCGGCCAGGATCTGGGCGATCGGGCCGTGTCCCCGGGCGGCGAGGCGCCGGATCTGGGCCTGTCCATCGAGCGTTACTACAACCCGCTGATCCGCCGCCTGACCAGCCTGCCCAAGCCGGTGGTGTGTGCGGTGAACGGGGTGGCCGCCGGCGCCGGCGCCAACATCGCCCTGGCCTGCGACATCGTGCTGGCGGCGCGCGGCGCCTCCTTTATCCAGGCGTTTTGCCGGCTGGGCCTGG
>NZ_NMUO01000042.1 GCF_002237365.1 Zobellella denitrificans
CTGTACCCGACCCTGCGCCGTTCTGCTGCAGCGTGAGCTGGCGGCCATATGAGGGTCCAGCACTGGCCGAAAGGACTCGCCCCCCTCTGGCGCCATGCGGTATTTGGCGTCGGTCACGCGTGCCGCCCGCACGCGCCTCAGGCAGGACAGCGCGACCTCCAGGTTCGACTGCTGGATCCAGATCACCGACAGCCGGGGTCGGGTGCTGGCCGAAGGCGTGAAAAAGGCCAACGACAGCCTGGCGCTGGAAGGGGAACCGCCCTTTCGGCTGGTGCTGGGCGCGCCCCGGGCGGCCAGCGTCGAATACATGAACCAGGCGGTGGATCTGTCTTCCTTCAGTGCCGGCCGGGTGGCCCGCCTCACCGTCCCCCAATCCTGATCGAATCAAGAGTAGAGCAATGTCTCAGCACCAGTCTCCGATAGTTCGCCGCCAATCCAAACAGATCCGTGTCGGCTCCGTGCTGGTGGGGGGGGACGCCCCCATCAGCGTGCAGACCATGACCAATACCCTGACCACGGACGTGGCGGCCACCCTGGCCCAGATCCGGGCGGTGGAGAAGGCCGGCGCCGACATAGTACGGGTATCGGTGCCCACCATGGAGGCGGCGGAAGCCTTCAGGGCCATCCGGGCCGGCACCAGCATGCCGCTGGTGGCCGATATCCACTTCGATTACCGCATCGCCCTGCAGGTGGCCGAATACGGCGCCGATTGCCTGCGCATCAACCCGGGCAACATCGGCCGGGAGGACAGGGTGCGGGCGGTGGTGGACTGCGCCCGGGACAAGGGCATTCCCATCCGCATCGGGGTCAACGGCGGCTCCCTGGAGCGTGATCTGCAGGAGAAGTACGGCGAGCCCACGCCACAGGCCCTGGTGGAGTCGGCCCTGCGTCACGTGGACATTCTCGACAAGCTCAACTTTGACCAGTTCAAGGTCAGCGTCAAGGCCTCGGACGTCTTCCTGGCGGTGGGCGCCTACCGGGAGCTGGCACGGCAGATAGTGCAGCCCCTGCATCTGGGCATCACCGAAGCCGGCGGCTTTCGCAGCGGCGCGGTCAAGTCGGCCATCGGCCTCGGCATGCTGCTGGCGGAAGGCATCGGCGACACCCTGCGGGTGTCGCTGGCGGCGGATCCGGTGGAAGAAGTCAAGGTCGGCTTCGACATCCTCAAGTCCCTGCGTATCCGTTCCCGGGGCATCAACTTCATCGCCTGTCCGTCCTGCTCCCGCCAGGAGTTCGACGTCATCGGCACCGTCAATGCCCTGGAAAGCCGGCTGGAGGACATCGTCACCCCCATGGACGTGTCCATCATCGGCTGCGTGGTCAATGGCCCGGGCGAGGCCCTGGTCTCCGATCTGGGGCTGGCCGGCGCCCAGCGCAAGAGCGCCCTGTACGACGGCGGCAACCGGGTCGACCGGCTCGACAATAGCACCCTGGTGGACGAGCTGGAGAGCCGCATTCGTGCCAAGGTGGCCAGGCTGGATCCGGCGGGCCGCATCCCGGTGCAGTCCAAGGACTGATATTCCCCCTTTCCTTCATGTTTCAAGAACAGAGATAGTTGTTGTGGCCAAACAGATTCAAGCAATTCGTGGAATGAACGACTGCCTGCCGGAGCAGACGCCGGCCTGGCAACAGGCGGAGGCGGTGCTGCGCGACACCATGAACGCCTACGGCTATGCGGAGATCCGCCTGCCCATCATGGAGGTCACCGGATTGTTCCAGCGGGCCATCGGCGAGGTGACCGACGTGGTCGAGAAGGAGATGTACACCTTCGAGGATCGCAGCGGCGACAGCCTGACCCTGAGGCCCGAAGGCACCGCCGGTTGCGTGCGCGCCGGCATCGAGCACGGCCTGCTCTACAACCAGGAGCGGCGCATGTGGTACATGGGCCCCATGTTCCGCTACGAGCGGCCGCAGAAGGGCCGCTATCGCCAGTTCCACCAGTTCGGGGTGGAAGTGTTCGGCCTGCATGGCCCGGATATCGACGCCGAACTCATCATGCTCACCGCCCGCCTGTGGAAGGCGCTGGGAGTGAGCGAGCACGTCACCCTTCAGCTCAACAGCCTGGGTGCTCCCGAGGAGCGCTCCGCCTACCGGGACGCCCTGGTGGCCTACCTGGAACAGCACCGGGAGCGGCTCGACGAGGATTGCCGCCGACGCATGTACACCAATCCGCTGCGGGTGCTGGACAGCAAGAACCCCGAGGTGCAGGCGCTGCTGGCGGATGCCCCGGTGTTGTCCGACTACTTCGGCGAGCAGACCCGGGCCCACTTTGCGGGACTGCAGGCCCTGCTTACCGCCGCCGGCATCGGCTTCGAGCTCAACCCCCGCCTGGTGCGCGGCCTGGACTACTACAACCTGACGGTATTCGAGTGGGTCACCGAGAGCCTGGGAGCCCAGGGCACCGTCTGCGGCGGTGGCCGTTACGACGGCCTGGTGGAGCAACTGGGGGGCCAGGCCACCCCGGCGGTGGGCTTTGCCATGGGCATGGAGCGCCTGGTACTGCTGCTGGAGACCTTGCAGCGGGTGGCGCCGCAGCCGGCCCTGGCCGACGTCTATGTGGCGGCGGCGGGCGAGGGTGCCCAGGCGGCGGGCTTCGCCCTGGCCGAGCGGCTGCGGGATCAACTGCCCGGGTTGCGGGTGATGAGCCATTGCGGCGGCGGCAACTTCAAGAAACAGCTCAAGCGCGCCGACAAGAGCGGGGCGGCCATCGCGCTCATCCTGGGCGAAGAGGAAATCGCCCGGGGCGAGGTGACGGTGAAGTATTTGCGCGGCCAGGGCGAGCAGCAGACCCTGGCTCTGGATGAAGTCATCGAACAGCTCAAGCAAAAGGGGATCTGAGTGGATATCTACAGCACTGAAGAACAACAACTGGATGCCCTCAAGCGCTGGTGGCAGGAATACGGCAAGGCCATCATCCTGGGCTCGGTACTCGGCCTGGGCGGCCTGTTCGGCTGGCGTTACTACCAGAGTTACCAGATAGAGAGCCGCTCCGCGGGGGCCGAGTCTTTCGAGCAGATCAGTCAGCGCCTGGCGGTCGAGGGCAGTGCCGCCTTCGCCGAGGCGAGCGCCTTCGTCGAACAGAACAGGGGCAACAACTACGGTGAGCTGGCCGCCCTGCTGCTGGCGGCCGAAGCGGTGCGTGCCAACGATCTGGCCCTGGCCCGGCAGCAGCTGGAGCTGGCCCTGGCCGGCACCAAGGACGCCGTGCTGGCCGACACCATCAACCTGCGCCTGGCCCGGGTTCTGCTGGCCCAGAACGAGCCGGCGGCGGCCCAGACCCGTCTCGATCAGGTCAAGAGCGACGCCTTTGCCGCCCTGAAGAGCGAGGTGCAGGGCGATCTCTTCCTTGCCGAGGCGCAGCTCGATGCGGCCCGCGACGCCTACCGGGCGGCGCTGGACGCGGGCGGCCTGGCCGACAACCCCGGCCTGCAGCTCAAGCTCGACAACCTGGCGATTGCCACCGAACTCGGCGATGAGGAATGACCATGGCTAACCACCTGATGCGGATGCTGCCCCTGGTGCTGGGGCTTGGTCTTGCGGCCTGCTCCAGCCAGGAGCCGGTGGCGCCAGCCAGCCCCCTGCCCGAGATCAGCAATGCCTTCACCGCCAAACCCCGCTGGTCGGCGTCGGTCGGCCAGGGCGTGGGCGACTTCTACTCCCAGTTGCGGCCCGTGGTGGACGGGGAGCGGATCTTCGCCGCCTCCCGGGACGGGGTGCTGGCCGCCTACGACCGGAGCAGCGGCAAGCGCCAGTGGCAGACCCGGCTCGACAAGCTCGATATCAACAAGAACCAGCGCAGCCCCCGCATTTCCGGCGGCCTGACCGCCGCCTACGGCAACCTCTATTTCGGCTCCGAGAACGGCATCGTCTACGCCGTGTCCCAGGCCGACGGCGAGGTGCGCTGGACCCGGGAAGTGCCGGGCGAGGTGCTGGCGGCGCCGGCGGTGGACGAAGGCAAGGTGGTGGTGCACACCAGCGCCGGCAACCTGGTGGCGCTGGACTCGGACAGCGGCGCGCCCCAGTGGCTGCTGCGCAACGAGCAGCCCAGCCTGACCCTGCGCAGCATGTCGACCCCGGTCACCGCCGGCGGCGCCGTGCTCTACGGCCGGGCCGACGGCCGACTGGGCATAGTGCTGCTGGCCAACGGCCAGCCGGTGCGCGACACCCGTATCGCCAGCCCCCGGGGCGCGACCGAGCTGGAGCGGATGGTGGACGTGGCGTCCCGGCCGGTTATTCTGGGCGATATCCTGTTCGCTATCGCCTATAATGGCCAACTGACCGCCCATCAGCTCATCTCCGGGCAGGAACTGTGGAAGCGCCAGTACCAGGGCTCGCGGGATCTGAGTACCGACGGCGGCCGGCTCTACATCAGCGACAGCCGCAGCCATCTGTTCGCGGTGGATGCGCGCAGCGGCATGGAGCTGTGGTCCAACACCGAGCTGGAAAACCGCCAGCTGACCGCCCCGGCGGTGTTCGGCGACCACCTGGTGGTCGGGGATGCCGAGGGCTACCTGTACTGGCTGGATCGGCAGAGCGGGGTGCTCAAGTCGTTGCAGCGCATCGACAGCAAGGGGCTCTATGGCGCCCCGGTCGTGGCCGGCGATACCCTTTACGTGCAAAGCCGCAGCGGCGATCTGGTGGCCATCGGCCAGCCCTGATCCGGCGGAAACCGGCACCACCGGCTCCTGATCTCGCGTCAGGAGCCGTTATTGTTTTTTGGAGACCCTGTTTATGATGCCTGTAGTGGCTCTGGTGGGCCGCCCCAACGTGGGCAAGTCCACCCTTTTCAACCGACTGACCCGGACCCGGGACGCCCTGGTGGCGGATTTTCCCGGCCTGACCCGTGATCGCAAGTATGGCCAGGCCAGGGTGGGCGAGCTGGAGTTCATCGTGGTCGACACCGGCGGTATCGACGGCAGCGAGGAAGGCATCGAGCTGAAGATGGCCGAGCAGTCCCTGGCCGCCATCGACGAAGCGGACGTGGTGCTGTTCATGGTCGACGCCCGGGCCGGCCTGACGGTGGCCGACGAAGCCATCGCCAACCACCTGCGCCGCTGCGAGAAAAAGACCCTGCTGGTGGCCAACAAGACCGACGGCATCGACGCCGACTCGGCGGTGAGCGAGTTCTACCTGCTCGGCCTGGGCGACATCCACCAGATCGCCGCCGCCCACGGCCGCGGCGTGCTGAGCCTGCTGGAAACCGCCCTGGCGCCCCAGCTGGAAGCCCTGGCGGCAGAGCGGGAAGCGGTGGAGGCCGATGAGGCCGACGGCGAGGCGCTGGAGTTCGACGAGCAGGAGCTCGCCGAGGCCATGGAAGCCCTCGACGAACTGGAAGACGAAGAGGCCACGCCCTTCGAGGATCTGCCGATCAAGCTGGCCATCGTCGGCCGGCCCAACGTGGGCAAGTCCACCCTCACCAACCGCATCCTCGGCGAGGAGCGGGTGGTGGTGTACGACATGCCCGGCACCACCCGGGACTCGGTCTATATCCCCATGCAGCGGGACGAGCGGGACTTCATCCTGATCGACACCGCCGGGGTGCGCCGGCGCGGCAAGGTGCACGAGGCGGTGGAAAAGTTCTCGGTGATCAAGACCCTGCAGGCCATCGAGGACGCCAACGTGGTGCTGCTGGTGCTGGACGCCCGGGAAGGCATCTCCGATCAGGATCTCAGCCTGCTCGGCTTCGTGCTCAACGCCGGCCGCAGCATCGTCATCGCGGTCAACAAGTGGGACGGCCTCAGCCAGGAGGTGAAGGACGACATCAAGCGCGAGCTGGATCGGCGCCTCGGCTTTATCGACTTCGCCCGTCTGCACTTTATTTCGGCCCTGCACGGCAGCGGCGTGGGCAACCTGTTCGGCTCCGTGGTCGAGGCCTACGAGTCCGCCACCAAGCGGGTGAGCACCTCCATGCTGACCCGCATCATGCAGATGGCCCAGGACGACCATCAGCCGCCCCTGGTGCGCGGCCGTCGGGTCAAGCTGAAGTACGCCCACGCCGGCGGCTACAACCCGCCACGCATCATAGTGCACGGCAACCAGGTCAAGGATCTGCCGGACTCCTACAAGCGTTACCTGATCAACTACTTCCGCCGCTCCCTGCAGATCATGGGCACGCCCATCCGGGTGGAGTTCCAGGAAGGGGACAACCCCTACGCCGGCGTCAAGAACAAGCTGACGGCGACCCAGTTGCGCAAGCGCAAGCGGTTGATGAAATTCATCAAGAAAAAATCCTGACCCCAGAACGCCGGCATTGCCGGCGTTCTGCTTTGTTGCCGCTGCCCCTGAGCTGGATCACGCCTCGTCCGGGGTTCTGGTCTAGGCTGAATACGGGGCCGCCGGGGCGGCGTCAGGTCAAGGAGAAACGATAATGTACAAATCACTGCTGGTCGCCGTGGATGGTTCCAAATACGGCAAGAAAGCGCTGGAGCTGGCCGCCTACCTGGCCTGCCAGGACGATGCCAGCCTCCATATAGTGCATGTTCCCGAGGTGTTGTCCCACGATGCCACCCTGGTGTGGGGGATTGGGGCGGTGTCCATCGAGGCTGGACGCCAGGAGCTGGAGGAGGCGGGCCGGAAGGTCATGGCGCGGGCGGAAGAGCAGGCCCGTGCATTGGGCGTCAAGCACCTGCAGACTCATCTGGTTCAGGGAGAGCCGGCCCGTGCCATCATTCGCACGGCCGAGGAGCTGGGCGTCGATGTCATCGTCATCGGCAGCCGAGGGCTCGGCGATCTGGCCGGCCTGGTGATGGGCAGCATTTCCCACAAGGTGACCCACAGTGCCAAGTGCGGCGTGATCACGGTGCGTTGAGGGGCTGTCCCCGCCAGCCCGCTGGCGGGGGGCGGGAATTATTCGGCGGTGGCCTGGGTCAGAAAATAGGCGTTATTGCGGCGCAGTATCTTGCGGCGAAGATCCTGCATCAATATCTTGCGCCGGGGCGACCAACCGGCCGGCTTGCGCTGTTTCAACAAGGCGCGTCTGCGTTTCAACATGGTGGATTCCCCTTCACAAAACTCGTCTGACAAGACGATGTTGCATTGCTTCACTTGATAGCAGTTTGCCATGCTCGAGTAAAGTGACATTCCGGTTAAAGTGGTGGAACTGTCGACGGGCTCTCACGCTGGGCCGTGGTCAGCCCCGGATCCGTGCCGGGTGCGTGCAGCCACTGCAGGCTCTGGTAGTACTGGCGCACGTTGTTGACGAACTTCTGCGCCTCCCGCCCCCGGGCATAGCCGTAGCGGGTCTGGCTGTGCCAGCGCGGCTGGTGCAGCAGCGGCAGGTTCTCCTTGACCTGGCTCCAGGAGTTCGGATCCTGCTCCCTCATCTTGGTCAGCCGGCGCACGTCCAGCACATGGCCCAGGCCCAGGTTGTAGGCGGCCAGCGCAAACCAGATCCGTTCATCCTCCGGTATGGCCTCCGGCAGCCGGCCCATCAGCGACGCCAGGTACTGGGCGCCGCCGCGGATGCTCTGCTCCGGATCCAGCCGATCCTCCACCCCGAGCTGGCGGGCGGTGTCCTCGGTCAGCATCATCATGCCGCGCACCCCGGTGTAGGAACGGGCCCTGGGGTCCCAGTGGGACTCCTGGTAGCTCACCGCCGCCAGCAGGCGCCAGTCCAGCTCGCCGGCATGGCGCTCGAACAGGGGCTGGTAGCGGGGCAGCAGATCCTCGGCCCGGCGCAGGAAGGTGCGGGTGTCCACATAGTCGAAGTCCTGCACATGGCCGAAGTACTTTTCGTTCAGCCGGGCCAGGGTGCCGGCCTGTTGCTGCTCGTTGAAAAAGCTCAGCATCTTGCCGAGCAGGCTGTCGTCGTCGCGCCGGTCGATGACCCAGGCCACCGGCTGGGGATCGCCCAGGCTGAAGGCCGCCTCCACATTGGGGTAGTAGCGTTGGGTGCGGGCCAGCAGGGTATCCTCCACCAGGGTGTGGGCGGCGCGCCCTTCCGCCACCTGGCGCAGCAGATCCTCCGCATCCGCATCCCGTCGCGTTTCCCAGTTCAGTTCGGGCAACTGCTGTTGCAGCCCATGCAACCATTCGGCCTGGCTGGAGCCGGCCAGCACCCGGATGTCGCCCGCTATCTGTTCGGGCTCCTTGGGCCGGGGCTGGCCCTTGCGGTAGACCAGGGTCTGGGCCACTTCGTAGTAACTGGGCCCGAAACGATAGTGCTGGCGGCGCAGGGGGGTACTGGTGAGGCCCGCGGCCAGCATGTCGACCTTGCCGCCGTCGAGCAGGGCGAAGAGGTCGTCCAGGTTGTAGGCCGGAACCATCCGAAGCTCGACGCCCAGGCTGTCGGCGAACAGCCGGGCCAGTTCGTAATCCAGGCCTTCCTGCTGCTCGTCGCGCAGGAAATAGTAGAGGGGATGGTAGAGGGTGCCGACCCTGAGTTCACCGCGGGCCTGGATCTGGGCCTGCTGGGTCTTGGGCTGGGACTCGGCCTCGCAGCCGGCCAGGGTCAGCAGGCCGAACAGCAGGGTGGCTTTGGAAAGGCTAACAATACGGCGCAACAGCGAATCCTCATTCTGGGCAACCGACATTTTATAGCAGAAGTCGACTTCTTCGTCAGGTAATTGCCGGTATCGGCGGCGTCAGGCCCAGGACAAGGCTCGGGAAATCGGCGTCGACAGGGCAGGGGTGTAAACCTATAATACCGCCAATTTCTCAACCCCCCATTCACTCACGCTTTGAGAATAGCCACTATGGAAATACTGAGAGGCTCGCCGGCCTTATCCGGTTTCAGGACCCAGGCCCTGGTTCGCCGTGCCCAGGAGCAGAACCTGCCCCTGCTGGGAGTCGAAACCGAGTATGTGCACTTTGTCGCGCTGAACGCCAACCTCGAGGGCGACAGCCGACAAACCCTGAGCCAGCTGCTCGACAGCCCCGCTCAGGGCATCACCCCGGCCGCCGGCAGCCTGCTGGTCCTGGTTACCCCCCGTCCCGGCACCCTTTCCCCCTGGTCCAGCAAGGCCACCGACATCGCCCGCAACTGCGGCCTGGGCCAGGTCAAGCGCATCGAGCGCGGCATCGCCTATTACCTGAGCTTCGAGCGTGAGCCTTCGGCCGTTGAGCTCGACGCCATCAAGGGCCTGCTGCACGACCGCATGACCGAAACGACCCTCGACAGCCTGGATGCCGCCGCCTGCCTGTTCGTGGAGGCCGAGCCGGCGCCCCTGACCAGCGTGGACATCCTCGCCGGCGGCCGCGCCGCCCTGGCCGAGGCCAACCAGCGCATGGGCCTGGCCCTGGCGGAAGACGAAATCGACTACCTTTATGAAGGCTTCAGCGGCCTGGGGCGCA
Source organism: Zobellella denitrificans (assembly GCF_002237365.1). Classification (GTDB taxonomy): domain Bacteria; phylum Pseudomonadota; class Gammaproteobacteria; order Enterobacterales; family Aeromonadaceae; genus Oceanimonas; species Oceanimonas denitrificans. Next base: position 9,292 of record NZ_NMUO01000042.1, read on the forward strand.
ACCCCAACGACATCGAACTCTACATGTTTGCCCAGGCCAACTCCGAGCACTGCCGGCACAAGATTTTCAACGCCGACTGGACCATAGACGGCATCGAGCAGCCCAAGTCCCTGTTCAAGATGATCAAGAACACCTTCGAGCAGGTGCCCGATCATGTGCTGTCCGCCTACAAGGACAACGCCGCCGTCATGGTGGGCTCGCCCGCCGGCCGCTTCTTCCCCAGCCCCAACTCCGGCGAGTACCTCTACCACCAGGAAGACATCCATATCCTGATGAAGGTGGAAACCCACAACCACCCCACCGCCATCTCCCCCTACCCGGGCGCCGCCACCGGCTCCGGCGGCGAGATCCGCGACGAGGGTGCCACCGGCCGCGGCTCCAAGCCCAAGGCGGGTTTGGTGGGCTTCAGCGTGTCCAACCTCCGGATCCCGGGTTACCAGCGCCCCTGGGAACAGGATTTCGGCAAGCCCGAGCGCATCGTCAGTGCCCTCGACATCATGATCGACGGCCCCCTGGGCGGCGCCGCCTTCAACAACGAATTCGGCCGTCCGGCCCTGCTCGGCTACTTCCGTACCTACGAGGAGCAGGTATCCAGCTTCAACGGCGAGGAAGTGCGCGGCTACCACAAGCCGATCATGATCGCCGGCGGCCTCGGCAACATCCGCGCCGAGCACGTGCAGAAGGGTGAGATCACCGTCGGCGCCAGGCTGGTGGTGCTGGGTGGCCCGGCCATGAACATCGGCCTGGGCGGCGGTGCCGCTTCCAGCATGGCTTCCGGCCAGTCCAGCGAGGATCTGGACTTCGCCTCGGTGCAGCGCGACAACCCCGAGATGGAGCGGCGCTGCCAGGAAGTGATCGATCGCTGCTGGGCCCTGGGCGACGCCAACCCCATCCAGTTCATCCACGACGTGGGCGCCGGCGGCCTGTCCAACGCCATGCCCGAGCTGGTCAACGACGGCGGCCGCGGCGGCCGTTTCGAGCTGCGCAATATCCCCAACGACGAACCGGGCATGAGCCCGCTGCAGATCTGGTGCAACGAATCCCAGGAGCGCTACGTGCTGTCGGTGGCCGCCGACCGCCTGGCCGAGTTCGAGGCCATCTGCCGCCGGGAGCGCGCGCCCTTTGCGGTGATCGGCGAGGCCACCGCCGAGCCGCACCTCGGCCTGCACGACAGCCACTTCGACAACCAGCCCATCGACATGCCGCTCAACGTGCTGCTGGGCAAGCCGCCCAAGATGCAGCGGGACGTGGAAAGCCGTACCCACCACAGCCCGGCCCTGGATCTGCACGGCATCAACCTGAAGGAAGCGGCCGAGCGGGTGCTGACCCTGCCCACCGTGGCCGACAAGGGCTTCCTGATCACCATCGGTGACCGCACCGTCACCGGCCTGGTGGCCCGGGATCAGATGGTGGGCCCCTGGCAGGTGCCGGTGGCCGACTGTGCCGTCACCGCCGCCGCCTTCGACACCTACGCCGGCGAGGCCATGTCCATGGGTGAGCGCGCCCCGGTGGCCCTGCTCGACTTCGCCGCCTCCGCCCGCCTGGCGGTGGCCGAGGCCATCACCAACATCGCCGCCACCGACATCGGCGAGCTCAAGCGCATCAAGCTGTCCGCCAACTGGATGTCCGCCGCCGGCCACCCGGGCGAGGACGCCGGCCTGTACGAAGCCGTCAAGGCGGTGGGCGAGGAGCTGTGTCCCGTGCTGGGCCTGACCATCCCCGTGGGCAAGGACTCCATGTCCATGAAGACCCGCTGGCAGCAGGACGGCGAGGACAGGACGGTTACCGCGCCCCTGTCGCTGGTGATCTCCGCCTTTGCCCGGGTCAATGACGTGCGCGCCACCGTCACCCCCTGGCTGCGCAGCGACCAGGGCGAGACCGACCTGATCCTGGTGGATCTGGGCAACGGCAAGAACCGCCTGGGCGCCTCCGCCCTGGCCCAGGTCTATCGCCAGTTGGGCGACAAGCCCGCCGACCTGGACAATCCCGAGCAGCTCAAGGGCTTCTTCTACGCCATCCAGGCGCTGCTGGCCGAGCGCAAGCTGCTGGCCTACCACGACAAGGGCGACGGCGGCCTGTTCGTCACCCTGGCGGAAATGGCCTTCGCCGGCAAGACCGGCCTCGACGTCGAGCTGGATCTGCTCGGCGCCGATCGGCTGGCGGCCCTGTTTAACGAAGAGCTGGGCGCCGTGCTGCAGGTGCGCCGGGAAGACAAGGAAGCGGTGCTCACCTGCCTGGCCGGCCACGGCCTGGCCGCCTGCAGCCACGTGATCGGTCACCTCAACCAGGACGACAGCCTGCGCTTCTTCTTCGCCGGCGAGGAAATCTACGCCCAGCCCCGCGCCGAGCTGCGCCGGCTGTGGTCCGAGACCAGCTACCGCATGCAGGCCCTGCGCGACAACCCCGAGTGCGCCCTGTCCGAGTTCGACGCCAAGCAGGATGCCACCGACCCCGGCCTGTCGGTGTCGCTCAGCTTCGATCCGAAGGAAGACATCGCCGCGCCCTTTATCGCCAAGGGCGTGCATCCCAAGATGGCGATACTGCGCGAGCAGGGCGTCAACTCCCATGTGGAGATGGCGGCCGCCTTCGACCGGGCCGGTTTCACCGCCATCGACGTGCACATGAGCGATCTGCAGAGCGGCCGCCACCGGCTGGACGAGTTCGCCGGCCTGGTGGCTTGTGGCGGCTTCTCCTACGGTGACGTGCTGGGCGCCGGCGGCGGCTGGGCCAAGAGCATACTGTTCAACGAGGCGCTGCGTGCCCAGTTCGAGGCCTTCTTCGCCCGTCCCGACAGCTTCGCCCTGGGGGTGTGCAACGGTTGCCAGATGCTGTCCCGGCTGCGGGATCTGATCCCCGGCGCCGCCCACTGGCCGGACTTCGTGCGCAACGCCTCCGAGCGTTTCGAGGCCCGTTTCAGCCTGGTGGAAGTGCAGGACTCGCCCAGCCTGTTCCTGGCGGGCATGGCCGGCTCGCGCCTGCCCATCGCCGTGTCCCACGGCGAAGGCCGGGTACAGCCGCTGCGCGCCGATATCGCCGCCATCGAGGCGAGCGGCACCGTGGCGCTGCGCTATGTGGACAACCATGGCCAGGCCACCGAGCGCTATCCGTTCAACCCCAACGGCTCCGCCAACGGCATCACCGGCCTGTCCAGCGAGGACGGCCGGGTGACCATCATGATGCCGCACCCGGAGCGGGTGTTCCGCACCGTGGCCAACTCCTGGCATCCGGACGGCTGGGGCGAGGATGGCGGCTGGATGCGCATCTTCCGCAACGCCCGCAAAAACCTCGGCTAGATCGCAAATCGAATCCGGTGTTTCAAGCCCGCAGCAATGCGGGCTTTTTATTTTTCATATGAGTCTATATGATGGAGGCGCCCGAAAAATAACCAGCTGGATCAAGCGTCAAAACCAAAAAAATAAAGGGCGATGAACAGAGCGAATCTCATTCATTCAACCATATAGAGCACGGACATGGACCACAGCGATTTGTTATGGGCAACACCGACGGATCTGCACCAGACCAGCCTGGACGGCTTGCGGGAGCTGGCCAACTCCTCCCTCAACCTGGCCCGGCAGATCATGCAGCATACCCGGGAAGGCATAGTGGTAATGGATCCGCGGGGGCGGGTGATCGGCGTCAATCCGGCCTTCTGCCGGCTCAGCGAGCTGGACGCGGCGGATATCGAAGGCCGCCATATCACCAATATCAACCATGATCTGCACGAGCGCCGCTACTACCGCCAGATCTGGCAGCGCCTGCTGCAGCAAGGGCACTGGCAGGGAGAGGTGCAGCACCATACCCGGCAGGGACGGCTGGCCACCCACTGGCTGATGCTGCACCTGCTGCGCGACGGCCGGGGGCGGGTCAGCCATATCATCGGCATCCTCGACGACATCAGCCGGCTCAAGCAGTCGGAGGAAAAGCTCAGCTACCTGGCTCACCACGATGCCCTCACCGGCACCGCCAACCGCAGCTTCCTGCTGAGCTGGTTCAACAAGGTACGGCTGTCATTGGACGAGGGCGAGCAACTGGCCCTGCTCTTTATCGATCTGGATCGCTTCAAGCCAATCAACGACAGCTTCGGCCACGGGGTGGGGGACCAGGTGCTCAAGGCCCTGGCCGGCCGTCTGCTGGCCCGGGTGGATGCCAACGAGCTGGTGGCCCGCATCGGCGGCGACGAGTTTGTCATGATATGGCGGGGGCGGCTCAGCACCGGCGAACTGCTGGCCAAGGCGGAGCAGTTGCTGGAAGAGCTGGAAGCCCCGGTGCTGGTGGGCGAGTATGAACTGAGCGTGGGGGCCAGCATCGGGGTCAGCCTCTATCCCGAGCACGGGCTGGAAATCGAGACCCTGCTGCGCTACGCCGATACCGCCATGTACGAGGCCAAGACGTTCAGCAGTGCCAAGGTGTGCCTGTTCGACAGCGCCCAGTTTGCCCGCCTGGAACAGCAACATCGTCTGGCCGGCGAGTTCCGCCTGGCGATAGAGCGCCGGCAGCTGTTTCTGGAGTACCAGCCCAAGCTGGAGCTGAGCTCACGGCGCCTGCTCAGCCTGGAGGCGCTGCTGCGCTGGCGCCATCCGGAATTGGGGGTGCTCTACCCTGATCAGTTCCTGCCCGCGGCCAAGGATGCCGGCCTGCTGTGCCGGCTGGCGGACTGGGTGTTCGGCGAGGCGGCGCGGCAATACCGTTGCTGGCGGGAGCAGGGCGGCTGGCAGGGGCGGGTCAGCATCAACCTGAACGGGCTGGAGCTGGAGCAGCACAGGGCCGCCCAGTTGCTCGACATCTTCGCCCGCGAACGGGTCAGCCCGAGCGACTTTATCCTGGAGCTGCGCAGCGACTTCATCATGCGCCGCAGCGAGTCGCTGATGGGCGCCCTGCACGCCTTCCGCAGCGCCGGCATGGCGGTCTACCTCGACAACGTGGGGGAGGGCCGGCTCAGCTTCAGCAAGCTGCGACAGTTGCCCATCGACGGCATCAAGATAGACCGCAGCCTGCTGTCGGATCACTTCGATCCCCTGGATCGGTCGGTGATCCGCTCCCTGCTGCTGTTGTCCCAGACCCTGGGGATAGAGGTGGTGGCCTGCGGGGTGGAAACCGCCGAGCAGATGCAGTTCCTGCACCAGCACGGCTGCAGCTCGGTGCAGGGGCAACTGCTGGCCGCCCCCATGACGGCAGGCCAGCTCGAGGCCTTCTACCGCAACGCCAGCGACGGGCTACGCCACTAGCCTTAATCGAGCCCGTGCAGGGAGAGGCGGCCCGGCGCCAGCTCCAGGCCCAGCACCCTCTCCTTCAACTGGCGCTGCAGCGGGTCTTCCTCATCCAGTACATAGACCGGATACTGGGACAGGTAACCGGCTATGCCCTGCAGCAGCATGGGCAGCATAAAACCGGCCTGGGGCGAGCTGCCGTCCTCGTTCAGCCGATAGCCGAGCAGCTCGAACTCCTCCAGGTAGAGGGCGCCCTGCTCGCTGTCGTAACGGGGACGGGCGCTGAAGTCGCCGCTGATATCCCAGTGATAATGGTTCTCTCCCTGACGGACCGAGACGATGCCCCGGCCCGAGACCCGGGCCTTGTCCGCTTCCTGCCGGCCCAGTTCGACCCCGAGATCCTGCAGCCTGATCCCCGCCGACAGCCATTCCCCCAGGGTGAGCGGGAACTCCCGCCCGAGCTGACGGTTGAGTTCGGTGTTGAGCTGCTGCTCGGTGATGGTCAGGGTTTGCGAGCAAGCAAAACTACTTATCCCAAACGTGATTAAAAAAAGTATAATTTTCATAAGCCTATATCTCTGTCCGGATTCGCTGCATCAGGGACAGTCTGCACCGTCCCGCTTGAAAGGAGCAAGGCGTTTTTGAGTGACTACATCTATACAGTATTGGGCTGGCTGCTGTTTCTCGCCCATACCAGCCTGGTGATAGGGGTGACCCTGAGGGTCATCATGAAGCGCCGGGCGGTGGGCGTGTCGCTGGCCTGGCTGGCGCTCATCTACGCCATTCCCATCCTGGGGGTGGCGGCCTATATCCTGCTCGGCGAGGTGCGCCTGGGTCGCAAGCGGGCGGAGCGGGCCAAGTCCATGTACCGGCCCTATGCGGACTGGATCAACGTGCTGGTATCCCGCTTTCCCGGCCAGCGCTTCGAGGTGAGCGACCCGGTCAGGCCGATCTACGAGCTGGTCAAGGCGCGGCTCAACATGCCGATGCTGAGTGGCAACGGCATGACCCTGCTGCAGCGGCCGGAGCAAATACTGGCGGCGATGCGGGCCGATATCCAGGCCGCGCGCAGCTCCTGTTACCTGGAGTTCTACATCTGGCATCCGGGCGGGCAGGCCGACGAGGTGGCCTACGCCCTGATGGAGGCCGCCCGGCGGGGACTGGACTGCCGGTTGCTGCTGGATTCGGTCGGCAGCGCCGATTTCTTTCGCAGCCGCTGGCCCAAACGGCTGCGGGAAGCGGGGGTCAAGGTGGTGGAGGTGCTGCCGGTGGGTGCCCTGCGGGTGCTGTTCGAGCGCCAGGATCTGCGCATGCACCGCAAACTGGTGGTGATCGACGACGACGTGGCCTATACCGGCTCCATGAACCTGGTGGATCCCTCCTGCTTCAAGCAGGACGCGGGGGTGGGCCAGTGGGTGGACATCATGCTGCGTATCCGCGGCCCCATAGTGCCCATCATCTGGTCCCTGTTCGTGTGGGACTGGGAGATGGAAACCGGCGAACGCCTGCTGGAGCAGCTGGAATACCACCCCATCAGTTGCCTGGACAACCAGCTCAAGCTGCAGTTGCTGCCCTCGGGTCCCTTTATGGGCGGAGACGCCATCCAGCAGAGCCTGCTCACCGCCATTTACCAGGCCAGGCGCAGGCTGGTGCTGATCACCCCCTATTTCGTGCCGGACGACCCCCTGGTGGCCGCCCTTTGCTCGGCGGCGGACAGGGGCGTGGAGGTGCAGCTGGTGCTGCCGGCCAAAAACGACTCGCGCATGGTCAACCACGCCTGCAACGCCTTTTTCGACGAACTGCTGCAGGCGGGGGTGGAGATCCACCTCTATGCCGCCGGCCTGCTGCACACCAAGTGCGTGCTGGTGGATCACCAGTTCGCCCTGGTGGGCACGGTCAACCTGGACAAGCGCAGCCTGTGGCTGAACTTCGAGATGACGCTGTTGGTGGACGACGGCCAGGCCATGGGCGAGCTGCTGCGGCTGGCGGACGATTACCTGAGCGATGCCCGGCCCCTGTCCTGGCTGGAATGGCGCAAGCGCCCGTTGCGCAAGCGGGTGGCGGAAAACCTCTTCTACCTGCTGAGCCCGCTGCTGTAGCCTGCAGCGAGAAGCTGGAGGCTTGCAGGCGGCCGGCGTTGTATAACGACAAGGCGTCATCGTCCGGCGTCGAGCCGGTCTGTGAAAATAAAAATGGCGCTGCATTGCAGCGCCGTGTTTCATTTCGCTTCCAGCTTCCAGCTTCCAGCTTCCAGCTTCCAGCTTCCAGCTTCCAGCTTCCAGCTTCCAGCTTTACTGCTGGTAATGCTTGAGGAAGCGGGCGATACGGCCGACGGCGTCCTCGATATCGTCCACCCGCGGCAGGGTGACCAGGCGGAAGTGGTCGGGCTTGGGCCAGTTGAAACCGGTGCCCTGCACGATCAGCAGTTTTTCCTGCAGCAGCAGGTCGTACACCATCTTCTGATCGTCCTTGATGTCGTATACCTTGGGATCCAGCTTGGGGAACATGTAGATGGCGCCCTTGGGCTTGACGCAGGACACCCCGGGGATCTGGTTGAGCAGCTCCCAGGCCTTGTCCCGCTGCTGGCGCAGCCGGCCACCGGGCAGCACCAGCTCGTTGATGCTCTGGTAGCCGCCCAGCGCCGCCTGGATGCAGTGCTGCATGGGCACGTTGGCGCACAGCCGCATGGAGGCGAGCATCTCCAGCCCCTCGATATAGTCCCGGGCCAGGTGCTTGGGGCCACTGAGCATCATCCAGCCCTGGCGGAAGCCGGCGGCGCGATAGCTCTTCGACAGGCCGTTGAAGGTGGCCACCAGCACGTCGTCGCACAGGGTGCAGACCGAGTGGTGGGCCACGTCGTCGTACAGGATCTTGTCGTAGATCTCGTCGGCGAAGATGATGAGCCGGTTCTGGCGGGCGATTTCCACCACTTCCAGCAGGAACTCGCTGCCGTAGACGGCGCCGGTGGGGTTGTTGGGGTTGATCAGCACTATGCCCTTGGTGCGGGGGCTGATCTTGGCCTTGATGTCGTCCAGGTCCGGGTACCAGTCGGCCTGCTCGTCGCACATATAGTGCACCGCCTTGCCGCCGGACAGGGTAACGGCGGCGGTCCAGAGCGGGTAGTCGGGGGCGGGCACCAGCACCTCGTCACCGTTGTTGAGCAGGGCCTGCATCGACATCACGATCAGCTCCGACACCCCGTTGCCGATGTAGATGTCTTCCAGATCGGTGGTGCGCAGCCCCTTCTGCTGGTAGTACTGCATCACCGCCTTGCGCGCCGAGAAGAGTCCCTTGGAATCGCAGTAGCCCTGGCTGGTGGGCATGTTGAGGATGGCGTCCTTGAGCAGCTCCTCCGGGGCCTCGAAGCCGAAGGGCGCCGGGTTGCCGATATTGAGCTTGAGGATGCGGTGACCCTCGTCCTCCAGGCGGCGGGCCTCCTTGTGGACGGGGCCGCGGATGTCGTAACAGACGTTGTCCAGCTTGTGCGATTTCTCTACGGAATACATGGGTATCAAGGGCCTCGGGTTATGCAACTGCCAGGGAAACCACGGACAGGAGAGGCCGGCATGAGGCGCGGGCTTCGGGAAAGGCGTGTCCGGGAACGGGCAGTACAGACAGTCAATGGCGTCCATGATGGAGCTTTGGCACCCGGATGAAAAGGGGTAAAAGGGAGCTTTGGACGAAAAAAATCCTGAAAATGGCGCTTTGGCGTGAATGTCGGCGTCGGGACGCTGAAAAGGCGGCCTTGCGGCCGCCAGGGCAGGGCAGTGAAAGGAATTACTGGTACAGGTTCAGGTTGGTCTTGGCATAGGCCTCGAAGTCGGTGAAACCGCCGATGTGCTGCTGGTCGAGGAAAATCTGGGGCACCGTCTGCACCGGCTTGCCCACCGTCTTTTCCAGGTCTTCCTTGGAAATGCCCTCGGCGTGGATGTCCACATAACGGAACTTGAAATCGTCGCGCTCGGTGGTGAGCTTTTCCGCCAGCTCCTTGGCGCGAACACAATAGGGGCAACCGGGACGACCAAAAATCACAGCAAACATGGGCTCTCTCCTTAACGGGTTAACGGGGGCCAGTATAAGCAGCCGGGGGGCCCCGGTTAAATCGTTAATCCATTAATTATTGATTGGTTTTAACGATGGAGTCGGCAGCCAGGGCCTGCTCCAGCCACTGCCGCTCGAAGGCCCGGGCCGGCCAGTCGCCTTCGCCCCGGGCCAGTTGCTGCTCCTGTTCGGGACTGATGGACAGGCCGTTTTGCAGCAGCACGAAGGCCTTGCGGCCGCCGTCGGTGTCGATAAAGCCGGCCAGGTTCTGTACATGGGCGATGGTACCGGTCTTGGCCTGCACCCGTCCCTTGAGCGGTGTCTGGAGCACGCTCTTACGGTACTGGAGGGTGCCGCTTTCGCCGCTCACCGGCAGGGCCGCCACCAGCCAGTCGAGCGCCGGGCGCTCTGCCATCACCCGCAGTACCGCCAGCAGATCCGCGGCCCGCAGCAGGTTATGGGCCGACAGGCCGGAGCCGTCCGCCAGCCAGGCGGGACCCAAATCGATGCCGGCCTGCGCTTTCAGGATCTCCCGCACCGCCTGGCCGCCGTTGCGAAAGCTGCCGGGCTGGCCGAAATGCTCGGCGCCCAGGGTGCGCAGCAGGCTGTCGGCGTAGAGGTTGTCGGAGTGGATCAGGATGCGTCGTACCAGTTCCCGCAGGGGCGGCGAGGCGTGGCTGGCGAGCACCGGCCAATCGGCGGCATCCTGCCGGCTGCCGCTGATCCGGCCGGAAAGCGCGATGCCGGCCTGCCCCAGGGCCCAGCGGCTGAGGGCCTCGCCCCAGGCGTCCAGATCCTGGATGGCGAAGCGCAGCGGCCAGGGCTCCTGGCGTGGCCCTGTGCAGCCGCTGAGGTGATAGCGGTTGGGCGGGCTCATGTCCACCTCCAGCTCGCAGAAGCGGGCCCGGCGCTCGGCCTCGCCCAGCACCGCCACCTCGGCGCTCACCGACACCGGCTGGTGCGCCGGCACCGTGGCGCGGGCCGGCTGGCCGAGGCGGGCGTAGAGGGCGCCCTGCACGCAGTTCCTGTCCAGGATCAGCGCCGCCGGCGGTGCCGTGTAGCAGACCCCGAGGTCGTTCCAGGACCAGCCGTTGCCCCTGTCGTAGCCGCCGAAACGGGACTGGTTGAGCAGCAGGTTGCCGCTGATGCGGCGGATGCCGCTGCCGGCCAGCAGATCCCGCAGCTGCTCCCGGGTAAGGCTGGGATCGCCGACAAAGTCGATCAGCAGATCCCCTACCAGCAGGCCGTTTTCGAGCCTGCCCCGGTAGCGCAGCCGGGTTTCATAGCGCCAGTCGGGCCCCAGGGCCAGGGCGCCCGCCAGGCTGGTGAGCAGCTTCTGGGTGGAGGCGGGCTTGAGCAGCTGCTCGGGGTTGTGGCTCTGCTCGATACGGCCGCTGCCGAGGTCGGCCAGCAGCCAGGCGGCCTGGCCGTGCTCCGGCGGCGTGGCCGCCCGGGCGGCCAGGGCGGTAAAAAGAATGGCGAAGCCGGTTAATGCGGTTTTTATCATGGATGTGCTCTTTGGTGATGTCTTGCCTGTGGTCTGCGGGGCCAATATAGCATGCCAGTCTCCGGCCCTTATCCCAATTCATGGGCGCGCCGGTAGCGGCCCTGGTAGTCGAAGATCTTCTCCTTCACCTGCCAGCCCCGTTTGTGCTTGCGGGCGATGACGAAGTCCGGGTGGCGAAAGCGCGCGGCGGCGGCCTCCACCTCGGCCAGGCCGGCGAAATCCGGCTCCAGGCCCGGGGCGGGCCAGTGGGGAGCCACGAAGTCCCGGAAAAAGCGGCCCTTGGGCCCCTTGGCGTCGAAGCCATACCATTGCACCAGCTCGGTGCCGTCCTCGTCGTGATAGGTCACCTTGAGCGCCGGGCCGAACTTGCCCTGCTCCGCCGCCAGCGTCATGCCGGCGCAGCGCAGCACCAGGGCGTCCTTCAGCGCCAGGGCTTCCTTCAGTTGCTTGTCCGGATCCACCAGCAGCTGGCCGCAGTCGTGGCACTGGCGGGCGGCGATGTCGTTTTCCGCCAGACACTGGGGGCACGACTTGAAGCGGAAACGGTAGCCGCATTCCTCCCGCTGGCCCTCGTCGTCTTCGAACAGGCCCTGGCAGCGGCGGCCGAAGTGCTCCAGCACCCGGCCCTCGGCGTCGGTCTTGCCCCAGAAGATATTGGCGAAACCGCAGGCGGGGCAGGGCACCTGCACCTGGGTGCTGTCCGGATGGGGCCTGGGCTCGCCCACTTCGGGGGCGAAGAGGTCCATGTTGTTGCCCGCGTAATCCAGCACCAGGCAGTCGTGCTTGCCCGGCGAAAGGCGCAGGCCCCGGCCCACTATCTGCTGGTACAGGGCCACCGACTGGGTGGGGCGCAGAATGGCGATAAGATCCACATGGGGGGCGTCGAAGCCGGTGGTGAGCACCGCCACATTGACCAGGAACTTCAGCTCCCGGGCCTTGAAGCGGCGGATGATGGCGTCCCGCTCCGGGCCGGGGGTCTCGCCGGTGATCAGCGCGGTCTGCCCGGGCGGCAACAGGCCGGCCACTTCGGCGGCGTGGCGCACGGTGGCGGCGAAGATCATCACCCCTTGCCGGGGCTCGGCGTAGTCCTGAATTTGCGCCACTATGTGGGGGGTGACCCGGGGCTGGCGGGCCAGTTCCCGATCCAGCGCCTGCTCGCTGAACAGCCCCTGCTCATAAAGACGGGAAAAGTCGTAGTGCACCACGGGGGCGTCCACCAGTTGCGGCGGGCACAGGTAACCCTGCTTGATCATCAGCCGCAGCGGCAGCTCGAACAGGCAGTGTGTGAAAAAGCGCGGCGCACGACTGCGCACCATGCCGTGGTGGTGGCTCTGGTAGATCCAGCCCAGCCCCAGACGGTAGGGAGTGGCGGTGAGCCCCAGCACCTTGAGCCTGGGATTGTCCCGACGCAGGTGGTTGACCACCTGCAGGTACTGGCTGTCATCGTCGTCCGACACCCGGTGGCACTCATCGATCACCACCAGGCTGAAGCCGGAAAAGGCGTCCAGGTTGCGTGCCACCGACTGCACCGAGCCGAACACCACCTGGGTATGGGCCTGCTTTTGGCCCAGGCCGGCGGAGAAGATGGCCGCCTCCCGGCCGTAGGCGCTGTACTTGGCGTGGTTCTGCTCCACCAGCTCCTTGACATGGGCCAGCACCAGCACCCGGCCCCGGGCCAGGCGGGCCAGCTCGGCGATCACTAGGCTCTTGCCGGCGCCGGTGGGCAACACCAAAAGTCCCGGCGCATCATGGCGGCGAAAGTAGTCCAGGGTGCGGTCGACCGCGTCCTGCTGATAGGGGCGAAGGGTAAACATCGGGCCTCACATTTGCCCCGGAATAGGGTATCTTTAGCCTCTATTTGTGAATAACCGAGGCAAACATCTCTATGATCATCAAACCCAAGGTCCGTGGCTTTATCTGCACCACCACCCATCCGGTCGGCTGTGAGGCGAATGTACGCGAGCAGATCGCCTACGTCAAAGCCAAGGGCAAACTGGCGCAGGGGCCGAAGAAGGTGCTGGTGATCGGCGCGTCCACCGGTTACGGCCTGGCTTCCCGCATCAACGCCGCCTTCGGCAGCGGCGCCGCCACCATCGGCGTCTTCTTCGAAAAGCCGGGCACCGAGAAGAAGACTGGCACCGCCGGCTGGTACAACGCCGCCGCCTTCGACAAGGCCGCCAAGGAAGAGGGCCTGTACGCCAAGAGCATCAACGGCGATGCCTTCTCCAACGAATGCCGCGAAAAAGTGATTGAGCTGATCAAACAGGACCTGGGCCAGATCGATCTGGTGGTCTACTCCCTGGCCTCGCCGGTGCGCAAGCTGCCCGACAGCGGCGAAGTGGTGCGCTCCGCGCTCAAGCCCATCGGCGAGCCCTACAAGTCGGTGGCCCTCGACACCAACAAGGACGTGCTGGTGGAAGCCGTGGTCGAGCCGGCCAACGAGCAGGAAATTGCCGATACCATCCAGGTGATGGGCGGCCAGGACTGGGAACTGTGGATGAATGCCCTGGAAGCCGCCGGCGTGCTGGCCGAGGGCGCCAAGTCGGTGGCCTATTCCTACATCGGCACCGATCTGACCTGGCCCATCTACTGGCACGGCACCCTGGGCAAGGCCAAGGAAGACCTGGACCGCGCCGCCCATGCCATCGACGCCAAACTGAAGGCCGGTGGCGGCAACGCCCATGTGGCGGTGCTCAAGTCGGTGGTGACCCAGGCCTCTGCCGCCATCCCGGTGATGCCGCTGTACATCTCCATGGCGTTCAAGGTGATGAAGGAGCAGGGCATCCACGAGGGCTGTATCGAGCAAATCCAGCGGCTGTTCCATGATCGTCTCTACAGCGGCCAGCCCGCCCCGGTGGACGAGCAGAACCGCCTGCGCCTGGACGACTGGGAACTGCGCGACGAGGTGCAAAACGCCTGCCGCGAAATTTGGCAGAAGATCACCGACGACACCATCTATGAGCTGACCGATTACCAGGGCTACAAGGACGAGTTCCTGCGCCTGTTCGGCTTCGGCCTGGCCGGTGTCGACTACGACGCCGACGTCAACCCGGAAGTCGGCTTCGATGTGATCGAACTGGTGTAAACCGCTTTTTTCTGCGAAAGCCCCCGAAGCGGGGCTTTCTTTTTTTCAAGGAGCAAGCTCATGCCCCACTGCGTCATTGAATACTCCACCACCCTGGGACGCCAGCTCAGTCCTTCTGCCCTGGTCATGGCGGTGCACCAGGGGGCCCTCGACAGTGGCCTGTTCGAGGAGGCCGACATCAAGAGCCGGGCCATCGGTTACGATTACCACCACAACGGCGGCTCCAGCCGGGATTTTGTGCACGCCACCCTGAGGATATTGTCGGGGCGCACGCCGGAGCAGAAACAGGCCCTGTCGGCCGGGGTGCTGGATGCCCTGGCCGGCCTGGGGCTCAAGGATATCTCCCTCACCGTGGAGGTGGTCGACATGGAGCGGGAGTGCTACGCCAAGCGGCTGGACTGAATCCGACAGAACAGGTCCCATGGCGTGCCGGCGGGGTTTGCCGCCCGCGGCCGGCGGGAGTAGAGTGAAGAAAAGACCGCAGCCCCGGAGGCCTTATGCAGACCAGATACAAGTTGGGAACCTTATTGCTCGGTGGAGTACTGGGCCTCGGCCTGGCGCCCGCCTGGGCCCAGCCGCCCGAAGGCAAGGGCCAGGGGAATGCCCCGGGGCAGCAACGGGAGCAGTTGCTGCGCAACGAGAGCCGGGGGGATGTGTCCCGGGAACGTGAGCGGGACTGGCAGCGGGACGAGCGCCGCGGCGAACGGCGTGACTACGATCGGCGCGAGCCCCGGATTGACGAGGCCTCCCTGCGGGTGATCTTCCGCGAGCACCGCGACTGGATCGGCTACGATCAGAGTCGCGATGCCCTGCCGCCGGGTATCCGCATGAATCTGGCTCGGGGCAAGCCGCTGCCCCCGGGCATCGCCAAGCAGTTCGACCCGCGTCTGCGGGCCCGCCTGCCCCACTATGATGGCTACGAATGGCGCCGGGTTGGCGACAAGGCGATACTGGTCGACATCGCCACCCAAAACGTGCGCTTTATCCTGGAAAGCATCCTCGACTGAGACAGGGCCCCGGCCGGGGCCCTATCTCATCACCACCCGATTACGGCCGCCGTGCTTGGCGGCGTAGAGCGCCTCGTCGGCCTGACGCAGCCATTCCATGTGGCTGTTCGGGCCTTCCCGCAGGGGGGCCGCCCCCAGGCTGACGGTGTAGCGGATCTCGCCCTCCCGGGTGCTGACCACCGCGGCTTCAAAGGCCCGGCGCAGCCGCTCGCAGATAATGCGGGCACCTTCGGCATCCGTCTGCGGCAGTATGATGCCGAATTCCTCGCCACCATAACGACCCGCCTGATCCGCCTGGCGCAGGGCGTCCCGGGTAATGGCGGCCACCTGGCGGATGACGTCGTCCCCGGCCAGGTGGCCGAACCTGTCGTTGATCTGCTTGAAGTGGTCGATGTCGAACAGCACCAAGGTGGATGCCTGGCCGTAGCGGCGGAAGCGGGTGAATTCGGCGTCGAGCAGGGTCTCCCAGGTACCGCGGTTGAGCAGGCCGGTGAGCCGGTCGGTCATGCTCAGCCGGGCCAGCTGTTCGTTGGCCTGCTCCAGGGCCAGCCGGCTGCTGGCCACATCGGTGACGTCATACACCATCAGGCAGACCCGCCGGATACTGCCGTCGGGATCAGACAGCGGGCTGATGGTCAGGTTCTGGAACATGTATTCCTGGGTGCCGGTCACCGGGCGGCTGTTGCGAAAGCGGAACAGCCAGGGCCTTTGTTCCCAGGAGGTGAAGGCCCGGGTGTTGAGGGTGACCACGGTGTCCACCTTGCGCCGCAGCCAGGTTTCGGGCAGCTCCGGGAAGAGACGAAACAGGTTGCGGTCGCGCACGGCGGTGGAGGTCAGGCCGCTGTGGTTTTCCATAAAGCCGTTCCACAGCTGGACCCGAAAGTCCAGATCGACCACCACCAGTCCTATTTCGACCGACTCCAGCATATCCGCCAGCCAGTGGAATCCATGGGCATCCTGCTCGGTGAGGTTCATCGCTTACTCCGCCATGTAGCAAAGGCGTTGCTCCAGTCGGCCGACCGACTCTTCCGTGAGCAGCACCAGTAAATTGCAGTGAATATGATGGTGTTCGAGTTCGTAGGGGATCTCGATGCACAACAGTTGCTCGCTCTGCCGGCGGTGGTGTTCCAGCAGCACGTCCACCCGCTGGTGCCGGCCGAGCACGGTGGGGTGGCCGAGTCCGAGGCGGATGTCGAGCTGGTCTCCCAGCCCCTTGAGGAAGGCGCCGAACAGTATGCTCGACATGTCCATCAATATCTCCACGTCCGGCGCCCCGGCGTCCCCATCGTAGTGCAGCAGCCGTGCCATTTCCGCCATGCTGGCATCCGAAAACAGCAGCAGCGCCTCGCCGGACACGCCGGCCCCGACAAAGCCCTGGCAGACCGCGGAATAGCACTCGCCGTTTTTCGCCGCCGAGATGGCCATGCTGAGTTCGCTGCGGGCGATGGGGGCCACCTTGGGGATGGGCTGGCGGATGAAGATCTTGAGCAGACGGGCCAGCAGATCCGAGGCCTGGCCCATGGCGACGTTGGCCAGTTCCTGCAGGTAGTCGTCCAGGGAGAGGGAGGCATCGGGGAGCGGGGCCGCTGATGGCACCAGCGGGGCGGCTTCGGCCGGCTGGTAGAGGCCGTACCGGCGCAGCAGCCCGCTCAGCTCGGTGGCATCGACGGGTTTGCGGACAAAGGCCATGGCGCCCAGGGCCTGGACTCGTTCCTGGGCCTGCGGCTGGATATCGCCGGACACCACCAGGGTCATCACCGGCAGATCCTCGGCCCTGATGGCTTCCAGCACCCCGTAGCCGTCCAGCTCGGGCATGTTCAGATCGAGAAAGAGCAGATCGATGCCGCCGGTGCGCAACTGTTGCAGGGCATCGAGGCCGTGTTCGGCGAAATGGAGTTCAAGCTCCCAGCCCGCAGGCAGGGATCTGGCCATTTGCTTGCGAGCCAGGGCCGAGTCGTCACAGATCAGAACGCGTGTCGTCATGCCATCCTTTGCCTGTCGATAAATGGGAGAGAGCCGTCATCCGGCCGAAAGGCGATTATTCAACCATAATCGGAGGCCGGAGGACAGGTGACAAACGGCACCTAGATCGCATTCTGGGTGTTCGGGTTCTTTTTTTGCGATCCGGGACGGCATCCCGGGCCGCAGCTCTCCGTCCCCTGTCCAGGCGAGGGGGACTGGGATAACCTAAATAACCGCTCCTAATAGTGCTACATCGACCGGGTCCCGCACGCAGACGCGCCGTTAACCCATCCCTGGGGGCTCCGCCGCGCCATCCCTGGCGCGGCGGGTCTGCTTAGCGGAACCCTGTCGCTGCCGGTAGTGATCTACTATTCGGAACAGTTAGTTAGAACATGACCCTGACTCCAGAACCACGAGGAAATCCTATGAAGCTTTATGAACTGGCGACCACGCCCAATGCCCGGCGGGTGAATCTCTTTCTGGCCGAGAAAGGGATAACGGTCGAACGGGTGCAGGTGGACGTACGGGCCGGGGAAAACCTGACGCCCGAATTCCGGGCCAAGAGTGCCAACGGCCGCATTCCCTTGCTGGAGCTGGACGATGGCGGTTATCTGTGCGAGTCGGTGGCCATCTGCCGCTATTTCGATGAGCTGTACCCGGATGAACTGGCCCTGTTCGGCGACAGCCCCCTGGACCGGGCCCGGGTGGAGATGTGGCACCGCATCGTCGAACTGGACGGACTCATCCCCGCTTTCCAGGCCTTCCGCAACCTGAGCGGCGTCTATCGGGATCGGGAACACTGCGTCCCCGCCTGGGGCGAGGAGTCCAGGGCCCGGCTGCAGGCCTTCCTGCCCCGGCTGGAGCAACGCCTGGGCGAGAGCGACTATCTGGCCGGGGCTCGCTACTCCATCGCCGACATCGCCGCCTATGTGCTGATAGGCTTCCTGCCGCGGCTGGACATTTCGGTGGCGGAGCTGCCCCAATTGCAACGCTGGCTGGACCGGCTGCGCCTGCGTCCCGCCCTGGCCGGGTGCTGAGCCGCGCCGCCGTTTCCAGGAACTGTGGCAATGCTCGCGCATTTTCCCGCTCGGCCGCTCTATACTTAAAGCGAGATAACTAACTGCAAGTGGTTGAAAAATGCGCGATTTTTTCTCCCTGGCCCGCTGGATGCCGGGGTTGGTGGCGCTGCTGGAATATCAGCGGGCCTGGTTGTTGCCGGATCTGCGCGCCGGTCTGTCGGTGGCGGCGGTGGCGCTGCCGGTGGCCATCGCCTATGCGGAGCTGGCCGGGGTGGGGGCCGTGGTCGGCCTTTATTCCTGCATACTGCCGATGCTGGCCTACGCCCTGTTCGGTACCTCCCGCCAGCTGATCATCGGCCCCGATGCCGCCACCTGTGCGGTGATCGCCGCCGTGGTCACCCCCCTGGCGGCGGGGGATGCCGCCCGCCACTGGCAACTGGTGATGACCATGACCGCCATGACCGGCTTCTGGTGCCTGATCGCCAGCCGGTTCAAACTCGGGGTACTGGCCGACTTTCTGTCCCGTCCCATCCTGCTGGGGCTCTTGAACGGCGTGGCCATCACCATCATGGTCGGCCAGCTGTCGAGCATTTTCGGCTTTACCTTCGACGAGTCGGAGCTTATCGAGCGGATCGCCGCCGCGCCCAGCTACCTGGCGTTGATCCACTGGCCCACCCTGGGCATCAGCCTGCTGACCCTGGCGGTGATGCTGGCCTGCCGGCGCTACCGGCCCCAGTGGCCCAGCAGCATGCTGGCGCTGGCCGTCGCCGCCGCCCTGCTGTGGGGACTGGGCCCGGAGCGCGCCGGTATCATGGTGGTAGGAACCATCAGCGGCGGTATTCCCTCGCTGCAGATCCCGGAATTTCCGCCCGGCCTGATGCGGGAACTGGTGCTGCCGGCGCTCAACCTGGCGATGGTGAGCTTCGTGTCGATGATGCTCACCGCCCGCAGCTTCGCCGCCAAGAACGGCTACGATATCGATGCCGACAAGGAATTCCGGGCCCTCGGCGTGGCCAACTTGGCCTCGGCGGTGTCCCAGGGGTTCGCCATCAGCGGCGCCGACTCCCGCACCGCGGTCAACGACGCCAACGGCGGCAAGAGCCAGTTGGTGTCGATCGTGGCCGCCACCGTGATCGCCCTGGTCACCTTTTTCCTGACCGCGCCCCTGCAGTACATTCCCACGGCGGCATTGGGCATAGTGCTGGTAATGGCCTCCTGGTCGCTTATCGATCTGCGCGGCCAGTGGGCGCTGCGCCACTCTGACAACGCCGCCTTCTGGCTGGCCTGGATCACCTTCGTCAGCGTGCTGTTTATGGGGGTGATCCCCGGCATCACCCTGGCGGTGCTGCTGGGGCTGTTCCAGTTTCTGCGCAACGTGATGCGGCCCACGGACCAGTTGATGGGCATGAACGACGAGGGGGTAGTGCATACCCTGGGCCACAACGAGGAGGTCAAGGCCGTGACCGGGGTGCTGATCTATCGTTTCAACTCGCCGCTCACCTATTTCAACGCCGCCTATTTCAAGCGCCGGGTGCTGCAGTTGCTGGGACGGGAGCCCCATCCGCCCAAGTGCCTGATCATCGATGCGGTGTCCTGCTTCACCCATCAGGACATCAGCGTGATGAGCATGGTGGGGGAACTGCACAAGGAGCTGAAGCGGCGTGGCATCCAGCTGCTGATGGCCGGCCGGCGCAGTCAGATGACCCACTGGCTGCACCAGGCCGGCATCCGGGTGGGGGAGGACGGCATCCTGCTCTACCCGGATTTGTATGAGGCCTTGCGTATGACCCGTTGCTACCGGGAGCCGGAAGAGCCGGTGGCGGAAGGGGGAGCCTCGCCTGTCGCCCCTGCATTGCCGCAAGAGCGGCTGGCGGAGTCCTGATGCGCCCGGCCACCCTGCGCCGCCTGCTGTGGCTGCCGCCCCCCGGCGTGGTGGTGCTGATCGCCGGCCTGATGTGGCTGGTGCGGCGCTGGAGCGGCGGGCTGGCCTTTGCCGGCCAGGGCTGGGTTGCCCTGCTGGTGCTGGCGGCGGGGCTGGCGCTGATGGCGGCGGCGGCGTGGCAGTTGGCACGGGCCCATACCACTGTGCTGCCCTTTCATCCGGAGCAGGCGTCGCACCTGGTGACCACCGGGATCTTTCGCCGCTCGCGCAACCCCATCTACCTGGGCGATCTGCTGCTGTTGCTGGCCTGGGCCCTCTGGCTCGGCAGCCTGTTCAACCTGCTGTTGCTGGGACTGTTCGTGCTCTATATGAACCGGGTGCAGATAGCGGCGGAGGAGCGGGCGCTGGCGCGCAAGTTCGGGCCGGCCTACCTCGGTTACTGTGCCCGGGTCCGGCGCTGGCTCTAGCTGTCCGGGGAAGGGGCTTGCGATGGCCGGCCCGGGCGCCTACACTGCCGCTTTTCGCAAAACCGCCCTGGATCCGTCCGGATTGGGCCGGTTTATTGCCACCGAGGGAGAGTGTCAGGGCCCATGACAGCAGACAACGGCGGTACCCGCCTGAACAAATTTATCAGTGAAACCGGCATCTGCTCCCGCCGGGAGGCCGACCGGCTGATCGAGCAGGGGGCGGTGGCGGTGAATGGCCAGGTGGCCGGCATGGGTGTCAAGGTAAC
Source organism: Zobellella denitrificans (assembly GCF_002237365.1). GTDB lineage: Bacteria > Pseudomonadota > Gammaproteobacteria > Enterobacterales > Aeromonadaceae > Oceanimonas > Oceanimonas denitrificans. The sequence goes on from NZ_NMUO01000042.1 coordinate 29,735, forward strand.
CGCGGCCGACAAGGTTACCATCAACGGCAAGCCCCTGCGTGCCAGGCCCCAGCCGGTGTACCTGGTCTACAACAAGCCCATCGGCATTACCTGCACCACCGACCAGGCCATTCCCGGCAATATCGTCGACGCGGTCAAGTATCCTGCGCGCATCTTCCCCATCGGCCGGCTCGACAAGCCCTCGTCCGGCCTGATCCTGCTGACCAACGACGGTGACATCGTCAACAAGATACTGCGTGCCGGCAACGCCCACGAGAAGGAATACATCGTCTCGGTGGACAAGCCCATCACCGAGGATTTTGTGGCCAAAATGGCGGCGGGGGTGCCCATTCTCGATACCGTGACCAAGCCTTGCAAGGTCAAACAAATCGGCCCGCGCAGCTTCAATATCATCCTCACCCAGGGGCTGAATCGCCAGATCCGGCGCATGGCGGAATACCTTGGTTTCGAGGTCACCAGCCTGAAGCGGGTCAGGATCATGAATATTTCCCTGGGCGGACTCAAGGCCGGCCAGTGGCGGGAGGTCAGCCCCCAGGAGCTGGCGGTGATCAACCGCATGGTGCAGGGGTCGAGCAAGACCGAAGAGGCATCCCGGCTGGACGTGCCGAAAGCGGCCCGCAAGGGGCCGCGGGTCGGCCAGGACGGCAGGGGCAAGGCGGCCCCGGGGGTGGCTCCTATAACAATCTCCCGGCCCACGAGAAAACCGCCAAACTCGTATGCAGGCCTCTGTTTGCAAAAAAAAAAACTCAACCTAATATCTAACCTTCCTAGTCATTTCTCTGACTCGCTCGTTG
>NZ_NMUO01000043.1 GCF_002237365.1 Zobellella denitrificans
AACTTATATAACAAACCAAAAACAGGCAAACCAAAAAAACGAGGGACAAGGGGCCCCGGAGATGTAGAAAAGAGACAGGCGCCACGGCCGCCACGACGGCGAAACCCACAACCCCGGCACCCGCCGGGGTTTTCACATCTGACAAAGCTCAGACAGCTAAACAGGCAATTCCGATGTCAAAACAGGCGGACAAGGGGAACAGCTCCGCCGACCGTCACCTGCCAGGGATGGCAGGTGCGAGCTTACATGGATGTACTCGTAGCGTGTCGGCGGAGCTGGCCCTTTGGCCGACTCATTGAGTGATAGCAAACGACTTTTTCATCAGACATGCTTCCCTCGCTATCTGCCGGGGTTGTTGTTAGTGCCGCCGCCGGTTGAGCCAGTGCACGCCACCGCCGATCACCAGCCCCCAGAAGGCGCTGCCGATGCCGAACAGCGCCAGGCCCGAGGCGGTGATCATAAAGGTGAGCAGGGCCGCGTCCCGCTCCCGCTCGTCGGCCAGGGCCACCGTCAGGCTGTTGCCGATGGTGCCGAGCAGCGCCAGGCCGGCGATGGCCATCACCAGCTCTCCCGGCAACGCGGCGAACAGCCCCACCACAGTGGCGCCGAACAGCCCCATCAGCAGGTAGAAGACGCCGGCCCATACCGCCGCCTTGTAGCGCTGTTTGGGATCCGGGTCCACCTCCTTGCCCATGCACACCGCCGCGCTGATCGCCGCCAGGTTGAAGGCGAAGCCGCCGAAAGGCGCCAGCAGCAGGCCGGTGAAGCCGGTCCAGCCGACCAGCGGCGAGGCCGGGGTGTGGTAGCCGTGGGCCCGCAGCACGGCGATGCCGGGCACGTTCTGGGAGGCCATGGTCACCATAAACAGGGGAATGCCGACGCCGAGCAGGCTGGTGAGGGAAAACTCGGGCGTCATCAGCACCGGCCGGGCCAGCTGCCACTCGAAGTCGTCGAAACGCAGCAGGCCGTCACCGCCGGCGACCAGCAGCCCGGCCAGCAGGCTGAGCGGGATCACGTAGCGCGGCAGCCGCCGGCGCAGGGCCAGGTAAGTCGCCAGCATCGCCGCCACCAGCAGTGGCTGGGTCTGGGCCGAGGCGAACAGATCCAGGCCGAACTTCAGCAACACCCCGCCCAGCATGGCCGCGGCCAGTCCCGCCGGCACCAGCCGCATGATCTTGTCGAACCAGCCGGTCAGGCCACACAGCAGGATCAGCGCCGAGCTAAACAGGAAGACGCCGATGGCCTCGCTCATGGGCACCCCGGCCAGGGCCGTCACCAGCAGCGCCGCCCCCGGGGTCGACCAGGCGGTGAGCACCGGCTCCCGGTAGCGCAGGGAAAAACCGATGCAGGTCAGCCCCATGCCGATGCCCAGCGCCCACATCCAGGAGCCGGTCTCGGCCTGGCTGGCTCCGGCGGCAGCGGCGGCCTGGAAGATAATGGCCGCCGAGCTGGTGTAACCGACCAGCACGGCGATAAAACCGGCGGAAAGATGGGACAGGCTGAACATGGCGGGCTCCTGGTTGTGCGTTATAACGCATAAGAAAGCCATGCTAGCAAATGTATGCTATAACGCACAACAGCGAGCCAAGCAGGAAAAGCGGGAAACTGTGATGAAAGAGCCGAACCAATACCTGGCGGACACCCTCAAGGCCCTGCGCCAGGAGCGGGGCTGGAGCCTGGACGCCTGTGCCCGGGAAACCGGGGTCAGCAAGGCGATGCTGGGCCAGATAGAGCGGGGCGAGTCCAGCCCCACGGTCGCCACCCTGTGGAAAATCGCCGGCGGCTTCCACACCTCCCTGTCCACCTTCCTGGAGCCGGTGCCCGAGCCGCATCCCGGCCCCCTCTACCGGCAGACGGACGCCCTGCGCCGGCAGCCGGCCGGCGACGGCATGCTGGTGGCGCCGCTGTTTCCCTTCGAGACCCGCTTCGGCTTCGAGATGTTCGAACTGACCCTGCTGCCGGGCCATGAGCAGTTATCGGATCCGCACGACAGCGGGGTGATCGAGCATGTGATAGTGCAGCGCGGAGAGATGGAGCTGCTGCTGGACGGGGAGTGGCAGCGGCTGGGGCCGGGCGCGGCGGTGCGCTTTCACGCCGACCGGCCCCACGGCTATCGCAACCCGGGCAACGAGCCCGCCGTGTTCTACAACCTGATCCATTATCCGGCTTGAGGCTGGAAGCTGGAAGCCTGACTCTTGGTCACAAGTTTTTGTTGACTTTTGATCGAGCAAAACATCGGCCAAAGCGCACAGCTCCTCCGGCACGCCATAAACCCCTCCCTGGGGGCTCCGCCGCGCCCTCCCTGGCGCGGAGGGCCGGCGGAGCTGAGCCCTTTGTCCTCTCTATCGCAGCCTCCTGTTGGCACCACCTTCAGGCAGCGCCGGGGCTGGAAAGAGGCAACAGGGATGGCCTCCGCCGACCGTCACCTGCCAGGGATGGCAGGTGCGAGCGTACAGGGATGTATTCACAGCGTGTCGGCGGAGGTGGCCCTGTTGCCTCTTATCTGCGTCAAATCAGACAGCCGGACTTGTGACTAAGAGTCAGGCTGGAAGCTGGAAGGAGTTTGAGTGTTCTCTCTTCCGGCTTCAAGCTCCAGGCTTAGCACTTTCTTTTTACCCGTCGATCTCGTCCATAAAGTCGCTCAGGTCCTCATCCGACATCTCCGCTTCCCGGCCCACCTTGGTCGCCTGGTACTGCAGATAGAAATCCTTGGTCAGGCCGTAGGGATCCAGGGAGTTGTCGATAATGGCTTCGCGCTCGATCAACTGGCTGCGGCTGTAAAGCCCCATCAGCGCCCATTTGCCGGCGCGCATGGCGAGGGTCATGGCATCGTAGGGGAAGTAGAGGCTGTCCACCACGTCGCCGGACAGCTGCCGCAGGGTGTAGGGGCCGGCAAAGGGCAACATCAGGTAGGGGCCGTCCTCGATGCCCAGCCCGCCCATCACCTGGCTGAAATCCTTGGGCCGGGCCGGCAGCGAGATTTTTTCCGCCACGTCGAAAAAGCCCAGCACCCCGACCGTGCTGTTGACGCCGAAGCGGGCCAGGTTGGTGCCCGCCCCCGGCAGATCGCCGGTGATCAGGTGGTTGACGAAGCTGGCCGGCTCCTCCAGGTTCAGCATCATGTTTTGCACCCCTTCCTTGAGGGGATCCGCCACATAGTCCGCATAGGCATGCACCACGGGACGCACCGCATAGGGCTCCAGGATATCGTAGTTGAGCACCCAGGTGGTCCGGTTCACCGGCTCGAAAGGATCCCGGGGATCGTCCGCCCTGGCCATGGCGTAATCCGCCGGCTTGCTGGAAGAGAAGGGATCATTCACCCGGGGCTGCTCCACGCCCTGGTGCGCGGCGCACCCCGTCAGGGCCACGCCCGCCGTCAATATCAGCACTCGCCACATAATGTAACCTTATGATTCTTGTTATGGTGTCAGTCTAGCTCAGAAGCGGCCGGCAAGGCCGGCCGCATTCCCCTTACAGGGGAGTATCTATCATCACGCTGAGCCGGCGATCCTCGTCGGTCGCCAGCGTCCCGCTGCGCCCTTCCCAGGCATGGGTGGTGTCGGCCACGTTGCCGCTGGGCGCCAGCCGGGCCTTGATGATCACCGCCTCCCGGCTGCTCAGGTTATTGTCGGGCACCATGGCGTCGGCGTTGGACAGGGTGATGGTCAGCGGAAAGGCCGGCTGCTCGATGCGGCGGGCCACCAGCGGCATCTCGCCGCCCTCGGCATCCACCGCGAACACGAACAGCACCGAGCCCGGATGATAGGGCACCGAACTCGAGGTGTTGATCTGCACCTCGTAGCGGGGCCCGCTCACGGGAGCGCTGTCGGCGGCGGCCAGCCGCTGCTCGGCAAAGGCCACCGAGCGCTCTATCATGGCATAGCGGGGATTGTCCGGCGACATCCGCGCCAGCATCGCCTTCCAGCGTTCGGCGGCGGTGGCGAAATCGTCCTGCTGCAGGGCCATAAAGGCGAACACCGACCAGGCTTCCAGGTTGTCCGGGTTCTGCTCCAGCACCGCCTCGATCAGCCCTTCGGCACGCAGGGTTTCACCGGTCATGGCCAGGGCTTCCGCATAGGGCACCGCCACCGACTGCATGTCGCCGCTCAGGTTCATGGCCTTTTCCAGGGACTCCCTGGCGGTTTCACCGTCACGCATCTCCAGCGCCAGCCGGCCCAGCAGCAGCCAGCCGCGGAAGTCGTCGCCGTCCCGGTGCAGCCGGGTACGCAGGCCCAGCATCAGCTCGCGCACGTCCTGCTCGGTCAGGCTCTCGTCCTGCTCCACCAGCATCCGCCGGGACAGCTCGCCCAGGCGCTCGCTGGCCTGCTGCCACTGGGCCACTTCCCGGTGGGCGCCCAGTTGCCAGTAGGCTCCATAGCTGATGGCGATCACCATCAGCACCGCCGGCAGCCACAGCAGCGGGCTTCTTCCCGTGCTCAGTTTCGGCTCCTGCACCATGTCGTCCAGCAGGCTTTTCTGCAGCTCCCGCTCGGCCGCCTCGCCGTCTTCCAACAGGCCCTGTTCGCTGTCCTGTTCCAGTTCCCGTAACCGTTGCCGGTACAACCGGGTATTGAACTCGTTGCGGCTCTGGCTCGACTCGGCCCGGCCCCGGATCAGGGGCAGTATTATCACCAGCGCCAGCAGGGCGGTCAGCCCGGCGCTGAAGATCCAGAATAAGGTCATATCAGCTCTCTTTGTCTTTGTTCAGCAGTTCCGCCAGGCGTTTTTTCTCTTCCGTACTCAACGCCTCGCCCTGGCCGCCTCCCTTGCGGCGGGTACGCACCAGCACTACGCAAAGGCCGAGCAGGATCACCAGCACCGGGCCGGCCCACAGGATCAGGGTCGAGGCCATCAGCGGCGGCCTGTACAGGATGAAGTTGCCGTAACGGGCCACCATGAAATCGATGATTTCCTGCTTCGAGTTCCCCTCGCGCAGCATTTCATAGGTCTTGTCACGCAGATCCTTGGCCAGCTCCGCGTTGGAGTCGGAGATATCCTGGTTCTGGCACTTGGGGCAGCGCAGCTCGCGCACCAGCTCGCGGAACACCGCTTCCTGCTCGGGGCTGTCGAACTCATACACATCGATGGCGGCCCGGGCCGGCAACGGCGCCGTCAGCACCAGGCCGGCCAGCAGGACCAGGAAGGACAGAAAACGCATGGCTTACTCCATCTGCTCGAAAATGGGCCTGAGGGTCTGGGTCCATACCTGTTCGTTCACGTCCCCCACATGGCGGTAGCGGATGACCCCCTTGCTGTCGATAAGGAAGGTCTCCGGCGCCCCGTAGACGCCCAGATCCAGGCCCAGCATACCGCGCGGATCGTAGAGGTCGATGGCATAGGGATTGCCCAGGTTGGTCAGCCAGCGCAGGGCCTTGTCCCGCTCGTCCTTGTAGTTCATGCCGATGATGTGGATACCTTCCTTCGCCTTCAGCTCGTTCAGGTATTCGTGCTCGGCATAGCAGGTCGGGCACCAGGTGGCCCAGACGTTGAGCAGCATGGGCCGGCCGGTGAAGATGTCCTTGCTGTGCTCCTTGTCGAGATCGTGCAGATCCTGCAGGGTGAACTCCGGGATCGGCTGATCGATCAGTACCGATTCCAGTTTGGTGGGATCGGAGAACAGCCCCTTGTACAGGAAGACGCTGGCGCCCAGGAACAGCAGCAGCGGAATGGACAGGATCAGAATGCGGCGGTTCATGCAGCCTCCCCGGCTTGTTTGCGCCCGAAACGATAACGGCGGTCGGCAATGGCGATGGCGCCGCCGATCGACATCAGCACGGCGCCGAACCAGATCCAGCGCACGAAAGGCTTGTAGTAGAGCCGCACCGCCCAGGCGCCGTCGTTCAGCTCTTCGCCCAGGGCGGCATAGAGATCCCGGGTAAAGCCGGCGTTGATGGCCGCCTCGGTCATGGGCATGCGCTGCACCACGTACATCCGCTTCTCGGCGCGCAGTTCGGTCAGCGGCCGGCCGTTCTTGGCCACGCCGATCACCCCCTTGAAGCCCTCGTAGTTGGGGCCGTCGGCCCGGCGGGTGCCCTCGAAGGTGAAGGTGTAACCGGCAAAGGTCACGCTGTCACCCTTGCTCATGCGTACGTCCCGCTCGATGCTGTAGATCTGGGTGCAGGCAATGCCGATGATGGACACCGCCAGGCCGACATGGCCGAGGATCATGGCCCAGTGGCTGTTGCCGAGCTTGCGTACCCCCACGCCAAAACTGTGCTTGTGGGTGGCGCGGATCCAGGTTTCCTGCAGGCTGGTGACGACGATAAAGACCCCGAGGCCGATGCCCACCGCCGCCCAGATCTCGAAGTTTTCGGCGAACCACCAGGGCAGGCCGAGGCCCAGCACAACGCTCACCGCCAGGGCGAACAGCAGCTTGCCGTTGACTTCCTTCATCTGCTGGCGGCGCCAGCGGAACAGGGGACCGGCGCCCAGCAACAGGGCGAAGGGGATGATCAGCCAGGCGTAGAGGCTGTTGAAGAAGGGCGCGCCGATGGAAATGCTGCCCAGGCCCAGCTCCTTGTGCACCAGGGGCAGCAGGGTACCGATCAGCACCACCACCAGCCCTGCCATCAGCACGATATTGTTGCCGAGCAGCATGGTCTCCCGGCTGGCCAGTTCGTGCTTGCCGTGGCTGCGCACCTCGGCGCCCTTGATGGCGTACAGCAGCAGCGAGGAGCCCACCACCAGCATCAGGAACACCAGGATAAAGAGCCCGCGGGTCGGATCCGAGGCGAAGGCATGCACCGACACCAGCACGCCGGAGCGGACCAGGAAGGTACCGAGCAGGCTGAGGGAGAAGGCCAATATCGCCAGCAGCACCGTCCAGGCCTTGAAGGTGGCCCGCTTCTCGGTCACCGCCAGGGAGTGGATCAGGGCGGTGCCCGCCAGCCAGGGCATGAAGGAGGCATTTTCCACCGGATCCCAGAACCACCAGCCGCCCCAGCCGAGTTCGTAGTAAGCCCACCAGGAGCCGAGCGCGATGCCGAGGGTCAGGAAGATCCAGGCGGCCATGGTCCAGGGCCGGGACCAGCGGGCCCAGGCCGCGTCCAGCTTGCCGGTCATCAGCGAGGCGATGGCGAAGGCGAAGGCCACGGAGAAGCCCACATAGCCCATGTACAGCATGGGCGGATGGAAAATCAGCCCCGGATCCTGCAGCAGCGGGTTGAGATCCCGGCCGTCGACCGGGAAGTACGGCAGGGTTCGCTCGAAGGGGTTGGAGGTGAGCAGCACGAACAGCAAAAAGCCGATGCCGACCATGCCCATCACGCTCAGCACCCGGGCCACCGCCTCCAGCGGCAGGGCGCGGCTGAAGCGGGCCACCGCCGCGGTCCAGCCCGCCAGGATCAGCACCCACAGCAGCAGCGAGCCCTCATGGGCGCCCCACACCGCCGAAATCCGGTACTCCAGCGGCAGCAGGCTGTTGGAGTTGGAGGCCACGTAGAGCACGGTGAAGTCGTGTTCGATAAAGGCCCAGGTCAGGCAGAGGAAGGACACCAGCAAAAAGCCGAACTGGGCGTAGGCCAGGGGCCGGGCCAGCAGCATCATGCTGACGTTGCCGCGGGCCGCGCCCAGCATCGGATAGATACTGAGGATGACGGTCGCCGCCAGGGCCAGGATCAGGGTGAATTGGCCTATCTCAGGGATCATGAACGGCTCCCTTTCAGCTGTTCCTCGGTGTACTCCGGCTTGAAGTGCTCCATCCCTTTGAGCGCTTCCGCCACCTCTGCCGGCATGTATTCCTCGTCGTGCTTGGCCAGCACCTCGAAGGCGCTGACGGTGCGGGCGTTCTCCAGGTGGCCCTGGGCCACGATGCCCTGCCCTTCCCGGAACAGGTCCGGCAGTATGCCGTCGAACAGCACCGTCACCTTTTCACCGCCCGCGTCGATCAGATCGAAACTCACCTTCAGGCTCTGCTGATCCCGGCTCACCGAGCCCGGTACCACCAGGCCGCCGATGCGCAGGCGCTGGCCCACCTCCGGCTTGAGGTTGTCCTTGCCCTTGCCCTGCACCAGTTCGGTCGGGGTATAGAAGAGGTCGATGTTCTGCTGCAGCGCATAGAGCACCAGCCCTATCATCACCGACAGCCCGGCCACCACGGCCACCAGCAGGGTCATCCGCTTCTTACGTCTTGGGTTCATAAGGTGTTCTCCAACTTCTGGGCGGCCTTGCGACGGGCGGCCCTGGCTTGTTTCTGTTTGACCTCGCGCAGCAAGCGTTTCTTCGTTGTTATGGTCGCCGCCACCAGCCCGAGCAGGGCCAGCAGGGTAACGGCAAAGGACAGCCAGACGTAAAAGCCGTAGCCGCCCATGGCCCAGAATGCGGACCAGCTATCAAATTTCATCCTGTTCCTCCGCCATCGTCAAAACCCAGGGTCGGTGGGATTCCCGCCGGATCAGCTCGTTGCGCAGTCGCATCAGGGTGAGCGCGCCGAGGAAGCAGATAAAGGCGAAAATCATGATCAGCAGCGGCCAGAGCATGTCGTTGGAAATGGACGGCTTGGCGAACTTGGTGATGGTGGCGCCCTGGTGCAGGGTGTTCCACCACTCCACCGAATAGTGGATGATGGGCAGGTTGATCACCCCCACCAGCGCCAGTATGCCGGCGGCCCGGCCGGCCAGTACCTTGTCTGAAATGGCGTTGTACAGGGCGATGACGCCCAGGTACAGGAACAGCAGGATCAGCTCGGAAGTCAGGCGGGCATCCCACACCCACCAGGTGCCCCACATGGGCTTGCCCCAGGCCGCGCCGGTAAAGAGCGCGATAAAGGTGAACACCGCCCCCACCGGGGCGATGGCCGCCACCGCCATGTCGGCGGTCTTGATCTGCCACACCAGGCCGATAAAGGCGGCCACCGCCATGGAGGAATAGGCGCCCATGGACATGATGGCGGACGGCACGTGGATATAGATGATGCGGAAGGCATCGCCCTGCTGATAATCGGCGGGGGCAAAGGCAAGGCCCCAGGCCAGGCCGACGGCGAACGAAACCACGCTGAACACGACGAACCAGGGCAGCCAGAGCCCGGCCAGCCGGTAAGCCTCTTCAGGCTTGGCATAAGGGTGCAACCATTTCCACATCTTGCTCACAAACCTTTTTTTGTATTACCTATTGTTCACACGGATTCAAGATACCTTAAATCCGCCGCTCAAAAAACCGCTGGCGCCAACTAGTTGACGCTGACCCGCAGCGCCGCCGCGATGGCGAAGGGCGCCAGGGTGACACTGCCCGCCAGCATGGCACCCAGTATCGCCAGCTGACCGTTGTAGGGAATGCCCAGGGTGGCCGCCTCTATCGCCGAGGTGGCGAAGATCAGCACCGGTATGTACAGCGGCAGGGTCAGCAGGCTCAGCAGCACGCCGCCCTTGCCGATGCCGACGGTCAGCGCCACCCCGATGGCCCCGAGCAGGCTCAGGATGGGGGTACCCAGCAACAGGGTCCAGAACATGCCCCAGAAACCGGCCATGTCCAGGCTCAGCAACACCGCCACCAACGGCGACAGCAGCAGCAGCGGCAGCCCGGTCAGCAGCCAGTGGGCCAGCACCTTGGCCAGGGCCAGCACCCCTAAGGGACAGGGCATTAGCATTAATTGTTCCAGGGTTCCGTCAATAAAATCGTCCCGGAACAGCCGCTCCAGCGCCAGCAGCGACGACAGCAGCGCCGCCACCCAGACAATGCCCGGGGCGATGCGCGCCAGCAGGGCCGGCTCGGGACCAATGCCCAGCGGAAAGAGGGTGATGACGATCAGGAAAAACCACAGCGGGTTGAGGATATCGGCCCGGCGCCGCAGGGCCGAGACCAGTTCGCGCCGGACCACGCCGGTAAACAGGGTTCTCATGCGTCGCTCTCCTGAAAGGGGGTCAGCTGCAGGGTACGCACCCGGTCGGCGCTCAGGGACAGATCCTGGTGGGTGGTGATCAGCACCATGCCGCCGGCGTCGGTGTGTTCCAGCAGCCGTCGCTCCAGCACCTTGACCCCGTGCTTGTCGATGGCGGTGAAGGGCTCGTCCAGTATCCACAGGCGGGGACCGCCCAGCCACAGCCGGGCCAGGGCTACCCGCCGCTTCTGCCCGGCCGACAGCTGGCCGGCGTATTGATCCTCGAGCCCCGCCAGCCCGACCCGGGCCAGCACTTCCCACAGGTTGGCCTGGCTGCCCGCGTGATGCATGCGGCGGAAAAAGGCCAGGTTTTCGAAGGCGGTCAGTTCGTGCTTGATGCCGGCCTGATGACCGAGGTAGAACAGATCCTGGTGGTAGCTGTCGCGGCACTGCTCGATGTTCTCGCCGGACCAGCACACCACCCCGCCGTAGGGACGGGACAGGCCGGCCAGCAACCGCAGCAGGCTGGTCTTGCCGACGCCGTTGGGGCCGGCCACCTGCACCAGATCACCGGGGGAAACCGTCAACGACAGTTCGCTGAACAGGGTGCGTTCTTCGCGGACACAGGTTAAAGCGCGGGCTTCAAGCATAGATAGATCGGTATTCTGACCATGAAAAATGGGCGCCAGTCTAGCACATGGCGCCCATCATGGCCCTAGTTTCGCTCGGGTTAAGACCAAAATCGGTGGATTTATTGCGCTGGAACAAGAGATGGCTGGAAGCTGGAAGCTGGAAGCGAATCCACTCTCCTCTTCTTCCGGCTTCAAGCTTTTTGCTTCAAGCTACTGCAGGCTACTTTTGCTTGCGATGCAGGGAGAGCAGCAGTTCGGCTTCGGCCCTGGGCATCTCGCACTCGGCCATGATCTCCTCCACGTCGGCCCCCAGCTGCACCATGCGCGCCGCCCGGCTGTAGAGCTTGCCCTGGGGATCCTTGAGCGCCAGCTCCTGCTGCTGCTCATGCAGCTGGCCCAGTTGCCGGCCCAGCTCGGTCACCTTGTTGCCCATGCCGATATTGGCCGCCTGCAGCTCTTCCAGCTGCTTGCGGTAGCTGTCCCGGGTGCGGGTCAGCTCGCGCATCAGCCGGCTCATGGCATCGAGCTTGCGCTGGCACAGCCGCCACATCATCCAGGCCACCAGCAGGGCGACCATGGCCAGCATCAGCGCAACCATGGCCAGGATTAAGGCCGGTTCCCACCACATCAGAGCTGGCCCAGCTCGTCCCACTCGTCGTCGGACAACAGCTTGTCCAGATCCACCAGGATCAGCAGTTCGTTCTCCCGGTTGCAGACGCCCTGGATAAACTTGGCACTCTCATTGGTGCCCACATTGGGCGCGCTTTCAATTTCGGAAGACTTGAGGTAAACCACCTCGGCCACGCTGTCGACCAGGATGCCGATCACCTGCTTCTCCGCCTCGATGATGACGATACGGGTATTGTCGGTCACCTCGGCCGGCTCCAGGCCGAAGCGCAGCCGGGTGTCCAGCACCGTCACCACGTTGCCGCGCAGGTTGACGATCCCCAGCACATAGTCCGGCGCCCCCGGCACGGGAGCGATGTCGCTGTAGCGCAGCACTTCCTGTACCTGCATCACGTTGATGCCGTAGGTCTCGTTATCCAGGCGGAAGGTGACCCACTGTAATACTTCACCCTCTGCCAGATTTTCCGCTACATTGCGATGACTGCTCATAGGCTTCCCTTATGTCTGCTCAGACTTGTTGACCGTCGATATTCTTACCCTGCTCCAGCAGCCCGATCAAGGCGTCCACATGCAGCAGGGCACACATTTTTTCTTTTACCATGCCCGCCAGCCAGGGCCGGGTGCCCGGCACGGCGCGCCATTTGACCTGATCCCGGTGCAGCAGGGCGGTGCCCTTCAACTGATGGCACCCCAGCCCCCAGTTGCTCTCGCCCAGGGTCACCAGGTACTGGTATTCCTCTTCCGCCCGGTGGCCGGGCATGGCCCAGCGGGCGGTGTCCACCACATAGAGCTGGCGCTGGCGCTCGGTGAGCACCCCGGCAAACCAGTCCGGCTTGCCGAACAGGCTGGTAAGCCGGGACATCTGGTAGATGCCGCCCAGGTGGGTCAGGGGCACCGCGAAGGTCATGCCCGCCACCTCGAAGAACAGGGCCTGGAAGCTGTTTTCGGTATCCATATTGCGCCATGCCGGCTCGGCGAGTTCGGGCGGGTCGCAGACGACCGGCTCGGGCTCGGGCTCGGGCTCGGGCTCGGGCTCGGCGAGCGTCGCGTCGGGCGGGGGGACCGGCAAGGGGGAACTTTCCTCCTCCTTCAGCTCGGCCACCCGGGCCAGCAGGGTTTCCAGGGCCTGGCGGCGCTCCTCTTCCGCCGGATCGGCGAAGGCCGGTGCCGGCACCTCGGGCACCGCCTCGGGTTGCCGCCGGGGGGCGCCTTCCTCCAGCAGGGCATCGAAGTAGTCGTCAAGGGCGTCAAACTGTCGTTGATTCATAGCGGCTGATCCACGCCGTCGAGGCGCCACAGGTAGCGCAACAGGGTCTGGTAGGCGTAAACGCCCCGGCAGCCCCTGGCGAAATAGGAAGGAGGCTCATGGCGCAGGCTGGCATCGCGGAACTTGGTGTCCACCGGGATCACCGAGGGCCAGACGTTGCTGCCGTAACGCTGCTTCAGGCTGTCCAGGCTCTGTACCGAGGCCCGGGTGCGCTGATCGTACATGGTGGGTACCACCGTATAGGGAAAACCGTCCTTCCGGGCCTTGTGCATCAGCTGGAAGGTGCTGACCATGCGCTCCAGCCCCTTGAGCGCCAGGAATTCGGTCTGCACCGGCACCAGGATGCGATCGCAGGCGGCCAGGGCGTTGACCATCATCACCCCCAGCACCGGCGGACAGTCGATAATGGCCACGTCGAAGTCGTCCTTCACTTCCGCCAGCAGCCGCTTGAGCACCAGCCCCATGCCTTCCCGGCTGCTGGAGGTCCGCTCCAGGGTCGCCAGGGAAATGGAGGCCGGCAACAGGGTGAGGCCCTCAAACCGGGTCTGCAGCGCCACCTGGTGCAACTCCTCGCGGCCGGGGCGCTCCGCCCGGAACAGGTCGAACAGGGTGTGGGGCAGCGCGTCGCTGTCATGGTCGAGATAGGCGGTCAGGGAGCCGTGGGGATCGGTGTCGATCAACAGCACCCGCTTGTTGAGTTGCGCCAGCAGGCCGGCCAGGGCCACCACCGTCGTGGTCTTGCCGACACCGCCTTTCTGATTTGCTACCGTCCAAACAATCACTGGCTAGTCCTGTGCTGTGCTGATTCTGATGCCGCCACCGGGCAGCTCGAAGACCCTGAGCCGGCGCTCCGGCGCCGACGTCAGGGGACGGGACGGCAAGGGCGCGGGCGGCTGCCACTGCTCGGTGGAGATGGCGATCTCCACCCGCCGGTTGAGGGCCCGCTCGCCTCGCCCCTGGCCAAGGGGCCGAAATTCGCCGAATGCCTCCAGGGCCAGCCGGGGCGCGGCGATGTCCGCCCGCAGCAGCCATTCCAGCACCGCCCTCGCCCGCTCGGCGGACAGCTGCCAGTTGGAGGCGTAGAGTTCGTTGCTGACCGGGACGCTGTCCGCGTAGCCGCGCACCCGGAGATAACGGTTGTCCTCGGCCAGTACCGGCAACAGGGCGCCCAGCACCGCCTCGCTGTGAGGCCCGAGCAGGGCGCTGCCGCCGGCAAACAGCAGATCGCCCGCAAAGCGCAGGGTCAGCCAGTCCCCCTCCTGCTCGAGTTCGACCAGTTGCCGCTCCAGCAGGGGCGCCAGCTGCCGGTGCAGTTGCCGTTCCAGCGGGTCCAGGGTCGAGGGCGGCTCGGCGGCCAACAGGTCGGGGCGGGGATGATCCGGACCGACTCCGACGAGCCGCACCAGTGCCTGCTGCATGCCGTCGAGCAGGGGCTGCTGCACCTCGCTGCGGCTGGCGTGGATGGCGTAGAGCACCACGAACAGGGCGAACACCAGAGTCATGTAGTCGGCGTAGGACACCAGCCAGCGATCCAGGCCGGCGCTGTGCGGCCGCCGGATGAGCGAGCGCCGCCTCATTGCCGCATCCCCTGGTACTGGCCGAGCTGGCGGCTCACCGCCAGGCTGCCCTCGCCCCGGGCGATGGCCAGCAGGCCGATGGCGGTCAGCTCCCGGTAGCGCAGCTCCAGCCGGTACTGGGCCCGCAGCCGGTTGGCCAGGGGCAGCAGCAACAGGTTGGCGAAGCCCACCCCGTAGAGGGTGGCGACAAAGGCCACGGCGATGCCGGCACCCAGCCGGTTGGGATCGTCCAGGTGGCTCATGGCCTGGATAAGCCCCAGCACGGCGCCGACGATGCCGATGGTCGGGCTGTAGCCGCCCATGGCCTCGAACACCCTGGCCTCCAGTTCCTTCTGCTCTTCCAGCCGATCCAGCTCGTTGTCCAGCAGTTGCTCCAGGGCGGCCGGCTCGGTGCCGTCCACCAGCCACTGCAGTCCCTGGCGGGTAAAGGCGTCCAGCTCGCCGTTGGCCAGCCTCGGCTCCAGGGCCAGAAAGCCGGCCTGGCGCGCCTCGTTGGACCAGCGCAACAGGCGGGACGCCTGCTCCTGGAAGGGCCAGTGCGGGTTACGGAACAGCATGGCCGAGGCCCGGAAGGCCGCCCTGCACTGGGGCCAGGGGGTCTGCAGCAGCACCGCGCCCAGGGTACCGCCGAGCACGATCAGCAGCGCCGGCACGTCGAGCAGCCCCCACAGGCTGCCCCCATGCCAGAGCTGAGCCAGGGTGATGCACAGCAGCGCCAGCAGCAGGCCGACCAGGGCCATGTCAGGCTCCCATCTCGCCGACGATGGCCTCGCCGATAAGGGACAGCGGCAGCGATTCACTGGCAATCCCCGCCTTGGCCACCGCCTGGGGCATGCCGTAAACCACGCAGCTTTCCTCGTCCTGGGCCCAGATAGTGGCGCCCTGCTCCTTCAGCAGGCGGGCCCCCTCGCGCCCGTCCGCGCCCATGCCGGTCAGCACCACCGCCAGCACGTTGCCGCCATAGGTCTTGGCGGCGGAGGCGAAGGTAATGTCGACGCAGGGCTTGTAGTTGACCTTGTCGTTGCCCTCCATGATGCGCAGGCGCGCGGCCCCCGGCCGCCCCTCAAACAGCATCTGCTTGCCGCCGGGCGCCAGGTAGGCGTGCCCCGGGCGCAGCTGGTCACCGTCTTCCGCTTCCTTCACCCGGATCTGGCACAGGCCGTCGAGCCGGGCGGCAAAGGCGGTGGTAAAGGTGCCGGGCATATGCTGGATCAGCACGATGGGATGGGGAAAACTGGCCGGTAGCCGGGTCAGCACCTTCTGCAGCGCCACCGGGCCGCCGGTGGAGGTACCGATGGCCAGCAGTTGGTAGCCCTTGCCGCTGCGCCGGGGCGGCGTACGCCTTTCCGTCACCGCCGGTGTCGGGGTACTCCGTTCGGCCAGCAGGGCGCTCGGCGCCGGTCGCTCCCGCAGCGGCGTGGCCAGCGGTCGTGGGCTGGCGAAAGTGCGCCGCCGGGCGATGGCCTTGACCCGCTGTTGCAGCAGCAGGACCGCCTCTTCCTTGCTGCGGGCAATGTCCTCGAAACGCTTGGGCAGGAAGTCCATGGCGCCGGCATCCAGGGCGTCCAGGGTCGCCCTGGCCCCCTCGTGGGTGAGGGAGGAAAACATCAGCACCGGGGTCGGGCTCTGCTGCATGATGGCCCGCACCGCCGAAATGCCGTCCATCACCGGCATCTCTATGTCCATGGTGATGACATCGGGGCGAAGCGACTTCGCCTTTTCCACCGCTTCCTGGCCATTGGCCGCCGTGTCCACCACGGTGAGCAGGGGATCCTGGTTCAGGATCTCGCTCACCCGCCGGCGGAAGAAGCTCGAATCGTCCACCACTAGTACCCGAATAGCCATTTCTGGGATCCCGCTCCTTTATTGTTATGGGTTGTCAGGCGTAACGCCGGGCATAGGCCTTGATCAGGCCGGCGATATCCAGGATCAGGGCGATGCCGCCGTCACTGGTGATGGTGGCCCCGGCCATGCCCGGGGTGCCGTGCAGCAGCTGGTCGAGGGGCTTGATCACCACCTCTTCCTGGCCGATCAGGCCGTCCACCACGAAGCCCACCTGCTGGTTGCCGATCATCACCAGGACCACATGGCCCTGCTCCTTGCGCACCCGGCCGCCGCCCCGGATCAGCCAGTCCTGCAGGTAGAACAGGGGGATGGCCCGGTTGCGCACCACTATGGTGAGCTGGCCGTCCACCGTGCTGGTCTTGGTCAGATCCAGGTGGAAAATCTCGTTGACGTTGGTCAGCGGCAAGGCGAAGGTCTGCTTGCCCACCAGCACCATCAGGGTCGGCAGTATCGCCAGGGTCAGGGGCACCTTGATCTGCAGCCGGGTGCCCTTGCCCTTCTCGGAGTCGATCAGGATGGAGCCGTTGACCGAGCTGATGCCGGTCTTGACCACGTCCATGCCCACGCCGCGGCCCGACACGTCGGTGATTTCCTTCTTGGTGGAAAAGCCGGGCGCGAAGATCAGGTTGTAGGCCTCGTTGTCGCTCATGCGGGCGGCGCCGTCGGCGTCGAGGATGCCCCGTTCGATGGCGATGCTCTTGAGCTTTTCCGGATCCATGCCGGCACCGTCATCCTCGATGCCAAGCAGGATATGATCCCCCTCCTGGGAGGCGGTCAGACGGATGGTGCCCACCCGCGGCTTGCCGGCGGCTTCGCGCAGCTCCGGCAGCTCGATGCCGTGATCGCAGGAATTGCGCACCAGGTGCACCAGGGGATCGGCCAGGGCCTCGACCAGGTTCTTGTCGAGATCGGTCTCTTCGCCGACCATCTCCAGGTTGATTTCCTTTTTCAGGCTGCGGGCCAGATCGCGCACCACCCGGGGAAAGCGGCCGAACACCTTCTTGATCGGCTGCATCCGGGTCTTCATCACCGCCCCCTGCAGATCGCCGGTCACCGCGTCCAGGTTGGTCACCGCCTTGGTGATCTCCTCGTTTTCGTGGCCCGACTGCAGGCTGAGCAGGCGGTTGCGCACCAGCACCAGCTCGCCCACCATGTTCATGATGTTGTCGAGGGTCCTGGTGTCCACCCGCACCGTGGTGTCAGGCTGGGCGTTCGCCGGCGCCGGCGCGGCCTTGGCGGCCGGCTTGTCGGCCGGGGCTCGCTCCATCACCTTGTCGGCGACCGGTGCCGGCGTCTTGTCGGCGACCGGCGCGGAAAGGGTCGGCGCGGCCGGGGAGACGGCCGTGGGCCCCTTGCCCGCGCCATGCAACTGATCCAGCAGGGCTTCGAATTCGCTGTCGTCGATCAGCTCGTCGGCGCCGGCCTGGGTGGCCGGCGCGGTGGCGGCCGCCACCGGCGCTTCTGCCTGCTGGGGCACACCGCCGTGCTTGCCGGCCCCGTGCAGCTGATCCAGCAGGGCCTCGAACTCGTCGTCGGTGATGTCGTCGCCCTGGCTGTCGGCGGCCGGATCCGGCGCCAGCTCATCCAGCATCTGCCGGTACTCGGTCTCGCTCAGGTCGGCGATGCTGGTTACGGCGGCGGGCTCGGTCGGCACGGCCGCCGTGACGGCCGCGGGAATCGCCGCCACCGGTTCTTCCTCGCCGGCGGGCTGGCAGTAACGCCCCAGCTCTTCGAGCAGGTCGGGATCGGCCGGGGTCGGCTCGCACCGGCTCTGGATCTCGGCGAACATGCCGTTGACGGTGTCCAGGGCGCGCAGTATCACGTCCATCAGCTCGGCGGTGACCCGGCGCTGGCCGGTGCGAAGAATATCGAAGACGTTTTCGGCCTTGTGGCAGGTTTCCACCAGGGCGGTCAGCGACAAAAAGCCGGCGCCGCCCTTGACGGTATGAAAGCCGCGGAAAATCGCGTTAAGCAAATCCTTGTCGTCCGGCTGCCGCTCCAGCGTGACCAGCTGTTCCGACAGCTGCTCCAGGATCTCTGATGCCTCCACCAGAAAATCCTGCAGAATATCCTCGTCTACCTCAAAGCCCATGCTCTCTCCTTAAAATCCCAGACTGGACAGAAGATCGTCGACCTCGTCCTGATCGGAGACCACGTCGTTACGCTGCTCTTTGTTGATGATCGGACCTTCGGCCGCGATGGCCGAGGCCGGGGCGCTCTGCGGCGCGGTCTTTATCTCGCTCATGCCGGGCAGACGGCCGAACACCGACAGTATCTCGACCAGCTTGGCCTCCACCTCGTGCACCAGGTTGATCACCTTGCGGATCATCTGGCCGGTCAGGTCCTGGAAGTCCTGGGCCATCAGGATTTCGGTCAGCAGCTGGCGCAGCTTGTCCGCATCCTGTTCCGAGCTGTGGAGAAAATCGTCGAGCTGAAAACACAGCTCCTTGAAGCGGTTCAGCTCCAGTTGGCGGCTCATCAGCTCGCGCCAGCCAGGCATCACCTGCTGGATGCGGTCGTTGAGCCGGTCGGCGATCGGCAGGCTGGCCTCCACCGCGTCCATGGTGCGGTTGGCGGCCTTGTCGGTCATGTCGATGACGTAGTTCAGGCGCTCCTTGGCATCGGGGATCTCGCTTTCCGCCAGCTCCGGCAGACGGGGATCGTTACGGAACTCCTGCAGGGCGTCGTGCAGCTGCCGGGTCAGATGCCCGACCTGCTCCAGCAACTCCTTGGCCTGGGGCATGCAAACGTCGGCGAGATAGCGGTCGGCTCCGTCCTGATCGCCACGCTCGAGCAAAGCGACCAGCTCCCGGGCCTGCTCCAGGCTTATCATTCCTTTCTGTTCTGCCATAGGGGGTGCCTTTTATCCGATGCGCTCGAAGACCTTCTCGAGTTTTTCCTTGAGGGTGGCGGCGGTAAAGGGCTTTACCACATAGCCGTTCACGCCGGCCTGGGCGGCGGCGATGATCTGCTCGCGCTTGGCTTCGGCGGTCACCATCAGCACCGGCAGGTGCTTGAGCTTGTCGTCGGCGCGGATGGCGCGCAGCAGGTCGATGCCCTGCATGCCGGGCATGTTCCAGTCGGTGACCACGAAGTCGAACTCGCCGTTCTTCAGCATGGGCAGCGCCGTGGTGCCGTCGTCGGCTTCGTGGGTGTTGTTGAAGCCGAGATCCCTGAGTAGGTTTTTAATGATCCTGCGCATGGTGGAAAAATCGTCCACGATGAGGATTTTCATGTTCTTGTCCAAGCATTTCCTCCTATCAGCCGAACCAACAGCCGCTGAACATGACAAGTATTCTGTTATATGTCGGCCCCGAGTGCCGAAACTTGAGCAGGATAACCCATTAACCGGACAATAACCTATTGCCCCCACTCAATTTTGCCAATCCCGCAGCCGGGATTTCAGCCGCAGCATCGCCTGGCTGTGGATCTGGCTGACCCGGGATTCGCTCACTTCCAGCACCTGGCCGATCTCCTTGAGGTTGAGTTCCTCGTCGTAGTAGAGGGACAGCACCAGGGCTTCCCGCTCCGGCAGGGTCTTGATGCTGTCGGCCAGTACCCGCAGAAAGCGCTCCCGGGCCATGCCCTCGAAGGGGCCGGCCGGATGCTGGGAGATATCGGCCTGGGCGTCGATACCCGACTCGAACTCTTCGATCTCGAGGATCCGGCCGTTGCTGACGTCCGCCAGCATGGCATGGTACTGCTCCAGGCTGACCCCCAGTTCCGCCGCCACTTCCCGATCCTGGGCATGACGCCCTTCCCGCCGCTGCACCGCGGCCATGGCCTCGGCGATCTGGCGGCCGTTCCTGTGTACCGAGCGGGGCACCCAGTCGCCCCGGCGGATCTCGTCGAGCATGGCCCCCCGGATGCGGATACCGGCGAAGGTTTCGAAACTGGCGCCCTTGGACCCGTCGAAGTTACGCGCCGCCTCCAGCAACCCCACCATGCCCGATTGCACCAGATCGTCCAGCAGCACGCTGTCCGGCAGTCTTGCCAGCAGGTGCTGGGCGATGCGGCGCACCAGGCCGGCATGGCGCTCCACCAGTTGATGGGATCCCTGCTGCCTGGTATAGGCCAGGGCTTTATTTACTCCAGACATCCTGCTCCAGTGTCGGATGGTTCAACAACTTCTCGATAAAAAACTGCAGATGCCCTTCGGCCTGCTGTGGCAAGGGCCAGCTCAGGGCCTTGGCCGCCAGGGATTTAAGCGCCAGCGAAGCGGGCGACTGGGGATACTGGTTGACCACCAGCGCCTGCCGCCGCACCGCCAGGCGCAGGTTGCCGTCGAAGGGCACGGAGGCCACCAGCTCCAGGTTGGCCTCCAGGAAGCGGTCGGTCACCCGGGTCAGCTTGGCGAACAGCTCCTGCCCTTCCCGCTGGCTGCGCACCATGTTGGCCACTATCTTGAAGCGGGACACCCCGTGATCCCGGGACAATATCTTGATCAGGGCATAGGCATCGGTGATCGAGGTGGGCTCGTCGCACACCACCATAAGCACCTCCTGGGCGGCGCGGGCAAAACTCAGCACCATGTCGGAAATACCGGCGGCGGTATCCACCAGCAGCACATCCAGGGGGGTGGACATCTCGCCGAAGGCCCGGATCAGGCTGACATGCTCCAGGGGCGACAGTTCGGCCATCGACTGATTTCCCGAGGTGGCCGGCACTATCTTGATGCCCTGGGGGCCTTCCACCAGGATATCGTCCAGGCTGCATTCGCCGCGCAGCACATGGGACAGGTTGCGGGTCACCCGGATGCCCAGCAGCACGTCGACATTGGCCAGCCCCAGATCGCCGTCCAGCACCATTACCCGCTTGCCGAGCGCCGTCATGGCCGAAGCCAGGTTGAGGGTAATATTGGTCTTGCCGACCCCGCCCTTGCCCCCGGTGACGGCAATCACCTGTATTCTGTTATTTGTCTTCTGCATAAGCCGCAGTCCGCTCGCCTGGTCTTGAAACCAATTATTCATCAAAGTCTGCCCCCTCCAGATCGGACTCGGAGGTATCCCAAAAATAGGGTTCTTCCCGGTGCTGCTCTATGCTGCCCAGCGCCTGGCGTACCAGCTCGGCCGGATCCGCCAGCCGCAGATCCTCCGGTACCCGCTGCCCGTCCGTTACATAGCTTATCGGCAGGCTGTTCTGAATACTGATATCGATAACGTCACCCAGGGACAGACTTTCGTCGAGCTTGGTCAGGATGCAGCCCGCCAGGGGGATACGCCGGAAGTGCGCCACCGTTTCCTGCAGCACCCGGCGCTGGGCCGTGGCCGGCAGCACCAGGTAATTGCGGATCTTGATCTGCCGGTCGCCCACCAGGGTGTCGAGCTGCTCGTTCAGGCGCAGATCCCGTTGTCCCATGCCGGCGGTATCCACCAGCACCAGGCGGCGATGACGCAGCTGATAGAGGGCCTGGGCCAGCTCCTGGTAGGTGCGCGCCTGCTTGACCACCACGCCCATGATGCGGCCGTAGGTCTGCAGCTGTTCATGGGCGCCGATGCGATAGTGATCCGTGGTGATCAGCGCCACCTGATCCGCCCCGTAACGGGCGGCGAAGCGGGCGGCCAGCTTGGCGATGGTGGTGGTCTTGCCGACCCCGGTGGGTCCCAGCAGGGAAATGGCACCGCCCTGGCGCAGTATGTCGTCTTCACCGCTCGTCAGTTGTTCGGTGAGCGAACGGGCTATCTGCTCCCAGGCTTCGTAGGGGGCCGAACCGGGAATGACCCGCGATGCCAGCTGATCCGCCAGGCCGTCGCTGAAGCCGAGCTCCCGCAACTGGCGGATCACCATGGCCCGGACCGGCTCGCTGCGCTCCACCTCCTGCCACATCAGGCCGGACAACTGGTGCTCCAGCAGGCGGCGGATGCTGGCCACTTCCTGCCGGACCTCGTTCAGGCCCTTGTCCTTGCCGCTTTCCCGCTCCCTCGCCCGTTCCCGCCGGCGCGACGACGAGGGCGCCGGCTCGGCCGCCGACTGCCAAAAGGTCGACGCCTGGCCCAGCACCGGCTCCCGCCGCTCTTCCGGCTCCGCCTTGTTCCGGCCGGCGTCGGCGGCACCGGAACGCATCAACAGGGCCTGCAGGCTTTCCGCCTGGGCCTTGCCGTCCAGGGGCATGGCGAACTGGCGGGCATGCGACGAAATTCTGACGTTGTCCTCGCTGAGGTGGCGCGAGTTGCCGACGGGCGCCAAATCTTCATCATCGACCGCCGCCACTATCTCGATGCCGCCGGAGACCTTCTTGTTGGACATGATCACCGCCTCGGGCCCGAGCACGTCCTTGACCTCGGCCAGGGCGGTACGCATGTCCTTGGCAAAAAACCGTTTAATCTTCATTCAGTTCCCCACTGCTACTGCTGGCCAACGGATGCCACGATGCGGATTTGACGGTCATCAGGCACTTCCTGATAGGACAACACCCGCAGGCTGGGAATGGTGTGTTTGACAAAGCGTGCCAGGGTGGTACGCAACATGCCGGAAGTCAGCAGTATCGCCGGCTGGCCTTCCAGCTCCTGGTTGGCGGCCGCCTGGGCAAGGGACTGCTGCATGCGCTCGGCCAGGCCGGGCTCGATACCGCTGCCCTGGGCGCCGCCTGCCTGCAAGGAGTTCTGCAAAATTTGTTCCAACTCCGGAGCCAGGGTGATTACCGGCAGTTCCCGCTCGGTGCCGGCGATTTCCTGGACCATGAAACGGCGCAGGGCGATACGGCAGGCGGCGGTGAGCACTTCCGGATCCTGGCTCTTGGGCGCGTACTCGGTCAGGGTCTGCAGTATGGTGCGCATGTCGCGGATGGTGACCCCTTCGTGCAGCAGGCTCTGCAGCACCTTGGTCACCAGCGCCAGGCCGATGGTGTTGGGCACCAGCCCCTCCACCAGCTTGGGCTGGCTGCGGCCGACCTGATCGATCAGGTTCTGCACCTCTTCATGACCCAGCAGTACGGAAGCGTGGTTGGTGAGCAACTGGCTGAGGTGGGTGGCCACCACGGTGGCGGCGTCCACCACCGTGTAGCCCAGGCTCTGGGCGTATTCCACCTGGTCCTTGGCGATCCAGGTCGCCTCCAGGCCGAAGGCCGGATCCCGGGTATCGATGCCGGCAACAGTGCCGAACACCTGGCCCGGGTTGATGGCCAGCTCCCGTTCCGGGTAGATGTCGGCCTCCCCCGAGCTGACGCCCATCAGGGTGATGCGGTACTGGTTGGGCCCCAGTTCCAGGTTGTCGCGGATATGCACCGCCGGGATCAGAAAGCCCAGCTCCTGGGACAGCTTTCTGCGCACCCCCTTGATCCGGCTCAGCAGCTCGCCGCCCTGGGCCTGATCCACCAGGCTTATCAGCCGGTAGCCCACCTCCAGGCCGATGGTGTCGACCTGGGCCACGTCGTCCCAGCTCAGATCCTTTTGCTCCAGGCTCCGGCTCGCCACCGGGGACTGCTGGGTCTGCTCTTCCGCCTGCTCCTCGCGCAGGCGGTTGCGCTTGTGCAGCCACCAGGCGCCCAGGGCCGAGAGGCCGCCCAGCAGCAGGAAGGCGAAGTGGGGCATGCCCGGCACCAGGCCCATGGTGATCAGGATACCGGCGGCGATGGACAGGGACTTGGGGTTGTCGAACAGCTGGCCCAGCATGGCCTGGCCCATGTCCTCCCGGGTGTTCTGGCGGGTGACGATGATGGCGGCGGCGATGGACAACAGCAGGGAGGGGATCTGCGCCACCAGGCCGTCGCCGATGGTGAGCAGGGTATAGACCCGGGCCGCCTCGCCGAACGGCAGGCCGTGCTGGGCCATGCCGATGATGAAACCGCCGATGATGTTGATGAAGAGGATCATGATGCCGGCGATGGCATCGCCCTTGACGAACTTGGAGGCACCGTCCATGGAGCCGTAGAAGTCGGCCTCACGGGTCACCTCTTCCCGCCGGGTACGGGCCTCGTCCTGGTTGATCAGACCCGCGTTAAGGTCGGCGTCGATGGCCATCTGCTTGCCGGGCATGGCGTCCAGGGTGAAGCGGGCGCTCACTTCCGAGATGCGCCCGGCGCCCTTGGTGACCACCACGAAGTTGATGATCATCAGGATCAGGAAGACGATAAGCCCCACCGCGTAGTTGCCGCCGATCACCACGGAGCCGAAGGCCTCGATCACGTTGCCGGCCGCGTTGCCGCCCTGGTGGCCTTCCAGCAGCACCACCCGGGTCGAGGCCACGTTCAGGGCCAGCCGCAGCAGGGTGGCCACCAGCAGCACCGTCGGAAAAGCGGCGAAATCCAGCGGCCGCTGGGTGTATACCGCCACCAGCAGGATCACCAGCGCCAAAGAAATGTTGAAGGAGAACAGCACATCCAGCAGCAGGGTCGGAATGGGCAGCACCACCATGCCCAGCGCCGCCAGCACCAGCAGGGGCGTCCCCAGGCCCTTGTGAAACCACCGCGACCACTGTCCCGCCTGTAAAAGCCTTGCCCTGAATTCCATGAGTACGTTAATTGCTGCTGAAAACCGATGCGGTTTTAAATGCAAAAAACAAGCCATCAACACCAAAAACTACGCACTGTAGGGTCGAATTCATTCGACCGAACCCCAGCGCCGGTGGCGAAACGGTCCACTGAAGTGGACCCTACGGCGGGCTTCAAGCTTCAAGCTTCCGGCCTCAGGCACGGTATTCCTCGGGGATCGGCAGATCATCCTTCAGCGGCACCGGCGGGCGGCCCTGGCCCTTGCGCCAGGCGTTAAGCTGGAACACATAGGCCAGCACCTGGGCCACCGCCACGAAGAGCCCTTCGGGTATTTCCCTGTCGAGCTTGGTGGAATGATAGATGGCCCGCGCCAGGGCCGGCGACGAGATCACCGGCACCTCGTACTCCCGGGCGATTTCCCGGATCTTGAGGGCGATCTCGTCCAGTCCCTTGGCCACCACCATCGGCGCCGAACCGGGCCTGTCCTTGTCGTAACGCAGGGCCACCGAATAGTGGCTGGGGTTGACCACCACCACGTCGGCGCTGGGTACCTCCGCCATCATCCGGCGGTTGGCCATCTCCTGCTGCAGGCGGCGGATGCGGCCCTTCACCTCGGGTTTGCCCTCGGTGTTCTTGTATTCGTCCTTGATCTCCTGCAGGGTCATCTTCAGCTGGCGACTGTGGTTCCAGAGCTGGAAGGGCACGTCGATGGCGACGATGGGCAGCAGCGCCAGGCACAGCACCAGCCCCATCCACAGCAACAGCTCCAGGGCGTCGACCAGGGCCACCGGCAACACCTCGTGGCTGAGTCCCAGTATGTGCTCGAACTGACCCCACAGCAGCCAGGCGGCGAACAGGGCAATAAAGGCCACCTTGGCCACCGACTTCAGCAGCTCGACCGCCGCCTGCACCCCGAACATCCGCTTCAGGCCCTTCATCGGACTCATGCGGCTGAACTTGGGCATCATCGCCTGGGTGCTGAAATTGAAGCCGCCCAGCAGGATATTGCCCACCAGGGCCGCCACCAGCACGATGGCGAACAGGCCCAGCAGGGGCCAGACCAGGCTGGCGATGGCGGCCGTCAGGGCCGGCATCATGGCCGCGGGATCGAACAGGGTCGCCCGCTCGATGCGAAAGCTCTGCTCGAACACCCGCGACATGGCCCGCCCCAGAGAGCCGCTCAGCAACAGCAGGCCGGCCGCCGCTCCCAGCAGCACCGCCGCCGTGCCCAGCTCCTTGGAGCGGGGGATCTGGCCCTTTTCACGCGCCTGCTTGAGGCGCTGCTCCGTGGGCTTCTCCGTTCGTTCCTGGCCGTCGGACTCCGCCACTCAGCCCTCCTCGCAGCGCAGGTAAAGGGTATCGCACATCACCAGTTGCAGGCGCAGCCACTGGTTTTCGAAATGGTTGAGAAAGCCGCCCAGGGTCAGCCACATGATAAAGAGGCCGCACACCATGCTGACCGCAAAGCCCACGCTGAAGATGTTGAGCTGGGGCGCGGCCCGGGTCATGACCCCGAAGCTGAAATTGATCAGCAGCATGGCGACGATGGCCGCCAGGGCCATGGACACCGCCGCCTGGAACAGCAAGGTCAGCAGGGATGCCAGGCTCTGCCAACTGGCCACCGACAGGCCGCCGGTGGAGACCGGCAGGGTGTCGAAACTGCGGATGATGGCCTCGATCATCACCAGGTGGCCGTCGAGGGCCAGGAACAGCAGGGTACCCAGCATCAGGTAAAACTGGCCGACCACGGGGGCGGACTGGCCGTTCAGGGGATCCACCATGGAGGCGAAGCCCAGGCTGGTCTGCATGGCGATGATCTGGCCGGCGGTCACGAAGGTCTGCACCAGAAACTGGGACAAGAGACCGAGGGTGGCGCCTATCAGCACCTGCTGGGCCGTCACCAGGAAACCGGCGGCGGAAAAGAGGGCGATATCGGGCATGGGCGGCAGCACCGGCGCCACCGCGATGGTAATGGCCAGGGCCAGCAGCAGGCGCACCAGCACGGGCGTCAGCTGGGCACCGAACATGATGATGGTCATCATCAGGCCGCCGATGCGGCACAGGGGCCAGAGGTAGGAAGCCAGCCACAGCAGTATTTGTTCGGTGGTGTAGTTCATCGATTAACTCGGGCTAAAGCCGGAAGCCGGAAGCCGGAAGCCGGAAGTAGCGGCGACTGAAAATACACGCCAAAGCGGTAAATACTCTGTTGTCACTCCCGCGAAGGCGGGAGTCCAGTGCAATCTGTCATGGATCTCCGCCTTCGCGGAGATGACCGCCTTCTCTCCCTCCTCACTCCTCACTCCTCACTCCTCACCCTTCAAGCCCAGGTTACCCGATCACCTGGGGGATCTGGTGCACCAGCTCGAAGAAGAAGTCCATCAGCATTTCCAGCCCCCAGTGGGCCCCCACCGCCAGCGCCCCCAGGGTCACCAGCAGGCGGGGCAGAAAGCTCAGGGTCTGCTCGTTGATGGAGGTCGCCGCCTGGAACACGGACACCACCAGGCCGATGGCCAGGCTCGGCAAGATCACCGCCGACACCAGCAGGGTGACCAGCCAGAGGGCGCTGCGAAAGATGTCGACAAAGGTTTCCGGGCTCATTATCCCGCCCCCAGGCCGAAGCTGTTGGCCAGGGTGCCCATGATCAGGTTCCAGCCGTCCACCAGCACGAACAGCATCAGCTTGAAGGGCAACGACACCAGCATGGGCGACAGCATCATCATGCCCATGGCCATCAGTATGCTGGCCACCACCAGATCGATCACCAGAAAAGGCAGAAACAGCATAAAGCCTATCTGGAAGGCGGTCTTGAGCTCGCTGGTGACGAAGGCCGGGATCAACACCCGCAGCGGCACTTCCTCTTCGCTGTCGACCTCGACCCCGGCGATGGTCAGGAAGGTATCCAGATCCTTGACCCGGGTCTGGGCCAGCATAAAGTCGCGCACCGGCAGCTCCGCCCGGGCCAGCGCCTCCCGCGAGCCGATGTCCTCCGCCAGGTAGGGCTGCAGGGCCTCGCCGTTCACCCGATCCAGCACCGGCGCCATGATAAAGAAGGACAGGAACAGGCTGATGCCGATCAGCACCTGGTTGGACGGGCTCTGCTGCAACCCCAGGGCCTGCCGCAGTATGGACAGCACCACTATGATGCGGGTGAAGGAGGTCATCATGATGACGATGGCGGGCAGGAAGGACAGGGCCGTCATCAGCGCCAGCACCTGCAGGGTCAGGCTGTATTCCTGGCTGCCGTCCGGATTGGTGGTCACCGTCACCGCCGACATCCCCTCCTGGGCCAGGGCGGGCGCGGCCAGCAGCAGCAGGGGCAACAGCAGCCGCAGGCTATTCATGGCGGGCTCCCGGCGCCGACGGAGGCGGCGTCACCACCAGCGGCTGTTCCAGCCGGCCCAGCTGGGTGATCTGCTGGGCGGTCACGCCCAGCAGGAACTGCTCTTCGCCGGCCTGGACCACCACCACCCGTTCGCGGCTGCCCAGGGCCAGGGTCGCCACCACCCGCAAACGGCGGTTGCCGCCCAGGGTGGCATTCAGGCGGGTCTTGCGCAGCAGCCAGCCCAGCGCCAGGATGGCGGCGATCACCAGCAGGGACGACATGGCCCACCCCTGCCAGTCGATCTCAGGTCCCTGGGCCGCCAGCGGCAAGGGCAACAGTACCAATGGGATCAGCGGTCGCATGGATTATTTGAGCTTCTTGATGCGTTCGGTCTGGCTGATGACGTCGGTCAGGCGGATGCCGAACTTGTCGTTGACCACCACCACCTCGCCATGGGCGATCAGCACGCCGTTGACCATGACGTCCAGCGGCTCGCCGGCCACCCTGTCCAGCTCCACCACCGATCCCTGGTTCAGTTGCAGCAGGTTGCGGATACTGATCTGGCTGCGCCCCACCTCCATCGAAATGGTCACGGGAATATCGAGGATGGTGTCCAGCTTGCGCCGCTCCTCGTTGCTGCCCTGCCTGCCGCCCTCGGGATCCTTGTCAAAATCCTCCAGCTCGGCCTTTTTCACGCCGTCGCCGGCCTGCTCGGCGATGGCCTCGGCCCAGACGTCGTCCAGCTCGTTCTGCTGTTGTTGCTCGTTTTCGCTCATTGCGCATCCTCAATGGTTCTTTCCAGTTCTTCCAGCTCGGCCTCGCCGTCTATCCGCACGCCCCGCCGGGTCACCTCGTGCAGCTCGGTCTTGAAGGACTCGGGGCGCTTGAGTTTTTCGGTGATGCGGATGGCCATGTGCTCCCCCGACTTGCCCAGCCGGGCACGGAAGGTCGGCAGCTCCTCGACGGACACCAGCAGATGCTCCGGCATGTCCACCGGTATGATGTCGCCGGCCTTCAGCTCGACGATGTCGCGCAGCATCAGTTGCTTCTCCAGCAGCTTCACCGACATTTCCACGTTCACGTCCAGGATCTCGTCCCGCAGGGCCTTGCCCCAGCGCAGATCGTTGTCGCCCTTGTCGCTCTGCACACCGGCGTCGAGCAGCTCCCGGATCGGCTCCAGCATGGAATAGGGCATGGTAACGTGAAAGTCGCCGCCGCCGCCGTCGAGTTCGATATGAAAGGAACTCACCACCACCACCTCGGTCGGGCTGACGATATTGGCCATGGTGGGGTTGACCTCGGAGTCCAGGTACTCGAATTCCGCGTCCATCACCGGTGCCCAGGCGTCCTTGTAGTCTTCGAACACCAGCTTGAGCAGCAGCTGGATCACCCGCCGCTCGGTGGGGGTGAACTCGCGGCCCTCGATCTTGGCATAGCGGCCGTCGCCGCCGAAGAAGTTGTCGACCAGGATAAAGACCAGCCTGGCCTCCATGGTGATCAGCGCTATCCCCTTCAGGGGGCGGAAACGAACCATGTTGAGGCTGGTCGGCAGGAACAGGGAGTGCACGTACTCCCCGAACTTCATCATCTGCACGCCGTTGATCGACACCTCCGCCGTCCGGCGCATCATGTTGAACAGGCTGATGCGCATATGGCGGGCGAAGCGCTCGTTCACCATCTCCAGGGTCGGCATCCGCCCGCGGACGATGCGATCCTGGGAGGAAAAATCGAAGGCGGCGATGCCCGTGCGGGTCTCGCCGGCGTTGTCTTCCTCTACGTCGTCCACCCCGTGCAACAGGGCATCGATTTCATCCTGGGATAACAGATCGCTCACATCACACCTACTGCACAACCACGCCGGTAAAGAGAACCTGTTCGATCAGCCCCTTTCCGGTCTCTTCGACAAGTATCCGATTGAGCGCATCAAGCGCTTCCGATTTTACGCTGTCCTTGCTTTGCGCGCTCAGGTAGCTGGCGGCGGTCTGGCCGCTCAGCACCGTCAGCAGGGTACTCTCGAGCAAGGGCAGGTGGCGCTTGGCAAGCGTCTCGCTCGCCTCGCCCCGAACCAGCAGCTCGACGCTGACCTGCACCAGGCGATCGCGGCTTCCGCTTCCCGGCACGCTGAAGATAAAGGGACGGGACATCCCCACATAGAGCGCCTGGTTGTCCTGCACCTGCTCGGCCGGCTCGGCGGCGGCCCGGTTCTGGTTCAGGTACCACCAGCCGCCGCCGATCCCCAGCAGCACCAACAGCCCCAGCAGCACAAACCAGATCAAGAGCCGCCTGGACCCGGGTTTCCGGGGGATGCTCAAATCATTGCTCATTTATCGCCCTACTCCCATAGCCTTCACCGGCGCGTGCGCCGTCATGCAAAAAAATCGATCCGGCCCGGCGCCAGGGTCGCGAGCCGGGAAGACTCCAGCGTCCCCCAGTCCCCGTCCTCTTCCGCGGCCGGGAGGCCGGTGCCGGCGGGCAGCGGGTTCGCTTCCTGCTGCTGCGCCATTCCCTGCTGCTGCCCCTGTTGCTGGGCAGAGCCACCGACCTGCCCCTGTCCCATGGCCAGGCCCTGCTGGCCCAGCATCTCCCGCAGCCGGGGCAGCGCCTGCTCCAGCAGTTCCCGGGCCTGGGGCTGGGTCGCGGTAAACTGGATATTCACTTCTCCCTGCTCCATCTTGAGCTGGATCCTCAGCCCGCCCAGCTCGGACGGACTGAGGCGGATATCGGCTTCCTGCAGGTTCTGATTGACCATCAGCTGGATCTGCTGGCTCAGTTGCCTGGCGCCCTGCTCCGGCGAGGCCCCCAGATGCAGGGAACGTTCGGCGGCGACCAGGCGCTCCGTCGGCGAGCCGGAGCCGTCCCCAGTGTCCGGGGCGGACGAGGATGCCCTGGCGACGGAGGGGGACGAGTC
>NZ_NMUO01000044.1 GCF_002237365.1 Zobellella denitrificans
GCCATGCGTGCCTTGCGTTCGGCGGCGGCCTTCTCGTGGCGGGCCTGGCGCTCGGCCTTTTCCCGCTCCAGCCGCGCCTGGCGGGCCTCGAAGCGGTGCTTGGCCCGTTCCGCCAGTTCCGCCTCGCGCTGGGCCTGGCGGATATCGGCCTTGGCCACCCGGTAGTACTGCACCAGGGGGATCTGGCTGGGGCAGACATAGGCACAGGCGCCGCACTCGATGCAGTCGAACAGGTTGTGGCTGTTGAGCTTGTCGTGCTCCTGGGCGCGGGCAAACCAGTACAACTGCTGGGGCAGCAGGCTGGCGGGGCAGGCGTCGGCGCACTGGCTGCAGCGGATACAGGCCAGTTCGTCGCCGGGCGGCGGCAGTTCGGCCCGGGTCGGTGCCAGCACGCAGTTGCTGCCCTTGATGATGGGGGCGCTGGCGCTGTGCAGGGTAAAGCCCATCATGGGGCCGCCCATGATGATGCGCTGCTCCGGCTCGGGAGCGAGCCCGTAGCGTTTGAGCAGGTAGCGCACCGGGGTGCCGATATGCACCCAGGTGTTGCCGGGTTCGGCAAAGGCGTCGCCCGCCAGGGTGACCACCCGGCGGATCAGCGGCTCGTCGTCCACCACCGCCCGTTTCACCGCGAAGGCGGTGCCCACGTTCTGCACCACCATGCCGATATCGGCGGGCAGGCCGTTGTGGGGCACCTGGCGGCCGGTGAGGATCTCGATCAGTTGCTTCTCGCCGCCGGAAGGATACTTGGTGGGCACCGCCACGATCAGGATCTGGTCGTCGTCGTTGGCCGCGCGCAGGGCGGCCAGGGCCTCGGGCTTGTTGTCTTCCACCGCCAGCACCGTCACCCGGGGCTGGACGATATGGCGCAGTATGGCGATGCCCTCGAGGATCTCGGCGGGGTGTTCGCGCATCAGCCGGTCGTCGGCACTGATATAGGGCTCGCATTCCACCCCGTTGATGATCAGCGCCTCTATGGCCTTGCGCCGGGGCATCAGTTTGACGTGGGCTGGAAAGCCGGCGCCGCCCAGGCCGGTGACGCCGGCGGCGTGGATACGCTCCAGCAGCACATCGGCATTGAGTGCCTGGTA
Source organism: Zobellella denitrificans (assembly GCF_002237365.1). Taxonomy (GTDB): domain Bacteria; phylum Pseudomonadota; class Gammaproteobacteria; order Enterobacterales; family Aeromonadaceae; genus Oceanimonas; species Oceanimonas denitrificans. The sequence continues at coordinate 1,089 of NZ_NMUO01000044.1, forward strand.
GTCGGCGATGGGGAAGCGCGGCCGCCACAGATCTTCGCCGTCGGGCCTGAGCACCAGGCAGGGGCCGTCCAGCCCCGAGGGGTGGCACAGGGGCCTGTCTTCGATGGCGATGATGATGCCCGAGGTGGGGGCGTGCACCGGTATCATCATGGGGTTGAGCGGCTCGGTCAGGGGCTGGCCCTTCAATACCCGCTCGCCGGCCTTGACCTTGAGCCGGGCCGGCTGGCCGATATGCTGGCGCAACTGCAGCACCAGCTCGTCCGGCAGGCCGGCGTCGCCGATGGGGCCCTGGTTGGCCGGCGCCTTGCGTTCGGGCGGATGGATGCCGCCGTGAAAACCGTGCAGCTTGCCTGCGTTCAGATCCTGTAACAGCGACATCTTACTCTACCTGCTTGATGGCGATGGGGTGCAGTTGCCATTTCCAGTTGTCGGGGGTGGCCGGCAGCGGGATCATCTCGATACAGTCGGTGGGGCAGGGATCCACGCACAGGTCGCAGCCGGTGCATTCGTCGCGGATCACGGTATGCAACGCCTTGGTGGCGCCGACGATGGCGTCCACCGGGCAGGCCTGGATGCACTTGGTGCAGCCGATGCACATGTCCTCGTGGATAAAGGCCACCTTTTTCACCGGCTCGGCGGCTTCCTCGCCCATGGCCTGGGGCTCCACCCCCATGAGATCGGCAATCTTGCGCATGGTGGCGTCGCCGCCAGGCACGCACTTGTTGATGTCGTCGCCGTTGGCGACGGCCTCGGCGTAGGGGCGGCAGCCCGGGTAGCCGCACTGGCCGCACTGGGTCTGGGGCAGCAGCTCGTCGAGCTGGTCCACTATGGGGTCGGACTCCACCCGGAAGCGGACCGCGGCAAAGCCCAGCACCAGGCCGAAGATCAGCGCCAGCAGCGCCAGTACCGCGATGGCGATTAAGATATGCATCATGTTACAACTTGACCAGTCCGGTGAAGCCCATAAAGGCCAGCGACATCAGGCCGGCGGTGATCATGGCCAGGGCCGCGCCCCTGAAGGGGGCCGGCACATCGGCCCCGGCCAGGCGTTCGCGCATGGCGGCGAACAGCACCAGCACCAGGGAAAAACCGAGCGCGGCGCCGAAGCCGTACACCAGGCTCTGCATAAAGTTGTGCTGCTCGTTGATGTTGAGCAAGGCCACCCCCAGCACCGCGCAGTTGGTGGTGATCAGCGGCAGGAAGATGCCCAGCAGCCGGTACAGGGTGGGGCTGGTCTTGTGCACCACCATCTCGGTGAACTGCACCACCACGGCGATCACCAGAATAAAAGACAGGGTGCGCAGGTATAAAAGTTCCAGCGGCAGCAGTATGTACTGGTTGACCAGGTAGGAGCAGGCGGCGGCCAGGGTCAGCACGAAGGTGGTGGCCAGCCCCATGCCGATGGCGGTTTCCAGTTTTCCCGACACCCCCATAAAGGGGCAGAGCCCGAGAAATTTCACCAGCACGAAGTTGTTGACCAGCACGGTGCCGACAAACAGCAGCAGGTATTCAGACATGATCACTCGGCGATATTAAATGGCGGCCGGTATTATCGGCCTTTATGCCTCGTTTAACAATGCCACATATTCTATGGGATTATGACAAGGTATTGATTAACATGCCGATAACCGCCAGGGTGCAGAGTGCGAGCGAGCCGTAGTGCATCACCGGCCTGGACACCAGATGCAGCGTCTGCACCGCCAGCCAGTTGCCGAGCAGGGCCGCCGGCACCAGGGGAGCGGCTTGCAGCAACTGGGCCTGGCCGAAATAGCCGCCACCGATCAGCGCAATCACCGACATCAGGCTCGACACCAGGAAAAAGCCCGCCAGGTTGGCGCGGATGCGGTGCATGTCGGCGCCGTGCAGCACCAGCACCATGGGTGGCCCGCCGATGGTGGTGCTGGTGCCCATGACCCCGGACAGAAAACCGCCCAGGGAGAGGGTGGCGCCGTTGGTGGGCAGGGCCAGGTTGCACAGCCGCACCAGCACCCCCAGCATGATGGTGAAGGCGATAAGGATGGCCAGCCACGACTGGGACATCACCCCCAGCAGCCAGACCCCCACCAGGCTGCCGGGAATGCGGGCCAGCAGCGCCGGCGCCAGCAGGTTGAGTTCCAGCCCCTTGCGAAAACGCCAGCCGTTGATCAGGCACATCATCAGGATCACGAAGGACAGGGGGCCGGGCACCAGGGCCGGGTCCAGGTAAAACATCAGGGGGGCGGCGATGATCGCCATGCCGAAGCCGATGGCGGTCTGCACATAGGCGCCGGTAAAGCAGGCCAGGGCGGCGAGCAGCAATACCTGGGGATCGAGTTCGATAATGTCCAGCATGTCAGGGCCTTGGAACAGCAAGCAGGGTGCCATTATGGCCAATGGCGGCAGGTGGGGGAAGGATGAGCGGGGCTGGCCTTATGGATATTCCGGGTTGGCACCACCGGAGCGCAGGCGGCCCGCCTGCAATGTCATTGCATAGGTGACCGTTGCCCCGTCATTGCGGGCGAGCCGCCCTCCCTACGGAGGACAAGACCCGCGCTCCTGACGGTTTCACACCTGGAGCGCAGGCGGCCCGCCTGCCTTGCCGCGCAGCGGCAACCCCTGAAACCCGGGGTTGGGATTGGGAACTCAGGACTTTTCTTCCTGCTTCTGCTCCGCCTGTTGCTGTTGTTCCGCTTGTTTCTTGTCCTGCTCTTTGTCCTGGCCGCCGCAGGCGCCGCAACATCCGCTCATGCTGTTCTCCTCTGGGTTGATGATGTACGGGAGCATAACCCCGTGATGACGAAGGCGCTTTGATCGGGAACAAGAAAGGTGCATTCAGGATGATAGTTAAGAAAGAGGGGAGCGGAGGTAAAGCCAGGCAGGCGGGGGCGCCCGCCTGGCGCACCCTCAGAACAGGGTGTTGGACAGCTGGTACATCTCTTCGTTGAAGGGACGCTTCAGGTGCTTGATGCAGTCGATGATGTCGTGGTGCACTATCTGGTTGTTCTGCAGGCCCACGCAGCGGCCGCCGTAGCCCTCGAGCAGCAGCTCCACCGCCCGCGCGCCCATGCGGCTTGCCATGATGCGGTCCTGGGCGGTGGGGGTGCCGCCGCGCTGGATATGGCCGAGGATGGTGGCGCGGGTATCCCGGCCGGTGGACTCCTGGATTTCCCGGGCCAGGGCGTTCACGTCGCACACGTTTTCGCAGATGGCCACGATGGCGTGCTTCTTGCCTTTGGCCACCCCTTCGTGGATCTGCTTGATCAGCTCGTGCTTGTCGAAGGCGATTTCCGGCACGATAACGTACTCGGCGCCACCGGCCACGGCGGCGGAGGAGGTGAGGTCGCCGCAGTGGCGGCCCATGATCTCCACCACCGAGATGCGGTTGTGGGAACTGCAGGTGTCGCGCAGCCGGTCGATGGCCTCCACCGCCACGTTCAGCGCGGTGTCGAAGCCGATGGTGAACTCGGTGCCGGCGATGTCGTTGTCGATGGTGCCGGGAATGCCGATGCAGGGAAAGCCCATCTCGGTCAGGCGCATGGCGCCCATGTAGGAGCCGTCGCCGCCGATCACCACCAGGGCGTCGATGCCGTGCTTCTTCAGGTTTTCGACCGCTTCCACGCGCACCTTCTCTTCCTTGAACTCGGGAAAACGGGCCGAGCCGAGGAAGGTGCCGCCGCGGGTGATCACGTCGGATACGCTGTGGCGCTCCAGCTGCTTGATGTCGTCCTGGTGCAGGCCCAGGTAGCCGCTGTAGATGCCGAACACTTCCAGGTTGTGGTGCAGGCCGGTCCGCACCACGGCGCGGATGGCGGCGTTCATGCCCGGGGCGTCGCCGCCGCTGGTCAGTACCCCAATTCGTTTAATCATCAACTTGGCCTCAATTCAAAATCGTGGTTGAAACCCGGAAAAGGGGGCATATGTAGTAAAGTTACCGATATGCCCCGACGTTGTCAGGCGCCTGCCTTGATAATGGCAGCAAATTCGTCCGCCTGCAGGGCGGCACCGCCCACCAGGGCACCGTCGATGTCTTCCATGGCGAACAGGCCGGCGGCGCTGGCGCCCTTGACCGAACCGCCGTAGAGGATCTGCACGCCGGCGGCCACGGTGGCGTCCTGCTGGGCCAGGAAGGCGCGGATGGCGGCATGCACGCCCTGGGCAATCTCGGGGGTGGCGGTCTTGCCGGTGCCGATGGCCCACACCGGCTCATAGGCGATGACCGCACTGGCCAGGGCCTGGATGCCGCTTTGGTCGATTACCGCCTGCAGCTGGCGCTCCACCACGGCCTGGGTTTCATTGGCCTCGAACTGCTCCAGGGTTTCGCCGATGCACAGCACCGGTACCAGGCCGGCCTGCTGGATGGCGGCGAACTTGGCGGCCACCACGGCGTCGGATTCCGCGTGCAGGGTGCGGCGCTCGCTGTGGCCCACCAGCACGTACTGCACCCCGAACTCGCCGTACATGGCCGGGGAGTTTTCGCCGGTGAAGGCGCCCTGGGTGTGGACGTCCGCGTCCTGGGCGCCCAGGGCGATGGTGCTGTCGGCCAGCAGCTCCTGGGCCTGGCCCAGGAACAGCACGGGCGGGCACACGGCCACGGCCACGTTGCCGGCCTCGGCGGCGGGCTCCTTGAGGGCGTTGATCAGTTCCGCCACCATGGTCTTGCTGCCGTTGAGCTTCCAGTTACCCATTACCAGTGTTTGTCTCATGAGTTGTTTCCTTTCAGTTAAATAACGTCATTATAGGGATTTGAACCGGGCGAAACCAAGAGCCAGGGCACGGTTTGATGTAATTTTTCGACTTTTGTATGTTTTTGATCAAATGCTGCTCAGCCCGCGCCCCATCGCCGCCACAGCAGGCCCAGGTATTCGTGCCAGGCCAGTTCGCTGCGCCACAGGTAGCGGGCCTGGGGCAGGTAAGTATAAAGCGGCAGGGCGGCGCTGCTCTCCTTGGCCTGGTGATCGACCGGGGCGGCGAGGGGGTGGGCGCCGGCGGCGGCGAACAGCGCCATGGCCCGGGGCATGTGGCTGGCGGAGGTGACCAGCAGCGCCCGGCGCCCGGCAATCAGCGGGGCCATGGCGTCGGCCTCTTCCGCCGTGTCTTTCGGCTCGGGCAGCAGCAACAGGCGCTGGGGCGCGATGCCGAGCGCCACCGCCACCTCGCCGTAGAGTTCGGCGCTGGTGCGGCCTTCGCCGCCCGCATAGCCGCTTAACACCAGCCGGGCCTGCGGGTAGGCGTGGGCCAGGCGCACCCCTTCGGTGATGCGGTAGATCCCGGCCTGGCCGAGCTGGCTCAGCAGCGGCAGGCGCGGATCCGCCACCTGGGCGGCGCCCAGCACCAGTATGTCCTGCACCGGCTCGGCGGTGATCTCATGGGGGGGATAGCGCGATTCCAGCGGCGCCATCAGGGCGTTGGCCACCGGGCGGGTGGAGAGCAGCAGCAATGTTGCCATGGAAAGGACAAGCAGGCAGATCCCGCTGCGCTTTTGCCGAAACAGCAGCAGAAATACCCCGAAAAACCCCAGGATCAGCAGCAGGGGCAGCGGCAATAACAGGCTGCCCAGCCACTTTTTAGCCAAAAACATCGTCTCCATGCACGCACGCGTTTGTTAACCGTGAGGGTTGTGCCAGAATAGCCTCCCCCGAGTCACGAAGAAACACCCAGGTGCAGCGCAATACCAGTTTCGACGGCAAGAGCCATACCTTTTCCCGCAATATCTACGGCACCACCAAGGGCCGCATCCGGCTGGCGGTGCTGGAGCGGGATCTGGACGAACTGCTGCAGGGCCTGCCCCCCGGCCCCCTGCGCATCCTGGACGCGGGCGGCGGTTTCGGCCCCCTGTCCCAGCGCCTGGCGGCCCGGGGCCACAGCGTGGTGCTGTGCGATCTTTCCGCCGAGATGCTGGCCCTGGCCCGGGCCCAGGTAACGGAAAAGGGGCTGGATGAGCGCTTCGACTTTATTCATGGCCCCATCCAGTCGTTATCGGTGGACGAGCTGGGCCGCTTCGACCTGGTCCTGTGCCATGCGGTACTGGAGTGGGTGGAGGATCAGGCGGGGCTGCTGGCCACCCTGGGCGCCTTGCTGGCGGACGGCGGCCACCTGTCGCTGATGTTCTACAATCGTGACGGCCTCTTGTTCCACAGCCTGGTGATGGGCAACTTCGACTATGTGCACGCCGACCTGGTCAAGAAACGACGCCAGAAACTGACGCCGGCCTGGCCCTGCCGGCCGGACCTGGTTTACCGGTGGCTGACGGAGCTGGGCTTTGCTATAACCGGGCGCAGCGGCGTGCGGGTGATCCACGACTATATGGTGGAGCGCGAGGTCAAGCATCAGCGCCCGGACGAACTGATAGCCATGGAACTGGCCCACGCCCGCCGGGAGCCCTTTGTGCACCTGGGCCGCTATATCCACGTGCTGGCGCGCAAGGGCGCCGGGCCGGCCCCCGAGTGAATGGCCCCCCGCCTTCGCGGAGGTGACGGAAAGCGCCTTCGCCGCCGCCGTAGCCGCCGCTTCAGCCGTCGCTGTAGCCGCCGCTTCAGCTGGCGGGAAAGGCGGGAAAGGCAGGAAAGACGTGAAAACGCGAGCCGGGTTTCCCGCTGTTTGCGAGCTTGCGCCACGTAAACGGGCGCCTACCCAGTTTGGGTAGCCGCCGCCGTAGCCGTCGCTGTAGCCGCAGCTTCAGCCGGCGGGCGGGAAAGGCGGGAAAGGCAAAAACGCTGGTTGTTGCCCCAGCAAGAACAAAAGCCGCCGGGCAAGGCCGGGCGGCGCCAACGGTGAAGAGAGCAGAACGATGACGGAAATGTCCCGCACCCTGCCGGACTGGATCGGCTGGGTCAGAGAGGAAAACTTGGGGCTCAACCTGCCCCCCGAGCGGCTGGCCTTCCTGCTGGCGGTGCATATCGTCGGCCGGGGCGGCGAGCAGCCGCAGTTGAGCGAGGCCGAGCTGCACCACGCCTTCGGCTACGTCAGCAAGGGCTTCGCCCAGGCCGACGACACCCTGGCCAGCCGCGCCAACAACGCCATCAACGATCTGGTGCGCCAGCGCCTGCTGAGCCGCTTCCAGGGCGAGCCGGGGGAGGGCGAAAGCCTCTACCGCCTGACCCGCCTGGGGTTGGCCATCGTCGAATTCTTCGCCGCCCAGCGCGAGGTGAGCCAGATCAAGCTCTCGCTGTTGCTGGCGCAGATCGCCCAGGATCTCGACAAGGTGGCCGAGGCCATCGCCGCCGAGCCGGACGAGCAGGCCTGGGCCCAGGAGGTGGAAGGCCGGCTCAAGTACTCGGTGGCCGAGCAGCTGGCGCGCATCGACGACACCCAGCGCGCCATGGACGAGCAGCAGAACGCGGTCAAGGCCAACATTGCCGCCCTGCTCAACAAAAACTGGCACGAGGCCATTTCCGCCTGCGAACAGCTGCTGCGGGAAACCGGCCACACCCTGCGCGAGCTGCAGGACACCCTGGACAAGGCCGGCCATAGCCTGCAGCAGAGCCTGCTCAATATCGAGGAGCGGCTGCAGCAAAGCGTGCGCGGCATCGGGGTGGCGCCCCTGTGCCAGCAGCTGCAGGCGCGGCTGGACGCCATCATCCACTGGGGCAGCCAGTGCATCGAGCTGTGGTCCCGCTACGACCGCCACGTGCACCGCTTTATCCGCACCGCCATCGACATGGACAAGAACCGCGCCTTCAGCCAGCGGCTGCGCGAGTCCATCCGCCATTTCGACAACCACAACTGGCGGCTGCGCCTGGCCCAGGCGCTGCCGTTGCTGGAGCTGCGCGACGAGACCATGGCCGCCTACGCCGAGGAAGTGACCGGCGAGCTGCCCGAGGAGCTGGAATACCAGGAGATGGTGGACCTGGCCGCCGAGCTGTCGGAGCGCATCCGCGGCCATTTGCAGGACTTTCCGCTGACCGGCCGGCCGCTGGATCTGGCCCAGGTGCTCAGGGACTACCTCAACGATTTTCCCCATTACCAACATTTTGATCTCGCCCGCCTGCTGATCGACGAAGCGGTCAAGCTGGGCCATGCCGACGCCGAACGCCAGGGCGCGGCCATGCCGGACTGGCAGACCATCAATGCCCACGGGGCCAAGGTACAAGCACATGTCATCGACCAATACTGAACTCGCCCTGGACTCCCGCCTGGCCCAGGCCATCGCCAACCCGCTGTTTCCGGCGCTGGACAACCAGCTGCGCGCCGGCCGCCACGTGACCGCCGACGAGCTGGAGCAGCACTCGCTGCTGCAGGAATACTTCACCGAGCTGGAGGCCTTTTACCAGCGCTACCAGGTGGAGCTGGTGCGCGCCCCCGAGGGCTTTTACTACCTGCGGCCCCGCTCCACCAGCGAGCTGGGCACCTCCATCCTCTCCGAGCTGGAGATGCTGGTGGGCAAGGTGCTGTGCTACCTCTACCTGAGCCCGGACCGGCTGATCAACGAAGGGGTGTTTTCCCTGGCCGATCTGCAGGAAGAGATTTTGACCCTGTCCAACGAGCAGGCGCTGCTGCGCATGGTGAACCAGCGCGCCGGCGGCTCCGATCTCGACAGGCGCAAGCTGGCCGACAAGCTGAAAAGCGCCATCCGCCGGCTCAAGCGCCTGGGCATGGTCAGCGCCGTGGGCACCCAGGACAAGTTCCGCATCACCGAGGCGGTGTTCCGCTTTGCCGCCGACGTGCGCAGCGATGAGGACCCGCGCGCACTGCAATTGCGCATGATAAAAGACGGCGAGGCCGTGGCCGGCGCCGACAACGAAGAAGAAGAGCAGGAGAACGACCAGTGAGCAGCGTTAACAGAGGCAAGTTTCACTCCCTGACCATGGTCAACTGGAACGGCTTTTTTGCCCGCACCTTCGAGCTGGACGCCCTGGTCACCACCCTCTCGGGCGGCAACGGCGCCGGCAAGTCCACCACCATGGCGGCCTTTATCGCCGCGCTCATTCCCGACTTGAGCCTGCTGCACTTTCGCAACACCACCGAGGCGGGCAGCCAGTCCGGCAGCCGCGACAAGGGCCTGTACGGCAAGCTGCAGCGGGGCCACTGCTATTCGCTGATTGAGGTGGACACCTCCCAGGCCGAGCGGGTCTGGTTTGGCGTGCACCTGGAGCAGGTGGCCAACCGGGACAACAAGGTCAACATGGTGCCCTTTGCGGTGCAGGGCTTGTCTGAAGGGGTGAGCGAGGGCCGGGCCCCCACCGAGCTGCTGCTGAACCGCCTCGACGACGGCCGCGGCCAGGTGCGCTCCCTCAACGAGCTGAAGGCCGCCACCAATGAGGCGGGCCTGCGCTTCACCCGCTTCAATACGGTGAGCGAGTATCACAACTTTTTGTTCGACATCGGCGTGACCCCGCGCAAGCTCAAGGATCAGCGCGACCGGGTGAAGTTCTACCGGCTGATCGAGGCGTCCCTGTACGGCGGCATTTCCAGCACCATCAGCCGCAGCCTCAAGGACTACCTGCTGCCGGAAAACGCCGGCATCCGCAAGGCCTTCAACGACATGGAGGCGGCCATCTTCGAGAACCGCCGTACCCTGGAGGCCATCCGCGAAACCCAGCGCCAGCGTGACCTGTTCCGCCAGCTGATCACCGAAACCACCCTCTACGTGGCCGCCGACTATGTGCGCAACAGCGCCGAGAAAAAGCGGCTGTCGGAGCAGGCCCTGGCCGCGCGCAAGGCCCTGGCCGAGGAGCGGCGCATCCTGGCCGAAGAAAAGGCCCGGCTGATTTATCTGGCCGACGAGCTGGACAACCTCTCCGCCCGGGAACGCATGCTCACCGAGGAGCTGGACATCGCCTCCGAGCACCTGGCCCGGGTGCTGAGCGGGGTCAAGCTCAACGAGAAGATCGAGTCCTACCAACAGGAGCTGGACGAGCTGGAAGAAAAGCTCGCCATCCAGGAGGAAATGCTGGCCGAGCTGCAGGACGAGCATGAAGAGGCCGCCGCCACCAAGGCCTGCGCCGAGGAAGAGGTGGACAGCCTCAAGAGCCAGCTGGCCGACTACCAGCAGGCGCTGGACACCCAGCAGACCCGCGCCATCCAGTACCGCCAGGCCCAACAGGCGCTGGGGGAGGCCAAGGTGCGCTGCGGCCTGCCCGAACTGAGCCCGGAGCAGGCCAGGGAAGAAGAGCAGCGCCACCAGGGCCGCGAGCAGGAACTGACCGCCGTGGTGCTGGAGCAGCGCCAGCAGCTTTCCCTGGCCGAAGCCGCCAGGGCCCAGTACGACCAGGCCCTGGGACTGCTCGAGGCCGTGGCCGGCCCGGTGGAGCGGGCCGCCGCCTTTGGCCGTGCCAACCAGCTTATCGAGCAGGGCCGCGACTACCAGGGCCTGCTGGGGCGGGAAGAGGGCATTCGCCGCGCCCTGCAGGACGCCGAGCAGGCCGCCGAGCGCCGGCAGAAGGTGCAGGCGCTGCAGGCGGAGCTGGCCCGCCACGGCCGCACCGTGCACGACGAGGCCGAACTCGAGCAGCAACTGGCGGAGCTGGAGGAACAAAAGGCCGAGGTGGAAGAACAACTGGCCGACGGCGCCGAGGACAAGCGCCAGCTGCAATCGCAACTGGCGCAGATAGCCCCCCAGGTGACCAAACTGCGCGCCGAGGCGCCCGCCTGGCACAAGGCCCAGGCCAAACTGGAGCGGCTGCGCGAGCTGAGCGGCCAGATGCTGGCCGACAGCGCCGAGGTGACCAATGCCATGCAGCAGGCCCTGCGCGACGAGCACCAGGCCGAGCAGAGCAAGCAGCAGTCGCTGGCCGCCAAGCAGCAGCTGGAGCAGCAGATCCGCCGCCTCGGCAGCGGCGTTGATGCGGATCCGCGGCTGCTCGCCCTGTGCGAGCAGCTGGGCGGCACCCTGCTGGCGGACGTGTACGACGACATCAATGTGGACGACGCCCCCTATTACGAGGCCCTGTACGGCCCGGCCCGCCACGCCATCGTGGTGGCAGACCCCCGGGCGGCGCTGGAGCAACTGCAGGCGCTGGAGGAATGCCCGCCGGACGTGTATCTCATCCAGGGCAACCCGGACGCCTTCGACGAAGATTTGCTGCAGGCCACCGAGCTGGACGGCGCCATCTGGGTGCAGAATGGCGAGCGCCAGCTGCGCTATTCCCGCTTTCCCGCCGAGCCCCTGTTCGGCCGCGCCGCCCGCGAGGCGCGCATAGAGATCCTCGGCGCCGAGCTGGAGGCGGTGAGCGCCCGCTATGCCGAGTCCGCCTTCGCCCAGCAAAAGCACAGCCGGCTCTACCACCAACTGAGCGAGTTCGTGAACGAGGGCCTGCAGCTGGCCTTTGGCCCCAGCCCGGAAGACGCCCTGGCCGAACTGGCCGTGCAGCAGCAGGAGCTGGAGCAGGCGCAGGCCCGGCTGGCCGAGCAGCAGGCCCAGTGGCAGCAGAAACTGGCCCTGCTGCGCGAGCAGCAGGGGCTGCTGCACAAGTTGCTGCCACTGGCCGCCTGGCTGGACGCCGAGGGGCTGGAAGAGCGCCTGGTTGCCGCCCGCGCCGAGGCCGACCGGCTCAAGGCGGCGCGCGACTTTATGGCCGCCCACGGCCAGCGCCTGGGCCGGCTGGCCGAGCAGGTGCAGGTGCTGCGCCAGGATCCCGCCGGTTATGAGTCCCTCAAGGCCCGGGTGGAGCAGGCGGAAGCGGAACTCACCGAGGCCCGCGCCCGCACCTATGCCCTTAACCAGCTGGTGGCGCGGCTGGCGCATTTCGCCTACGCCGATGCCGAGCAACTGCTGAGCCAGAGCTCGGCCATGAACGACAGCCTCAAGGCCAAGCTGGTGCAGGCGGAGGAGGCCCGGCGCAAGGCCGGCCTGCGCGCCGAGCAGCTGGCCGGGCGGGTGAGCGACGCCCTGCAGGCGCGCACCGCCCTGGTGACCGGCCGCGACGCTCGAAGCCAGACCCTGAACGAGTTCCGCGAGGAGCTGGCGGCGCTGGGCATCACCCTTTCCGCCGACATGGAGGACAAGGCCCGGGAGGCCAAGCGCGAACTGGAAAACGACCTGGTGCAGACCCGCAACCGGCGCAGCCAGACCGAGGCCCAGCGCCAGGTGACCAAGCGCGAGATAGAATCCTTGAGCCAGCGCCTGGGCAAGGACGGCCAGGGCTACTTTGCCGCCCGCAAGGCGCTGGTGGCCCACAAGGCCAACTGGGCGAAAGTGGAGCGGCTGGCCCGGGAGCACGGGGTGGAGCGCAGCCTGAGCCGGCCGGAGCTGGCCTACCTGGACGCCGAGGAGCTGAGATCCATCTCCGACAAGGCGCTGGGCGCCCTGCGCATGGCGGTGAACCACGACGAGGAGTTGCGCGACGCCCTGCGCCTTAGCGAGGGCAACCGCAATACCCTGCAAAAGGTGCAGTTCTACATACTGGTGTTCAGCTACCTCAAGGCGCGCATCCGCCACGACATCATCCGCGCCGACGATCCGGTGGAGGCGCTGGAAGAGATGGAAGTGGAGCTGGGCCGGCTGGCCGACGAGCTGAGCCTGCGCGAAGGCCAGCTGTCGCTCTCCTCCCACGAGGTGGCGGCCAAGATCACCACCATCATCCGCCGGGAGCAGAACCGCATCCGCCTGCTCAACCAGGGGCTGCAGAACATCAGTTTCGGCCTGGTGGCCGGGGTGCGGCTCAACGTGAACATCCGCGACACCTACCAGCGCCTGCTGGAGGCCCTGAGCGACCCACAGGGGCGCCACCAGGACCTGTTCAACAGCAAGGAGCTCAGCTTCTCCGAGGCCATGGGCAAGCTGTTCCAGCGGCTCAACCCGCAGCTGGAGCAGGGCGATCGCAGCCCGCAGGTGCTGGGCCAGGCGCTGCTGGACTACCGCAACTACCTGGATCTGGACATCGAGGTGCAGCGCGGCGCCGACGGCTGGCTGCGCGCCGAGAGCGGGGCGCTGTCCACCGGCGAGGCCATCGGCACCGGCCAGGCCATACTGCTGATGGTGCTGCAGAGCTGGGAGGAGGAATCCCGCCACCTGCGCGCCCGGGAAGTGCTGCCCTGCCGCCTGCTGTTCCTGGACGAGGCCGCGCGCCTGGACGCCCGCTCCATCGCCACTCTGTTCGAGCTGTGCGAACGCCAGGACATGCAGCTGCTGATTGCCGCGCCCGAGAACATCAGCCCGGAAAAAGGCACCACCTACAAGCTGATCCGCAAGGTGCACGGCAAGCAGGAGCACGTGCACGTGGTGGGTCTGCGCGGCTTTGCCGGCGCCGCCTGAGCCAAAACGCCCAGGGTGCGTATGAAACGAGCCGTAGGGTCGACTTCCGTCGACCAATAACCCCCAAACGCCCGCCCCGCGGGCGTTTTTATGTCCCAAACCGTCCTGCCGTAGTGAGCGTAGGGTCGACTTCAGTCGACCAATAAACCCCCAGCACCCGCACCCGCGGGCGTTTTTATGTCAAACCGTCCTGCCGTAATGAGCGTACAAGGGTCGACTTCAGTCGACCAATAAACCCCAAGCACCCGCACCCGCGGGCGTTTTTATGCCAAACCGTCCCGCCGTAATGAGCGTAGGGTCGACTTCAGTCGACCAAGAACCCCACCTGGCTCCCATAGTGCAAACCAAAATGCCCTGGCTGCTAAAGTTTCATTTGAATTCCATGCCGGGCGCGGCAAAATACCCCATGACCACAGGGAAGAAGAGAGGCAAGGTCGCCCGCAAGACCCGGGCGGTAGCTTGCCCGCAGCGCCGGAGCCCATCCCGGCCGCAGCTCTTGCCGGATGCGATTGAGAAAAGGACTGCTCCCCATGGTTGTTCTTCCGGTTGGTGAACTACTGTGTTTGCTGTATAAGTATACAGTATATTTTGGGTTGTCCAGATTTTATAAGTAAATTGATGGAGTGCAGTGCGCATATATCTCCAAGACTTAAGTTAAAGTCCAATTTTATCAAATGGTTACAAGATGAGTTCTGTAGATTTCGCGCATGGTTGAACGCAAATATGCGCATGCGCGTTTTTTGCAGCGGCTGATGGTCGATGAAGTCAAAAATGTGGTTTAAATCATTTGATTAGCTTGCTATTCTCACATAAATACGTGAGCGTATATGCGCATGCGCAGTATTAAAATGTTAAGCCCATGTCTAGCTTTGATTAACGAGCATGAATTTATAAAGGAAGCCATGTTAAAAATCGAAATAAATAGCGTAAAAAGCATAAAAAACTTTTATTTTGAAATCCCAATAGAGCAAGGATTGCATGTTATTGCTGGATCAAACGGTATTGGAAAAAGCAGCATTATGGCATTGCTTGCTGTGCCGTTTCGGCCAGCAGTGCTCTGGACGATATTTAATAATTCAAAAGAAGGAAGCAGCGTTTCGTATGAATATGATGGTAAGAAAGATGTTTGGAGAAAAACAGATGGAAAATGGCAGCGTGAAGGTAGCAAATGGGCCGAGATAAAACTTGACGGATTTATTGAAGGCAGTGTTATACATGGCACTAGATTTACCGATAAAAAGGTATTAGACCTATCTGATAAGGTCAAGGACGAACATTTGGTTGACGCAGACTCCTTTATTAATGACAACTTCAGCCACATACTTCATGGAAAGAAGTTCTATCCAACAATTAAGAAGATAAAAAATGCCAAAGTTGCAGAAAAGCTGGGATTTGATTCGGTTCCGTACTTTATGGAGTACGAGGATGGACTTTTAAGCCAATTTTGGCTAAGTAGCGGTGAGAACCTATTGCTCAGTCTTTTGCACTTTCTAAACAACAAAATATTTCAACAAAAAAAGAGAGGAAGCAAACACATTTCCCTTATTTTAATTGACGAGGTCGAGCTGGCTCTTCATCCGGTAGCAATTAGTAGGTTAATAACTCTGCTCAACAGGCTGTCCGATGAATATAACTTGTCTGTATATTTTTCATCCCATTCTACTGAGTTGTTAAGGGCGATAAAGCCTTCCAATATTTATTACCTACAAAGTCTGCCAAACAAATCGATCGAAGTTATAAATCCCTGCTATCCAGCTTACGCTACAAGGTTTTTGTACAATCAGGATGGATACGATATTTTGATCCTTCCAGAAGATGACTTGGCAAAATATGTTATCGACAAAATATTTCAGAAGGAAAGGCTATACGAAGGCAAGCTTTATCACATTTTGCCATGTGGTGATTGGCGAAACACGGTCAGGCTTCATCAGGAAATTTTAGAGGCAAATCTTGCTAGTCACTCTACCAAAGTAATTTCTGTTCTAGACGGTGATGTTGAAAGCGAATTCAACACAGAAAAGAAAAAGAACGCAAATTACGCCCGCCTAAATGTTGCATTTTTGCCAATACCAAGCTTAGAAAAATATCTACATGCTCATTTGATTGATAATGTTGATGCGGATTTCTTCCGGGAGCTTAACGATAGATTCTTTAGGAAAAGGTCATTGGATGAAATAGTTTCAGAATATATTGACTCAGGAATTGAGCGAAAAGGTAAGAAGCTATGGAGTAAATTGGTAAAACACCTAGGCGATGATGGCCTCACAGAGAAAGAATTTCTACGTGAGGTTTCAGAGGCTATTTATCGCAGGCTGGATGTAGAAGTATTAGCTAAAAGAATTAAAGCTCTGTTCTAAAAGGCTTAACAAGCCAATGCACTCGGAGCCAGCTACGTTACGCAATATTTGTGGTGTCGCTTCGCTCTTTTACCAAAAATATTGCTCCACTTCGCCGGCCCGGTGATTGGGGCGTTATGCGAAAAAATAGGAGTTCAGCTTCGATGATAACAAGTGTTTTCTTGAGCCATAATCACGCAGACAAGGAATTTGTTCGAAAATTGGCTAGAGATTTAGGAAATCACAACGTTAAATGCTGGCTTGATGAAGCGGAAATGAAAATTGGGGATTCTCTGATTCAGAAAATTAGAGATGGAATAGATACTGTCGATTATTTTGCTGTAATTTTATCCCCAAATTCAGTAAAAGCGCCGTGGGTGGTAAATGAACTGGATGTGGCAATGAACCATCAGATAAGTGGGAAATCCATCAAAGTTCTTCCGATCATGCTTAAGGAATGCGATCCGCCAGGTTTTTTGGTTGGTAAACTTTATGGCGATTTCAAGGATGAGAGCAAATATATAGAGTCATTTAAAAAACTATTAAACTCTATCGGCGTAGTTTTTAATAAAAACGCGATGAGCGATGACTATTTCCCAAATAATTTAGGGACTGCCGTTGACAAGGCTGCATCTTATAATTTGCCACTAATGAATGCTCCATTTCATCGTCCATTTCAATATATAGGCATGAGCATAGATAGGGCAGAAAAGGCGGTTGGAGTCAAAGCGAATGATGTTGGTAACATCATAGTTGAGAGTGACGAATGCCATATGCTTTTGGAGGCAGAAGGCAATTTTATAAGTTATGTTGATATTGAGCTGAAAAGAACAGCTCCACATAAGCAGGATCAGGAGTTTGATTCTGAATCAATACTTGGAGCATTGAGTATAAGCTTGTCGGAGCTTGAGTTCATAAGAAAGAAAACGCACTACCATACCTACTATGATCATCGTAGAAGATTGAAAGTTGGAGTTTCGTGTCAATATGATGGAGCACCAATTTCTGTAGGCTTTAGTTCAAAATACTACGGCCAGTAGTGCCAACTACGCATAACAAGCCAATGCACGCGGAGCCAGCTACGTTGCGCAAAATGTGTGGTGTCGCTTCGCTCTTTTACCACAAATTTTGCTCCACTCCGATGGCCCGGTGATTGGGGCGTTAGCTTAGAAAATTAAGGAGTACGAGTGTCAATGTGGTGGGAAAAAACTGTTGAGTACCTGTTTGTTATTACCTGTGTGAACAGGGACGCTCTCATGGCTCCCTTGGATGGGAACTACGAGGCGGGTGCTGATTTGATGGCTCGACACGATGATAAGTGGGTGCTGATCGAGTTTAAGCGGAATGCACAGGCCATTGATGATGAGGTCCAGAAATTTGCTGAACCCTCTCTAGATTCGTTTGAAAGCGCTAAATCTGCGCTCGCTGATGAAGATAACCATCACCTGCTCATTTTTGGTGAAAGAGGTGGCGACCAGCCAATTGAACTGAAAGCACTTTCTTATTTCCGGCACCAAACAGTTGATCCCAAAGAGGCACTTGGCTGCGGTGTAACTCAAGAGAAGTTCAATAGTTACTTGTCTGACTTTTTGTATTTCAAATTCGGAGAGGTGGAAGAAGGGTCAGGCGGACGGAGCCTAGATTATTCGACAGTTGTAGCGGTCAGTAGTAATGGTGAGATAACTCATTGCGAAGGACTTGCGAGCTATTGTGAGCGTATGAATCTTGGCCCGGATTTAAACCCAGACCCAGGTCCGACCTCTAAGCCCGGTTTTGATATGGGTGGGCCAAGCTGATGCATGACAAAGCTAACAATCGGCTGCACAGCGACCGATTTTCCGCCGCTTCGCGGCTCCAAACCGGCGCGTGAGCCGGGCGTTAGCTGTATCGAGGGACTATGAGCACTTTATTTGGCGGTAATGTCTACGCAGGATTGGCTGGCATTGATTTGGTGAACGATTCATTCGATCTTGGTAGTGGTATTCTATTACGCAAAGTTTATGCTCATTTATTTTCCCCCTTTATGATGGCGTTCGAGCCAGCGCCTACTGGGAAACATCATCCGGGGCCTTGGAAGAGTGCATCAGGTGGCTTTAGCTTTGACGTTAATGCGGAGCTCTTCATTCCCGAGAATATCGAAACAGAATTCGGCTCAAAGATCGGTGTCGCTAGGACGTTAGTGTTTTTGTTTCGGCTTGGTGTGAATCCGGCGATTACACTCCCCGTTTTTTCTAATCATTCATTTGACACACTTGCAGAAATCCCAGATTCGGATGCAAGACTCTTTCCCTATGAAGTACAGAACCGCCATTTTCCGCTGGGTGTCGCCGGTGGGAAAGTAGATGATGGTGCTGTGCAGTGGGTCAGCGAGCGTTGGTCAAAAACACACGGCCTAATAGAAAACAGCCCCGAGTTCGCACTTGCCGCGCAAGCAATTGATTCCGGTCAGTTTGTTGAGAATCATGCTCTGACGTTAGTTTCACTATGGGGCGCCTTGGAAGCGCTGTTTTCCCCATCAACATCTGAGCTAAAGTTCAGAGTATCGGCTTTGATTGCCTCGTTTCTTGAGGAGGCAGGTGAGAACCGTGCCCAGCGCCAGAAAGCAGTTGCTTCCTTGTATGATAAAAGGTCAGCGGCAGCGCATGGAAAACCTAAACACAAGCCTGAGCATCTTCTTGAAACATTTAACTTGCTTCGTGAAGTTCTGTTTCGAATTATTGAAAGAGGGTCTGTTCCGAAGAAGGAAGAACTCGAAGGTATGCTCTTTGGCGGGCATAAATGAGCTGCCATACAGCTAACAATGCCAATCACGGCGACAGCTTTTTCATTGCAGCTCCGCCTCCACTACAAAGCTGCGCGTGTTGGCGGCGTTATATGGGGTCACCTGAGGGGAAATTATGAACTTTGATAAGTATGATCGAAACGTATCGCTTCTCTGTCCTACGTGTGGATCAACACAATTCGAGTATGACGAGACCCTTGAAAACGATTATGCAAAGTTACGCTGTGTTTCCTGTGACCGCAAAATGACCAAGGAAGAGCTCATTCATGAGAATTCAGAAAATATAGATGAGCACATGGGAGAAATCGGTAAGCAGGCCGTGGACGACGTAGCAAAAGAAATGAGGAAATCCCTGAAGAAAGCATTCGGCGGCAATAAAAACATAAAGTTTAAGTAGGGCGTATGGGAATATCTCTTGGAGACGTAATTGCAGCGATAGCGCTTCTGCTCTCAGGTTATGCAACCTGGCGTTCGCGAGGTCTACGACAAAAAGAAGAAGAGTTGGTCGAAATTCAGCACAAACTGAACGCCCTAATGCTTGATAAAGAAGAAAGAGAAGCCCGGAGTGCAAACGCGGCAGAACTCGGCGCAAATTTCATCACCCTTGGGAGTAAAAAGCACCGTCTCAAGGTTTTCAACAAAGGTAAAGCTACGGCCCATCAGGTTAGCCTCGAATTTCCGGAAGGTAACGACAGTATTATGGATGCTGATCTGCAGGAAAAGTTTCCAATGGAGTCAATGGAACCGGGTCAGTCCGTGGAGTTAATTGCGTCATTCAGCATGCAAACCAAGCGCAAGCAGGCAATAAAGCTGCATTGGAAGAACGCTGAAGGTGAATCGTTTGAAAAGGTCACCCATGCGACTCTTTAGCACATATAACAAGGCGCATCACTACACTCTTTTTATCGAGTTCGTTCAGAACACCATTGTCGTCATATTAACAATAGTAACCAAAATCAATATCTCCAGAGAAAACCATGATTAGAAAAAACCAACCCCAGGACACCGAGGTCGTGTTAAATATCTGGCTGGCGGCTTCGATAAAGGCCCATGACTTTATTTCCTCCGAGTTTTGGCTGTCCCAGCTTGAGAATATGCGTCGTCTTTATCTGCCGGCCTCCGAGGTTTATGTTTACGAGCAGGATGGCGACGTGGTCGGTTTTTATGCCCTTAACGGTAGTGTGCTGGCGGCCATTTTTGTCGATCCCGCACATCAGGGGCGGGGCATTGGCAAGGCGTTGCTGCAACATGCCAGGGCGCAGCGCAAGGCGCTGTCGCTCACCGTGTACAAGGCCAATCAGGCCAGTTGCGCGTTTTACCTGAAGCATGGCTTTAGCATAGAGGGCGAACAGCAGGATCCCCACACGGGGCACCCGGAGCTGCTGATGACCACAAGTGATTAGCCAACGGAAATATACCAATTCACCTCGGGTGCGATAGCGACAGGAATCACGTTCCAGCTCTGTCTCGGGCAGTATTTCACCAGGATAGTTTTTAAGGTTTATGGATATCAATATGGAGAATGTAAGTTGAGCATTAAAAATCTGAGCGTGACCCTGAAGCTTTGTTTGGGCTTTGGGTTGCTGTTGTTCTTTGTGCTCTTGTTGTCCCTGTTCGGGTTTTATGGGCTGAAAAATAATGAGGCAACGCTACATCGCATCAGCCAGATAGGGAATTTGTTCGACGAGATAGTCTTTACCCGTGAAGACAATTACCAGCAGGCGCTGGATGGTGATTATCATGCCGGAGCATCGCACCATCAGCGCCGTCAAATCCTCCAGGAGGTCATCAACCAGCTGCACTCCGACACCCAAACCGGTCGCTGGCCATCCGAGGACATGGCGGCGGTGGAAAAACTGAAAACGGATCTGGCGCGCTACCTGAAAGAACGAGAGGCCGCCCGCACGCAATCCGCCCTGCTGGCCGCCAACGAGTTGCTGTCCGATCTGCAGGACAACGCCAACGAGCTGTATTACGCCGAGGAGGAACGTGCCGCCGCCCAGGCTGAAAAAGTGTATTACCTGCTCGCTGGCATCACCCTGGTGATCCTGGCCATGGGCGGCGTGGTGACCCTGGTGATCAGCCGGCAGATCGTGCTGCCGCTGAAGCAGGCCGTTGATATTTCCCGGCGTATCGCCAAGGGCGATCTGGTGCTGGAGGCGCCGGATGATAACCGCAAGGATGAACTGGGCGCGCTGCTTGCCTCCCTGGCGGCAATGAACGGCAGCCTGCGTACCGTCGTTTCGCAGATCGGCTCCGCGTCCTATGAACTCACCGCTTCGGCCTCTCAATTGACCGCCGTGACCGACCGTACCCAGGAAAGGATCAACGATCAGAAGAACGAAACCTATTTTATCGCCTCGGCGATGGGGGAAATCGCCACCACGGTACAGGAGGTGGCGCGCAACTCCGAGGATACGGCCACGGCCGCCAGGGGCGCGGCCGAAGAAGTCGTCAACGCCCAGGCATTGTCACAGCGGGCCATTGCCCAGATAGAGTCGCTCGCCTCGGAGATCACGAGCTCGGCCGATTTTATGAACCGGCTGCAGCAGGAGTGCGGGCGTATCGGCAGCATCCTCGACGTGATCAAGGAGGTCGCGGATCAAACCAACCTGCTGGCGCTTAATGCGGCCATCGAGGCCGCCCGTGCCGGCGAGGCCGGCCGGGGCTTTGCCGTGGTGGCGGACGAGGTGCGCAACCTGGCCCAGCGCACCCAGGTGTCGTCGAATGAAATCGGCAAGCTGGTGTCGGGACTCCAGGCCATTGCCGACGAAAGCACCCGTACCATGCAGGAGAGTGTGAAACATACCCAGGCTTCCGTCGCCGCCGTCCGCGATACGGGAGCGGCCCTGGCCGTGATCACCCGTCAGGTAGCCGATATTCAGCAAATGAGCGAGCTGATCGCCACTGCTACCGAAGAGCAGGCCGCGGTCACCGCCGAGAGCAATGGGCGGGTCTCGACGGTGCGGCAGTCGGCCGAAGCCTCCGCTACCGCAAGCGCGGAGATTTCGTCTGCCAGCAGCCGGCTGGCGGGGCTGAGCCAGGAGCTGAATGGGTTGGTCAGGCATTTTAGCAACTACTGAGGCAGTGGCGGGCAACCGGGACCCGACGGGTATCACCATTGCGCGCCGCTATCCCCGGATAGCGGGGGTGTTCATGCAAGCCAGGAGGAAATGATGAAAGGTAAATGTCTTTGCGGCTCGATAGAAGTGGTAGCGGATGACCATAACGAAGTGGGCCTGTGCCACTGCTCCCTGTGCCGGCGCTGGTCGGGCGGCCCCATGTTTGCGGTGCATTGCGGTACTGAGGTGGCGTTCCATGGTGGCCAGCCGGCCAGGTACCGCTCGTCCGACTGGGCCGAGCGCGGCTTCTGCCCCCACTGCGGCACCCACCTGTTCTACCATCTGCTGCCCACTGGCGAATACATCCTGCCCGCCGGCCTGTTCCAGAAGCAGGAGTTCAGCCTGACCAATGAGATCTTTATCGATGAAAAACCGGCCTACTACGAGCTGAAAAACGACACCCGCAAGCTGACCGGGCAGCAGGTGTTCGAGCAATTTGCGGCCAAAGACTGATTTAAACAAAAGGGATAAAAATGAAAAGAATAGGATCATACCTCGCCCTGGCGGTGCTGGCAGGATGCGCCCAACATGCCCCGCAAGAGGCGGCTTATACCCCCGCCGACTGCCTGGGCAGCACGGCGCTGCCAGCGGCGGTTGCCGGCCAGTTCGACGCCATCGAGGATCCCGTGCTGCTCCGGCAGGCATTGGGCAAGCCCGAGCAGGGAAAGCTCTGCCAGGGGCAGGTTTACCGGAGCAAGGCCGACACCCGGGTGGAAATATTCCGGGCCTGGAACAGCACCAATCCCAACAGCCAGTACGGGCAATGGTGGGCCTTCAATAAACCCAGCGGTCCGGTCGCGCAATACCGGGCCGATTATGAAATCTGCTACCAATGGTCTCCGCTGGACAAGCTGGCCAGCTGTACCCTCAAGGCCGGGAGCAGGGTGGTTGTCGGCACCGGGCAAAGCGCACAGTGCTCGGAATACCTGACCTACCCGGTGTCCGAAACCCAGCAGATCTTCATAGTGGATGCCGCCGACGCGGTTGCCGACTGCAGCATCAGCGATGCCATGCTGAGCTGGAATCCCTAAGGGCACCGATCAGTTTAAAACGTGATCAGTACGATATCTCACCTGTAGGCGCCCGTTTACGTGGCGCAAACCGGCCAACGGCGTGGGGCGTGGACATTGGGCGCCGTCTTCCCGTCGGTTTGTGCCGGCTAAAGCGGCACCTACAGTAGCAGCTACGCAAGGATAGCACTGAGCCTCGTTGTATGATTTTTAAACCATATGGCGTTCTAGAGCCGCTTATTCATGCGAATAAATTCGCGCCTATGCTCGATGAGGCCACGTAGCGCATTAAGCGGCACTTTTATTGATGTAGCAACACCCCATTAACGGAGTCTGTGTGAACAACAGCACCCTCACTGTCGCCCTGGCCCAGATCCAGGTCGGGAAGGGCGATCTCGCCAACAACCTGAAGACCCACCTGGAGTTTATTGCCGCCTCTGCCCGGCTGGGGGCGGATCTGGTGGTCTTCCCCGAGTTGTCCCTCACCGGTTATGAGCTGGAGCTGGTGGCAACACTGGCTCTGGATGCGGGCTCGTCCGTGCTGGCCGAGCTGTCCCGGGCGGCGGTGCGGTATCGTATGGTAGTGGTGGCCGGTTGTCCGTTTCACAACGGTGCGGGCAAGCCCTTTATCGGAGGGGTGATCTGTTTTCCCGATGGTCTGGTGGAGTATTACGCCAAGCAATATCTGCATCCGGGGGAGGAGCAATATTGTTCTCCTGGTCATCGAAATTATCAGTTTTCGGTCAAGGGCTACCGGGTGGCCCTGGCCATTTGCGCCGACTTCGGCGAGGCCCGGCATGGGCGGGATGCCAAGGCCGCCGGTGCCGAACTCTATCTGGCCAGCGCCCTGATATCGGAGGTGGGGTTTGCTGCGGATAGTCGGTTGCTTTCTTCCCTTGCGGCCCGGTTGGCGATGCCGGTGCTGTTGTGCAACCACGCCGGCGTCACCGGCGGCTGGGTAGCCTGCGGCAACAGCGGTTTCTGGGATGGTGCCGGCAGGCCGGTGTTCGCGGTCCGGGGCGCGAACACCGGGGTGGTGCTCTGCACCCTCACGCAGGAGCCGCAGGCCGGTCGTTTTTATCCCATTCCGGCTGAGCCGGCTTTCGCGGTCAGCCGGTAAGGTCAACACATCCTCTTCATGGCCATCAACACAAGAAAACACCACCGTCTGCTGGGGCTGCTCCTGCTGCTGCCCCTGTTCGGCTGGGCGCTGACCGGGGCGGTGTTTATACTCAAGCCGGGCTACCAGGGCGCCTATGAACAGCTGGTGGTTAGGGCCCGGCCGCTGGCGGAAGAGGTGCAGATCCGCCCCGAGCCCCACTGGCGGCAGGTGCGGCTGGTGGGCACCCTGCTGGGGGCGCATCTGCTGGTCACCACCGATGGGCCACCGCTGCATCTCGAGCCGGGCAGCCAGCGGCCCTTGCCGTTGCCGGACGAGGCGGCATTGCGGCGGCTGCTGCAGGATGCCGCCTCGGTCAATCCGGCCCGCTATGGTGACATCGTGGAACTTGAAGACAGCCGTGCCCGTACCAGCACGGGGATGAGACTCCACCTGGACTGGAGCACGCTTTCCCTGCGCCAGGAAGGGCGGGACACCCGGCTTATCAACGGCCTGTACCGGATGCATTACCTTCAATGGCTGCCCTGGGCGGGGGCCAACCGGATGCTGGGGCTGGCGGGCCTGGGGCTGCTGCTGGCCATGGCGGGGTTTGGGCTTCGGCTTTGCCTTGGGCAGCGAGGCTAGGCGCGCTACGCGCGAAAGCAGGCGGGCCGCCTGCGCCCCGCCAGCAATGCGCGCATCTGTAAACGTAAACGGCGGTATTATTCTGCCCTCGGGAGACCCGCTCGCCTTAACACAGGGCATGAAGATGCGCCCGGGATCCGGTAAAACTATCCGGGTGCAATGGAAACCGGAGGTGGAGATGAAACTTGCCGATAAATGATCATCATGGAAAATAACCATATCAAACTGTTGCCGCCGTCCCTCGGGCTGGTGCCTCGGGTGTGCGAGGCGATACAGGAAAGCGAGCGGGCCCTGGCGGAATTCCTGCCCTGGGTGAAATACGCCCTTACGGAGGAGGACTGCCGGGAGAGCATGCGCGAGGCCATCGCCAATGCTGAGGGCTTCCAGCGCGAACTGCGCTTTTTTATCGTCGACAAGCGCTTTGATCGGCTGCTGGGCGCCATCGGCCTGATTATCCGCGACAAGTCCGTGCCCTTTTTCGAGCTGGGCTACTGGCTGCGCAGCTCGGCCCAGGGCCGGGGGCATATGGCGGCGGCGGTATCGCTGCTGGAGCGCCACGCCTTCGACGAGCTCGGCGCCAACCGGCTGGAGATCCGCTGTGCCGAGAGCAACCGCAGGAGCCGGGCGGTGGCCGAGCGTGGCGGCTATGTGCTGGAGGCCACCCTGCACAACGAGCGGCGGCTGCCTTCCGGCCGGCTCGACAATACGGTCATCTACGGCAAATTTCCTCCTCGCTCACCGCTGAAAGGGGCATGAAACCGCTGGTCTTGCTCGGGCCGGCCCGTCCGCCTTTTGGCGGCCCGTCGGCTTTTACATTACGCTGAGAGGGCTGAGGCCGGATACGGCGGCCTCGCCCGGAGTGGCCCCGCTGTCTGGCGGCCTTGTTTGCAACCACAGGCATAAGGAGAACATCATGAGCGAAAAAGAGCTGTTCCGGCAAAAGATGCAGGCCAAGCTGGACGAATGGAAGGCGGATCTGGACAAGCTCAGGGCCCGGGCGTCCGCCGCCGGGGCCGACGCCAAGCTGGAGCTGAACGAGCAGATCCACCGGCTGGAGGCCAAGGTCAAGGAAGGCGAGAAAAAGCTGGCGGAGCTGGCCAACACCAGCGAAGAAGCCTGGGGCTCGGTCAAGCACGGCTTCGAGTCCGCCTGGGAGGCGCTCAAGACCTCCTTCAAGGAAGCGGCCGACAAGTTCAAGAAGTGACCAACCGCCAGGGGCGGCGGAGGCGCCGGCAGGCAAGCCGTCCGGGGTGCGGCGTCGGGAAATGAGTGGCCACATCCCCTGGCGGGCGGGGCCCGGCGGTAAAAGCCGGATTTATTGCCGGTTGCGCCTTGCATCGGCCTTGGGCTGGACTATTTGTTTTGTCATGGGCCGGCGTTTGTGCCCGGCCCCACCCGCGCCAGGGCGACTCGTGGCGGTAAAGGGCGGTGGCGCCCGCCCCGCACAGAGGACAACAAAATGAACAGATCCGTGTTTACCCGGGGCTGGTTGCTGCCGGCGATGCTGTTGGCCCTGCTGGGCAGCCCGCCGCTGCCGGCCCAGGAGGCGCCGCCTTCGCTCTATCAGCGGCTGGGCGGTCTGGCGCCCATTTCGGTGGTGGTGAGCGACTTTATCGACGTGCTGGTGCCGGACGAGCAGCTCAATGCCAATCCGGCCATCGACGCCGCCCGCCAGCGGGTGCCCGCGCCTTACCTCAAGTACCATGTCACCGCCATGGTGTGCCAGGTCACCGGCGGTCCCTGCGCCTACCACGGCCGGGGCATGAAGGAATCCCACGCCCACCTCAATATCACCGAGGCGGAATGGCAGCGCATGCTGGTGCTGTTCCAGGAGGTGCTGGCCAGGCACCAGGTGCCCGAGCAGGAAACCCGGGAGCTGCTCGACATAGTGGGCAGCACCAAGGCCGATATCGTCAGTACCGCCGCCCAGTAGTCCCCCGTCATCCGGGCCGGCCCGCGCCGGCCCGCCTGCGCTCCACCAGCAAGGCATACATACCGCTGCAGATACCGCTGTAAATACCGTTGTAGGTGCCGCTGTAGGTGCCGCTTTAGCTGGCACAACCCGGCACAACCCGGCACAACCCGGCGCCCAATTTCCGCGTTCCCCACCGTTTTCAGGTTTGCGCCACGTAAACGGGCGCCTACAGGAGAAAACTGGTCGGTGCTCTAGCCGGTGGTGCCCGTTGCGGGCGCCAGGCGTCGCCGGGGCCGCCAGAACATCACCAGGTTGCCGGCCAGGATCAGCCCCAGGCCGGCGAATGCCGGCGCCGTCCAGCGGTAGCCTTCGAACAGGGTGGACAGCCCCAGGGCCACCAGCGGAAACAGCAGGGTGGTGTAGGCGGCGGGGCCGGGGCCGATGCGGCCCACCAGGGCGAAGTAGGCGCCAAAGCCCACCACCGAGCCGATAATGGCCAGGTAGAAGAGGGCGCCCAGGTAGCGGGGCGAAGTATCCAGCACCAGGGGTTGGCCGCTTGCCAGCACGATCAGCAACATGGCCAGGGCGCCGTAGCCCATGGCGTAGGCGTTGGTGGACAGCAGATCCAGCCCGCGTCGCTGGTGGCGCAGGCTGAGCATATTGCCGAGGGAAAAGCCGTAGGTGCCGAGCAGGGCCAGGCCCAGGCCGAGCAACACCCCGGGGTTGAAGCCATCGCGGTGGATGTCGGGCCAGAACAGGCACAGCATGCCCAGCCCCCCCAGGGCACCGGCAGCCAGCAGGCGGCGGGTGATCGGCTGGCGGAAGAAGAGCACCCCGTTCAGGGCGTTGAACAACACCGCCATGGAAAACACCACGGCGTTCAGGCCGCTGCTGATATGGCCGGTGGCGGTGTAGAAGCAGTAAAAGTTCAGGCAGAACACGCACAGCCCCTGCAGGGCACACAGCAGGTGGTCCCGCCAGGCCAGGCGGTGCAGCCGGCGGCACAAGGCCAGCACCAGCAGCAGGGTGAGGGCGGCCAGGGCGAAGCGGTAGAAGATGGAAACGGTCACCGGCACCTCGCCCAGCTGGAAGGCGATGGCCACCCAGGTGGTGCCCCAGATCAGCACGGTCAACAGGTAAAGTGTCAGGTTCATGGCGGTCCTCCTCGTGGAAAGATGCCATCATGCCTGTGGGCGCCGGCCCGGGCGCCCGTATCCTTGCGGCCGCCTTGCAGATTCTTGCGCTTTTTTGCCGGCAAGGCCCGCCGCCGGCTTGGCCCGGCTGCGCCGGCCCTATACCATCAGGGTTGTTGCCCGAGAGGAAGCCCATGTCGTCCCGTTACCACGTACCCCAATACCTGAGCCAGCACAAGGCCCAGCTCAAGGACAGTGTCGATCTCGACGACGGCATCGCCCTGGCACACTGGTACAACGACGACGACTTTATCGAGCTGGAGCGGGCCGAGCACCATACCCTCAGCCTCTACGTGGCCGACGGCTACCAGTCCTACCGCAAAACCGGCGCCGGCTGGCACAACGGTGGGGCGCCGGATCGCTTCTGCCTGATGCCGGGCCAGCATGAGTCCACCTGGGACATCCGCGGGCCGCTGGAGTTCGTGCACCTCTATTTCACCGATGCCCATCTGCGCACCCTGGCCGAGCAGGTGTGGGACAAGTCCCCCGCCGGCCTGCTGCTGGAGGAACGCACCTTTGCCGAGGACGAGCGCATCAAGGCGCTCTACCGCCAGTTCCTGCTGGCCTGCGACTGGCGGGACAACAGCGAGCGGCTGGCGCTCAGCAGCGCCGTCACCCTGCTGCTCACCCAGTTGCTCAAGGGCTATACCCAGTACCGCTGGCAGGCGCCGGTGGTCAGGGGAGGCCTGGCGCCGGCCCAGCTGCGGCGGGTAAAGGACTATATCGAGGCCCACCTGGATCAGCCCCTGCCGCTGCGGGTGCTGGCCGGGGAGGCCTGCCTCAGCGAATACCATTTCGCCCGCATGTTCCGCCAGTCCGAGGGGTTGCCGCCGCACCAGTACGTGCTGGCCCGCCGCCTGCTGCGGGCCGAGCAGTTGCTGCGCCACAGCGCCTTGCCGCTTACCGAGGTCGCCCTGGCCTGCGGTTTCAGCTCCGCCAGCCACCTGGCCCACCGCTTCCGCCAGAGCCGGGGCCTGGCGCCCTCGGCGCTGCGCGGCTAGATATGCCCTTTAGTTTAAAACCTGGGCAGCGACGACTCTTGGGGCGCGGGCGGCCCGCCCGCATGAGGGTGGCACCGAGATGGGCGAAGACAGGGTCCAATCCGTAATGCCTGTTCTGCTCCGCGTCTGTTCAACCCCATGGTGTGGTAAGCCAATCCGAGGCTTCGCGCTGCGCGCGAATGCAGGCGGGCCGCCCGCGCCCCAAGAGTCGTCGCTGCCCAGGTTTTAAACTAAAGGGCATATCTAGCCGCGCAGCGCCGAGGGCGCCAGGCCCCGGCTCTGGCGGAAGCGGTGGGCC
>NZ_NMUO01000045.1 GCF_002237365.1 Zobellella denitrificans
TTTTTTTTCCCGAAGAAAACGCGCGACAGGTGGTGCGGGGGTTTAGGGGGGGGGGGGAGTTGGTTAGAGGAGGCGGGGGCAGGTGCAGTTGCGCCGGGGCGAACTCCCGCCAGTGGCGCACCGTGTCGGTGAGGCTACGATAGCGGTTGCCCAGGTAGTAACGCTGGGCGTACTGGCCGATCAGCAGGGTGAGTTCGATGCGGGGCAGGGCGGCCTGTATCCGCCGGTGCCAGGTGGGGGCGCATTCGGGCCGGGGCGGCAGGTCGCCGCTCTTGCCCCGACCCGGGTAGCAGAATCCCATGGGCATGATGGCGAACAGCTCCGGATCGTAGAACTGCTCCCGACTCACCTCCAGCCACCGGCGCAGGGTGTCGCCGGAGGGATCGTTCCAGGGGATGCCGGTTTCATGCACCCGGGTGCCCGGTGCCTGGCCGATGACGAGTATTCTGGCGCCGGGGCCCAGCTGCACCACGGGCCTGGGCCCCAGGGGAAGATGGGCTTCGCACAGCCGGCAGGCCCGGATCTCGTTCAGCAGCCGGGTGAAGCCGGGACTCATCTCAGTATCCCAGATCGAAGTTGACCACCCCTTCCATCGGCTTGCCCTCGATATATTTCAGGTAGTTGCGACTGAAGCGGGTGACTATCTGATCCGGGAAGCTGTAGCCGGCGTTATGGGGAGTGATCACCACGTTGGGCAGGTCCCACAGCGGGCTGTCCGCCGGCAGCGGCTCGGTGGCGAACACGTCCAGCACGGCGGCGCCGATGTGGCCGCTGCGCAGGGCCTGCAACAGGGCGGTT
This sequence comes from Zobellella denitrificans, assembly GCF_002237365.1. Taxonomy (GTDB): domain Bacteria; phylum Pseudomonadota; class Gammaproteobacteria; order Enterobacterales; family Aeromonadaceae; genus Oceanimonas; species Oceanimonas denitrificans. The sequence continues at coordinate 799 of NZ_NMUO01000045.1, forward strand.
TCATCCACCGCATCGCCCCGTCCCACGTTAAAGAAGATGGCGCCCGGCCTGATCTGCTTGAGCCGCCCGGCGTCGAACAGGCCGCGGGTTTCCGGGGTGGAGGGCAGCACGCTCACCACCACATCCGCCTTGGGCAGCACCTTGTTCAGGGCCTGCACCTGGTAGGTGCGGTCGAAGCCCGGTGCCTCCCGGCCGGCGCGGCTTACCCCCAGCACTTCCATGCCGAAATGGCGGGCGGTGGCGGCGATATGCTGGCCGATGCTGCCGGTGCCCAGGATCAGCATGGTCTTGCCGTTCAGGCTTTGGTAGGGGGCGGGCTGCCAGTTGTGCTGACGCTGCTGTTCCCGGTAGTGGCGCAGGTGGCGGGTGATGGACAGCAAGTGGCCGAAGACGTACTCGCTGATCAGGGGGCCGAAGATGCCGCGGATATTGGTCAGCAGGTAGTCCTGGCGGGTGCCGGGACTGAGCAGCACGTCGACGCCGGCATAGGTGGACTGAACCCATTTCAGCGCCCGGGCCTCCTTGAGCCGGGGCCGGATGCGCGCCGGCTCGCCCAGCAGGATATCGGCCCGGGCCAGGGCGGCCTGGATGTCCGCTTCTTCCCGCGGGGCCAGTATGGTCAGTCCGGGCAGGTAGGCTCCTTTCAGCAGGGCGTTGTATTCGGCGTTATCCTGACTGAGCAGCAACAGGGTATGATTGGCCATACCTTCTCTCCTCAATGTGCTTTTTGTACCAGCTTTTTATGAGACAATGGCACAAGCAAAAACTTATACCAGTGTTTCCCGCATAAAGTGTGAGCCCCGGCCGCAAACGGTCAGATTGGCAGCAGTGCGGCGAGCCCAACCACAAGGAACTGCCCGTGTTCGGTGACAAATTTTATAAGAAACTCAACAAGCTGATGCCCTGGCAACAGACGGTGTTCGCCCTGGCCCTGGCCGAGCGGATGTACCCCAACTACCGTCTGTTCAGCGAGACTTCCGGCTTCGGCAGCGGTGAGCGTTTTCGCCATACCCTGGATGTGCTCTGGACCTACCTCACCGTCAAGGGCTCCCGGGTGGACCTGTCCGCCGAACTGGAAGCCTTCGAGGTGTTTATCCCGGATCCGGCCAGGTTCGAATCCTATGGCGCCTACCCGGCGCTGGACGCCTGCGTGGCCCTGGGGGCGGCCTACCACTCGGTGATCTGCCGTATCGGCGAAGAAGCGATGGAAGCCAGCAACGCCTCCCTGGGAACGGTGGCCGGCTTCGCCGAGCTGCTGGCGGAGCGGGAACTCGGCGACGAGGAGCTGTATGAACAGGAACTGATGGAAGCGGAAATGGAGTTTCAGGTGGAGCTGCTTGAACGGGTGGCCCAACCCCGGGAGGCCGAGGCCATCCTGGCCGTCCGCGACTTCGCCGCCCAGGGCGGGGTATCCAATATCGGCATCAGCCTGCAGGATTAGTACTTTTCTTCCTGGATCAGGCTGCCCACCTGCAGCAGGGGCGCCACGTCCAGATCGTTGGCGTTCATCATCGAGGAGATGCGCTGCACCGACGACAGCAGCAGGTTCTGCTCCCAGGCCTCCAGCGCCTGGAACTGCTGGATAAAGCTTTCCTGCAGCGGGCGGGGCGCGGTCTTGAGCTTGGCCCTGCCCTCGTCGGTGAGCACGGCGTGCACCTTGCGTTTGTCGGTCTGGCTGCGCTCCCGGCGCACCAGCTGCTTCTGCTCCAGCCGGTCGATGATGGTGGTGGCGGTGGCCTGGCTCATGTTGGTGGCCTGGGCCAGCTTGCGCATGGTGATGTCGCCGTGCTCGTTGATCGCCTGCATCAGCAGCAACTGGGGGCCGGTCAGGCCGGAGGCCTTGCTGAGCTGCCGGGAGTGGAGATCGATGGCGCGGATGATCTGGCGCAGCGCCACTAGCACTTCTTCGTGTTTTTCCAAGGTCTTCCTGCCGATGGGGCTTGCTGGATGTGCGCGCACCATAACGCAAATCGGCAGGGGGGAAAAGTCCCGTTGAACTCGAAGGACATTTTCGCGGGCGGCGGCTGGGACTGGCCGGCAATTGTATGTACAATTGCAACCAGCGCAGGAGGCAAAGTGACCCAATCAACCCCCCTTTACCAGCAGATCAAACAGCATATCCTGGCCCGTATCCAGTCCGGGGAGTACCCGCTGCACCAGCAGATCCCCCCCGAGCAGGAACTGGCCGGCCACTTCGGCGTCAGCCGGATGACGGCCCACAAGGCAATCCGCGACCTGGTGCAGGAGGGCTACCTGATGCGCCGGGCCGGGCTCGGCACCTTCGTCACCGAGCCCAAGGCCGAATCGCCCCTGGCGGACATCAACAATATCGCCGACGAGGTGCGTAGCCGCGGCCATGAGTACGGCAACCGGGTGCTGCTGCTGGAAAGCATCCGCGCCGACGAGGAAGTGGCCCTGCAGATGGGCATGCGGCTCAACGCCCGGGTGTTCCATTCGGTGATGGTGCACCTGGAAAACCAGGTGCCTATCCAGGTGGAGGAGCGCTTCGTCAACCCGGCGCTGGCGCCCGATTATCTGAGCTGCGACTTCAGCCGCATGACCCCCAATGCCTACCTGGTACAGCACTGCCCGCTGTCGGATCTGGAGCATATCGTCGAGGCGCGGCTGGCGCCGGCCCAGGTGTGCGACTGGCTGCAGATAGGGTCCGAAGAGCCCTGCCTGCTGGTGACCCGACGCACCTGGTCGCTGCACCAACTGGTGAGCTTTGCCCGGCTCTGGCACCCGGGCAACCGCTACAAGCTGCGTTCCACCCTCAAGCTGGACTGAGCGCCAGCGCGGCGCTCAGGGTGGCGGGCTCGGACCGACGCTCATAGTGCCCCTCACGCCTCACCCCTCACGCTTCTCAGCGCCACTGGGTCAATTGCAGATCCAGGCTGTTCTTGCCGTCGGTGACCTGGATGTCCAGCTCCTGCAGGGTGGCGAAGAGATCGATGCTGCGGCTGCAGAGTGCGGCCAGCCGGGCCGGCTGGGGATCGGCCAGGTGGTAGATTTCGAGCCGCGGCAACTGCCCCAGCTCTATCTGATGCTTGCTCCACCATTCCAGGGCGGAGCGCCCGCCATAGCTGTACACCACCACCCGCTCGGCCCGGGACAGGGCCTGCTTGATGCGCTTGACGCTGGGCTCGCCCAGCTCCACCCACAGCAGGATGCGGCCGTCCGGCGCCTTCTGCCACAGCTCGGGCTCGTCGTCGGTGCTGAGTCCCTTGGTAAAGCTCAGATCCTCGTCGGCGTGGCGCATAAAGGCCAGCAGCCGCACCATCAGCCGGGTTTCGGTTTCCGACGGATGGCGGGCCACGGTCAGGCTGTGTTCCTGGTAGTAGTGGCGGTGCAGATCGCTGATATTCAGCCGCACCTTGTGCAGGGTGGCGGTCAGGGCCATGAAAAGATCTCGTTAACAAAAACGTCATCTTAACGGCAAGCCGGGGCGGTATCCAGCCCGACGCGCACCGGCGTCGGGCCGGCCCTGGCTCAGGGCGCGATCAGCATGGCGACCGGGATGGCCAGCAGCAGGCTGAGGAAGGCGCGGACAAACCACACCAGCACCAGGGTGCCCACCTTGAGCGGAATGCGGGTCGCCAGTATGCAGGGAATCGAGGCCGAGAAGAACAGCACCGACGACACGCACACCACGCCGGCGGCGAAGCGGGCCACGAAGTCGGCCTCGGCCATCAGCAGCGCCGGCAGAAACATTTCCGCCAGCCCCGAAGCGGTGGCCTTGGCGAGCAGCATGCCGTCATCCAGGCCCCACAGCCAGGTCACCGGGTAGAACAGGTAGCCCAGCCAGTCGAACACCGGGGTGTATTTGGCCGCCAGCAGGCCGATCAGCCCCACCGACATGATGGACGGCAGTATGCTGATGGTCATCACCAGGCCGTCCTTGAAGTTGTCGATCACGTTGCGGCCGAGGGAGGGCGCCTGCTCGGCCACTTCCAGCCCGTTCTGCCAGGCGGTGGCCAGGCGGTTGCCGGGCTCGCCTTCCGGCTCCCGGTGTTCGGCGCTGTTGTCCATGCGGGAGAGGGGCGGCAGCCGCACCGTGATGGCGGTGACGATAAAGGTGATCAGCAGGGTCAGCCAGAAGTACTGGTTCCAGATCTCCATCAGCCCCAGGGTCTTGGCCACGATGATCATAAAGGTGGCGGAAACGGTGGAGAAGCCGGTGGCGATGATGGCCGCTTCCCGCGCCGAGTAGTGACCCGCGCTGTACACCCGGTTGGTGATCAGCAGGCCGATGGAATAGCTGCCGACGAAGGAGGCCACCGCATCGATGGCCGAGCGGCCCGGGGTACGCCAGATGGGCTGCATCAGCTTCTGCACCAGGATGCCGATGGCCTCGAGCAGGCCGTAACCCACCAGGAAGGCCAGGAACACCGAGCCGATGGGCACGATCAGCCCCACCGAAATCACCAGCTTGTTGAACAGGAAGGGCAGCATGTCCGGCGCCTGCAGCGCCGCCGGGCCCAGGCCGGTGAGCGCCATCAGGCCCGCCACCACCCCCAGCCATTTCAGCACCAGGAAGACGCCGTCGGTCGGGCTCTGTTTCCAGCGGCCGGTGACCAGCGGATAAACCGCCCCCGCCACTATCATCGCCATGGCGTACCAGCCGGCGCCGCTTTCGCCCAGGGCGGCGCGCAGCCAGCCCACCATATGATCCAGCGGTATGCTGGTCTTGCCCTGCAGGGTGATGGGAATAAAGAAAATAAAGATGCCGATGGCGCTCAGGCCCAGCAGCCGGCCGATGGCCTTGCCCTGGGGCCGGGATTGTTCCGTAACCTGGTGCATGAGGAGACCTCCTTGTGAGTGACGATTAATGTATATACAAAAATACGCCTAATGTTAATCTGTTGTCTATTTTTTATGTGATCATGATCGATAAATCCGGGTTTTTTATCGGGTGACACTTGCCAAAGGGCGGGAGAAGGTTTAAATGTATATACAAATAGCGATTCAAGGAGCCAGCCATGCCATCGTCATCCCACCGCCTCTGGGTCAATGCCACCCTGTTCGACGGCCTCGACGCCGCCGCCGAGCCCATGGCGGTGGCGGTTAAGGATGGCCGTATCGCCTGGCTGAAGCCCATGAGCGCGCTGAGCGGGGCCGACCGTGCCGGGTTCGAGCTTATCGATGCCGAAGGCCGGCTGCTGACCCCGGGGCTGGTGGACTGCCATACCCACCTGGTGTACGGCGGCAACCGGGCCGGGGAGTTCGAGGCCCGGCTCGAAGGCAAGAGCTATGAAGAAATCGCCCGCGCCGGCGGCGGCATCCTCAGCACGGTGCGGGCCACCCGCGCCGCCTCGGAGGACGAGCTGTATGCCGCCGCCCGCCCGCGCCTCGAGGCGCTGATGGCGGACGGGGTGACCACGGTCGAGATCAAGTCCGGCTACGGCCTGGATGTGGACAACGAACTCAAGATGCTGCGGGTGGCGCGCCGCCTGGGGCGGAAGCTCAAGGTGCGGGTGGTCACCACCCTGCTGGGCGCCCACGCCCTGCCTCCGGAATACAAAGATGACGCCGACGGCTATATCGAGCTGGTGTGCCAGCGGATGATCCCGGCCGCCGCCGCCGAAGGGCTGGCGGACGCGGTGGACGTGTTTTGCGAGAACATCGCCTTCTCGGTTGCCCAGTGCGAGCGGGTCTATGCCGCCGCCAAGGCCCATGGCCTGGCCATCAAGGGCCATACCGAGCAGTTGTCCAACCTGGGCGGCAGCGCCGCCGCCGCCCGCGCCGGGGCGCTGTCGGTGGATCATGTGGAATACCTGGACGAGGCGGGGGTAAAAGCCCTGGCCGAGGCCGGCACCGTCGCCACCCTGTTGCCCGGCGCCTTCTACATATTGCGCGAAACAAAAGTGCCGCCCATCGCGCTGCTGCGTCGCCACGGGGTGCCCATGGCCCTGGCCACCGACGCCAACCCCGGCACCTCGCCCATCTTCAGCCTGAGGCTGATGCTGAACATGGCCTGCACCCTGTTCCGCCTGACCCCGGTGGAGGCCCTGCGCGGCGTTACCGCCCAGGGCGCCCGGGCCCTGGGCTTGTCGCACGAGTGCGGCCGCATCGTCCCGGGGATGGCGGCGGATCTGTGCCTGTGGGAGACCGACAATTACGCCGAGCTGGCCTACAGCCTGGGCCTGCCCCGGCTCGTTCAACGCATCGTAGCGGGAGAGCCTGCATGAAGACTGATATGACCCCCTGGACCGGCCGGGTCGATCCCGAGCCCGACACCTATCGCTGGCACCAGCAGGTGCAGCCGCTGGAGCAGGCCCGGGAACCGGGCGCCGTGCTGATCGGCTTTGGCTGTGACGAAGGGGTTCGCCGCAACCAGGGCCGCGTCGGCGCCGCCAAGGGCCCGGCGGCCATGCGCAGGATGCTGGGCAGCCTGGCCTGGCACCAGGGTACGGCCGTGTTCGACGCCGGCGACGTGGTCTGCCAGGGCGAGGATCTGGAAGGGGCCCACCAGGCCCTGTCCGCCCGGGTGAGCGAGGCGCTGGATCTGGGCCATTTCCCCATCGTGATGGGTGGCGGCCACGAGGTGGCCTTCGGCTCCTGGTCTGGCCTGGCCGCGCATCTGGCGCCACGCGAGCAGCGCCCGCGCATCGGCATCATCAACTTCGACGCCCACTTCGATCTGCGCGACCCCAGCTTCGTGGTGTCGTCCGGCACCCCCTTTGCCCAGATCGCCGAGGCGAGCGCGCAGCGGGGCTGGCCCTTCCAGTATGCCTGCCTGGGAGTGAGCCGGGCCGCCAACACCCAGAACCTGTTCCGGCGCGCCGAGGAGCTCGGGGTGCTGGCATGGGAAGACAGGACCATGACGGCGGCGACCCTGCCCCGGCTACAGCAGGAGGTGGCGGACTTTATCGGTCGTTGCGACCACCTCTACCTGACCATCGACATCGATGTGTTCCCCGCCGCCCAGGCGCCCGGCGTGAGTGCGCCGGCGGCCCGGGGGGTGGGACTGGATTTGATTGAACCCGTAATTGAACAGATCAAGGCCAGTGGCAAGCTCCGGCTCGCCGATTTGGCCGAGCTCAACCCCGAGTATGACGTGGATGGCCACACGGCCAGGCTGGCGGCTCGGTTGATTCATACTTTGACACTGTAAAGAGGGAAACCCACATGTCACAACAAAACGATCGTCACGCTCCTGGCCGTGTTATCAAGGCGCCCACCGGCGTCAATAAAGTCTGCAAAAGCTGGCTGACCGAAGCCGCCTACCGCATGCTGCACAACAACCTGCACCCGGACGTGGCCGAGCGGCCCGAGGATCTGGTGGTGTACGGCGGCATCGGCCGCGCCGCCCGCAACTGGCCCTGCTTCGACCGCATCAAAGACGTGCTCAAGCGGCTGGAAGACGACGAGACCCTGCTGATCCAGTCCGGCAAGCCGGTGGGTGTGTTCAAGACCCACGCCGACGCGCCGCGGGTGCTGCTGGCCAACTCCAACCTGGTGCCGGCCTGGGCCAACTGGGAGCACTTCAACGAGCTGGATAAAAAAGGCCTGATGATGTACGGCCAGATGACCGCCGGCTCCTGGATCTACATCGGTTCCCAGGGCATCGTCCAGGGCACCTACGAGACCTTCGTCGAGGCCGGTCGCCAGCACTATGACGGCAACCTCAAGGGCCGCTGGATCCTCACCGCTGGCCTGGGCGGCATGGGCGGTGCCCAACCCCTGGCGGCGACCCTGGCCGGCGCCTGCTCGCTCAACATCGAGTGCCAGCAGTCCAGCATCGACTTCCGCCTGCGCACCCGCTACCTGGACGAGCAGGCCGAGAGCCTGGATGACGCCCTGGCCCGTATCGAGCGTTACACCGCCGAGGGCAAGGCGATTTCCATCGGCCTGTGCGCCAATGCCGCCGACGTGCTGCCCGAACTGGTCAGGCGCGGTGTCAAGCCCGACATGGTCACCGACCAGACCAGCGCCCACGACCCGCTGCACGGCTACCTGCCCCAGGGCTGGAGCTGGGAAGAGTACGTGGTGCGTGGCAAGACCCAGCCCGAGGCCACCGTCAAGGCGGCCAAGCAGTCCATGGCGGTGCACGTGCAGGCCATGCTCGACTTCCAGCAGATGGGGGTGCCCACCTTCGACTACGGCAACAACATCCGCCAGATGGCGCTGGAAGAGGGCGTCAATAATGCCTTCGACTTCCCCGGCTTCGTCCCGGCCTATATCCGTCCGCTGTTCTGCCAGGGCATAGGTCCCTTCCGCTGGGTGGCCCTGTCCGGCGATCCGGAGGACATCTACAAGACCGACGCCAAGGTGAAGGAGCTGATCCCCGACAACCCGCACCTGCACAACTGGCTGGACATGGCGCGCGAGCGCATCAGCTTCCAGGGCCTGCCCGCCCGTATCTGCTGGGTCGGCCTGAAAGACCGTGCCCGCCTGGGCCTGGCCTTCAACGAGATGGTCAAGAACGGCGAGCTCAAGGCGCCCATCGTGATCGGCCGTGACCACCTGGATTCCGGCTCCGTCGCCAGCCCCAACCGGGAAACCGAGGCGATGATGGACGGCTCCGATGCCGTCAGTGACTGGCCGCTGCTGAACGCCCTGCTCAACACCGCCGGTGGCGCCACCTGGGTGTCCCTGCACCACGGCGGCGGGGTCGGCATGGGTTTCAGCCAGCACTCGGGCGTGGTGATCGTGGCCGACGGTACCGACGCCGCCGCCGCGCGCCTGGGCCGGGTGCTGCGTAACGACCCGGGCACCGGCGTGATGCGCCACGCCGACGCGGGGTATGATATCGCCATCAACTGCGCCCGTGACAACGGCCTGGACCTGCCCATGGTGAACAAGGACTAATTTATGAGCACTCTGACTATCCATCCCGGAAAAATGACCCTGGCGCAGATGCGCCAGGCCTATGAACAGCCCGTGAAGCTGGCGCTGGATCCTGCGGTGCACGGCACCATCCAGGCCTCGGTCGACTGCGTCAACCGCATGGTGGCGGAAGACCGCACCGTGTACGGTATCAACACCGGGTTCGGCCTGCTGGCCAATACCCGCATCAAGCCGGAAGATCTGGAAACCCTGCAGCGCTCCCTGGTGCTGTCCCACGCCACCGGCCTGGGTGCGCTGGTCAGCGACGAGCTGGTACGGCTGATCATGGTGCTCAAGATCAACAGCCTGGCCCGCGGCTATTCCGGCATCCGCCTGCAGGTGCTGGAGGCGCTGATGGCGCTGGTCAACCACGGCGTTTACCCCTGCATCCCCGGCAAGGGCTCGGTGGGCGCCTCCGGCGACCTGGCGCCCCTGGCGCACATGAGCTGCGTGCTGCTGGGCGAGGGCCAGGCCCGCTACCAGGGCGAGATCATCAGCGCCGGCCAGGCGCTGGAAATCGCCGGCCTGAAGCCCATGGGCCTGGCGCCCAAGGAAGGCCTGGCGCTGCTGAACGGCACCCAGGTGTCCACCGCCTTCGCCCTGCGCGGCCTGTTCGAGGCGGAAGACCTGTTCGCCAGCGCCGTGGTGGTGGGGGGCCTGACGGTGGAAGCCACCCTGAGCTCCCGTCGCCCCTTTGATGCCCGCATCCACGAGGTGCGCGGCCAGGCCGGCCAGATCGATGCCGCCGCCGCCTACCGCCACCTGTTGGGCGAGCAGAGCGACATCAGCAAGACCCATGTCAACTGTGCCAAGGTGCAGGATCCCTACTCCCTGCGCTGCCAGCCCCAGGTGATGGGCGCCTGCCTGACCCAACTGCGCCAGGCCGCCGAGGTGCTGCTGATCGAGGGCAATGCGGTCTCCGACAACCCCCTGGTGTTCGCCGAGGACAACGACGTCATCTCTGGCGGCAACTTCCACGCCGAGCCGGTGGCCATGGCGGCGGACAACATCGCCCTGGCGATTGCCGAAATCGGCTCCCTGAGTGAGCGGCGGGTGTCGCTGATGATGGATACCCACATGTCCGGCCTGCCGCCCTTCCTGGTGGAAAACGGCGGCGTCAACTCCGGCTTTATGATAGCCCAGGTCACCGCCGCGGCCCTGGCGTCCGACAACAAGGCGCTGGCCCACCCCCATTCGGTGGACTCGCTGCCCACCTCCGCCAACCAGGAAGACCACGTCTCCATGGCCCCCAACGGTGGTCGCCGGCTGTGGGACATGGTGGAAAACAGCCGGGGGGTGCTGGCCATCGAATGGCTGGCGGCCTGTCAGGGCCTGGATTTCCGTGGTGGCCTCAAGACCACGGCCCCGCTGGAGCTGGCCCGCCAGACCCTGCGGGAGAAGGTGAGCTATTACGACAAGGACCGCTTTTTCGCCCCCGACATCGAGCAGGCCGACGCCCTGCTCAAGGCGGGCAGCCTGAGCCGCCTGGTTCCGAAGGACCTGCTGCCCAGTCACTGAGCACGACTCCGCTTGCGGGGAATTTGACAGGGCTGCCTCGGCAGCCCTGTTTTTTTATCCAGCACCTTCGTGCTAGACTCGCGCCCCTTGTCAGCCGGGGAGGACGGTCGATGGCGGATTTCAGAACCCATATCCAGGTGGCCACCGTGGCCGGCGGCCTGCTGGCCGGCGCCCTGGTGTGGGCCCAGCAACTGACCCTGGCCGAGGGGGTACTGCTGTGGCTGGCCGGCACCCTGGGCGGCATACTGCCGGACATCGACGCCGACAGTTCCCGCTCCATCCGCATCGTCTTTCGGCTGTTCGGCGTACTGGCGGCCCTGCTGGCCCTGCTTTACGGCCGGGAGCGGCTGGCGCTCACCGATACCCTGGTGCTGGGCGCCGCCGCCTACGGCCTGGTCCGCTATCCCCTGTGCTGGGCCTTCGCCCGCTTCACGGTGCACCGGGGCAGTCTGCATTCGCTGCTGGCCAACGGGGTCTTCGCCCTGGCCACTGTGGTGATCGGCCACCGGCTGTTCGGCCTGCCCCCCGAGCTTGCCTGGGAGACCGGTGTTTTCGTCTTTGTCGGCGCCTTTATCCACCTGCTGCTGGATGAGCTGTACAGCATCGATCTGGAGGGGCGGCGCATCAAAAAATCCTTCGGTACTGCCCTGAAGCTTATCGAGTGGCGCGCACCCCTGGCCAACCTGCTGTTGCTTTGCCTGCTGGCGGGCGGCTGGTGGCTGGCGCCCGGGTCATCCGGCCTGCTGGCGCGGCTATTGCCGCTTTCCCAGTTCTGGTAAGATAGGCGCCGCTGGCAAGCCCTGCCGTCTCCCAAATATAAACACAATAACCACCGGGGCCGACTTCCAGTACAGGTTCAACATTCCACACAGGACACACCGATGAGTCTTGCAGACAAGGTATTGGCCGTTAACAACGACCTCCCCATCCGTACCCGCCAGCCGGTGCACAGCGGCAAGGTGCGCTCCGTCTACTGGCTGACCGAAGAGGACAGCCGCCGCCTGATCGAGGAAAAGGGCTATGACGTGGCGCCCGACGCGCCCCTGGCCATCATGGTGATCAGCGATCGCATCTCCGCCTTCGACTGCATCTGGCACGGGGAGGGCGGCCTGAACGGGGTGCCCGGCAAGGGAGCGGCGCTCAATGCCATCTCCAACCACTGGTTCCGGCTTTTCAAGGAGCGGGGCCTGGCCGACAGCCATATCCTCGACATCCCCCATCCCTTCGTGTGGATAGTGCAGAAGGCCACCCCGGTGAAGATAGAAGCCATCTGCCGCCAGTACATCACCGGCTCCATGTGGCGCAGCTATGCCAAGGGCGAGCGGGACTTCTGCGGCATCCGCCTGCCCGACGGCCTGCAAAAGGATCAGAAGCTGCCCGAGCTGCTGATGACGCCCTCCACCAAGGGCATCCTCAGGGGCATTCCCGGGGTGCCGGAGGCGGACGACGTCAACATCACCCGTCGGAATATCGAAGACAACTTCGCTGCCTTCAACTTCAGGAGCAAGGACGATATCGGCCGGTACGAGCGGCTGCTGAAGGAAGGCTTCGAGGTGATCAGCGATGAGCTGGCCAAGCTCGACCAGATCTTCGTGGATACCAAGTTCGAGTTCGGTTATGTCACCGACGCGGCGGGCAACGAGAAGCTGATCTACATGGACGAGGTGGGTACCCCCGACTCGTCGCGCATCTGGGACGGCCCCGCCTGGCGGGAAGGACGCATCGTGGAGAACTCCAAGGAGGACTTCCGCCAGGTGCTGCTCAACCATTTCCCGGACCCGGATATCCTGCTCAACAAGGACCGCATGCCCGAGCGCGAGGCCCTGGCCCGGGACAACGCCCTGCCGGCCGAGGTGCTGATGGATGTGTCCCGCACCTATGTGGGCATCGCCGAGAAGATCACCGGCCAGAAGCTGCAACTGTCCGACCATCCCAAGGCGGATATCATCGCCATACTGCGCGACCAGTACGATCTGATCGACTGAGCTCCAGCCTGAACGAAAAAAACCCGGGACATCCCGGGTTTTTTGTGGCTGGCGGTAACCGCCGGCTCAGCGGGTGCCGAACACCACTATGGTCTTGCCGTGGGCGGAGATCAGGTTCTGCTCTTCCAGCATCTTCAGGATGCGGCCCACGGTTTCCCGGGAGCAGCCCACGATCTGGCCGATCTCCTGGCGGGTGATCTTGATCTGCATGCCGTCCGGGTGGGTCATGGCGTCCGGCTGGCGGGCCAGGTTCAGCAGGGTTTCGGCGATGCGGCCGGTCACGTCGAGGAAGGCCAGGTCGCCCACCTTCTGGCTGGTACTCTGCAGCCGCTTGGCCATCTGGCCCGAGAGCCGCACCAGAATTTCCGGGTTCACCTGGATCAACTGGCGGAATTTCTTGTAGGAGATTTCGGCCACTTCGCAGGGGGTCTTGGCCCTTACCCAGGCTGTGCGCACCGGGTTCTCGGTTTCCTCGAACAGACCCAGCTCGCCCATGAAGTCGCCCTGGTTGAGGTAGGACAGGATCATTTCCTTGCCGTCCTCGTCCTTGATCAGCACCGCCACCGAGCCTTTGACGATGTAGTAGAGGGTTTCGGCCTTCTCTCCCGCATGGATCAGTGAGCTTTTGGCCGGATATTTATGAATATGGCAATGTGACAGAAACCATTCCAGGGTAGGGTCACTTTGGGACTTGCCGATAGCCATGAATTTTCCTCTTGATTGACTCGGGCTGAAAGCCTGGCGAGCAGGCTGCCTTGCCTTACTTCGTAGATAGTCCGCTAGCATAAAAGGCTTGTGACCCTCCATCAAGAGCCTTGGGGCTTTTATCCGGCTCGTCGGCACCCGGCCGATAGGATAAGATGCGGTTTTTTTGTGGGGGAGCAGTTATGAAAGCCAATGTGCGCTGGTTGGAAGGCATGTGTTTCGAAGGTTTGTCCGAGTCCGGGCACCGGATAGTGCTGGACGGCACCAATCCGGGCCAGGGCCCCAGCCCGATGGAAGCGGTGCTGCTGGGCGCCGGTGGCTGCAGCGCCATCGACGTGGTGTCCATCCTGGAGAAGGGGCGCCAGCAGGTGACCGGTTGCGAGGTGGAGCTGGACGCGGACAGGGCCGAAAATCCGCCCCGGGTCTTTACCCGTATCCGGCTGCATTTCGTGGTGACCGGCCAGGCGCTGCCCGAGAAGCAGGTGGCCCGGGCGGTGGAGCTGTCCATGAAGAAGTACTGCTCGGTGATGAAGATGCTGGAAAAGGCGGTGGAAGTTTCCTCTTCCTTCGAGATCCGGGCCGCCTGACTGTGGTTGCGGGCCTGTAACGGGCCCGTTGCGCCGATTCGTGCCGTCCCCTGATCCACATCAATAAACAGAATACCTATAAAGTAGTAAGTTGGCGGCGAGCAATGGAGTCATATAACGCTGTTTAACTAGGTAAACCGCTGTATTGCAGGAGAGGGAAGCAGGATGAGAACAACCATAATCACAGCAGCAGTAGGGCTGGCCCTGACCAGCCAGGTAGCCTGGGGCGCTGCGCCTCGTAACGAGCCGGTGCAACCGATTCCGGCGGTGGCGGTAACGGAGCCGGCCAAGGTCGAGCTGGGCAAAAAACTGTTCTTCGATCCCCGGCTGTCCAAGTCCGGCTTTATTTCCTGCAATTCCTGCCACAACCTGTCGATGGGCGGTACCGACAACCTCAAGACCTCTATCGGCCACAACTGGCAGCAGGGGCCGATCAACTCGCCAACGGTGCTCAATTCCAGCCTGAACCTGGCCCAGTTCTGGGACGGGCGCGCCGCGGATCTGAAAGAGCAGGCCGGCGGTCCCATCGCCAACCCGGGCGAAATGGCCTTTACCCATGAGCTGGCGATAGGGGTGCTGCAGTCCATCCCCGGCTATGTGGCCGAGTTCGAGGCGGTATTCGGCAAGAGCGAGCTGGACATCGACATGGTGACTGAGGCCATTGCCGCCTTCGAGGAGACCCTGGTCACGCCCCATTCGCCCTTCGACCGGTGGCTGCAGGGCGACGATGGCGCCCTTAACGGCCAGGCCCTGGCCGGTTACCAGTTGTTCAAGCAGAGCGGCTGCGTGGCCTGCCACAACGGCCCCAACCTGGGGGGAACCTCGTTCCAGAAAATGGGCGTGGTGGAACCCTACCAGTCTACCGCCGATGCCATCGGCCGGGCGGCGGTGACCGGCAAGGATGCGGATCGCTTCGCCTTCAAGGTGCCGACGCTGCGCAACGTGGAGCTGACTTACCCCTACTTCCACGATGGCGAGGCCGCCACCCTGGAAGAGGCGGTGGACATCATGGGCCGGTTGCAACTGGGGCGGGTCTATTCCGATGAGGAAATCGGCCAGCTGGTGGCCTTCCTGAAATCGCTCACCGGCGAGCAGCCGCGTTTCGAGCTGCCGATACTGCCGCCCTCGTCCAACGACACCCCGGCGCCGGCACCCTTCGGTTAAGGGCGGCCGCATAAGTCGACCAAAGGGCCAACTCCGCCGACACGCCGTAAATCCATCCATGGAGGCTCCGCCGCGCCCTCCCTGGCGCGGAGGGTCGGCGGAGCCGTTCCCTTTGTCCGCCTGTTTGGGCATGGGTGTTGCCTGCTTAGGTAAGCCTGAAGGTTTGTCAGCAGTCTGAGGCCCGGCATCGCCGGGCCTGTTTGCATTTAGCGGATCTTGCCGGTTTCCAGCAGTTGTTCGATCAGCGGCCGCAGAATAAGCTCCATGGCGAAGCCCATCTTGCCGCCGGGCACCACTATGGTGTTGCGCCGGGACATGAAGGAGCCGTCGATCATCGCCAGCAGGTAGGGGAAGTCGACATTCTTGATGCCGCGAAAGCGGATCACCATCATGCTCTCGTCCAGGGTGGGGATGATCTTGGCGCTGAAGGGGTTGGAGGTGTCCACCGTCGGCACCCGCTGGAAGTTGATATGGGTACGGGAAAACTGGGGGGTGATGAAGTTGATGTAGTCTTCCATCGAACGGACGATGGAGTCGGTCACCGCTTCCCGGGAGTGGCCGCGTTCGGCGGTGTCGCGGATCAGCTTCTGGATCCACTCCAGGTTGACGATGGGCACCATGCCCACCAGCAGGTCCACATGCTGGGCCACGTTCTGCTCTTCGGTCACCACGCCGCCGTGCAGGCCTTCGTAGAACAGCAGGTTGGTGTCTTCCGGCAATTGCTGCCAGGGGGTGAAGGTGCCCGGCATCTGGTTGAAGGGCACGGCCTCGTCGAAGGTGTGCAGGTAGCGGCGGAACTGGCCGGTGCCGGTGTCGCCGTATTCCTTGAAGAATTGCTCCAGCAGCTCGAAATCGTTGGCCTCCGGGCCGAAATAACTGATGTGCCGGCCCTGCTCCCGGGCGCGGCGGATGGCCACGTCCATCTCCGGCCGGGTATAGCGGTGAAAGCTGTCCCCTTCCAGTATGGCGGCCTTGACCCCGAGCTGGGCGAACATGGACTGGAACACCTCGGTGGAGGTGGAAGTGCCGGCACCCGAGGAGCCGGTAACCGCAATAATGGGGTGCTTGGCGGACATAAAAAAACCTGAAATTGAATGAACTGTGAATGTTTATACGCAGGGGCCCGGCCCCAGGTCAAGGCTTGTGATGGAACTGGGCCGCCGGCACTATGTTGACGCTGTCGTGCAGTTCGCTGTAGACGATGACCGCTTCTCTACGCTCAAGCTGCTGTTTTACCTGGGCAACTTTTTCATCGAGCGAGATGTCCCGGTCGCCGTATTCGGTGCCTTCCTGCAGCACGAAATGTTCGATGAGGTTGGTGAGGGTGTCTTCGCCCAGCTCGGTAAAGGGAATAATCATGCTTGCTCCTGATAGGGTGGCCAGTGTCCGTCCAGCCAGTCGGGCACCCGCTGCTCCAGCCAGTAACGGGGACGCCAGGGCGGGCCCTGCATAAAACCGACATGGCCGCCGGTGCGGCTCAGTTCATAGGTGACCGCCGGTGGCAGGTGGCTGGCGTCGGGGATCACCGCCTCCGTCATAAAGGGATCGTCGGCGGCATGGATGAGCAGGGTGGGGGTGCTGATTGACGCCAGCCGGTCCAGCCCGGAGCAGCGGCGGTAATAATCCTCGGCATCGGTAAAGCCGTGCACCGGGGCGGTCACCCTGTCGTCGAACTCGCGCAGGCTGCGGATGGCCGCCAGGTTGCCCTGCCACTGGTGGCGGGGATGGCGATTGAGTCGTTCACGCCAGTTGTGCTTCAGCCGCCCCAGCAGGTAACGCTGGTAGAAGCGGGAAAAGCCGCCGTTGATGCGATCGGCGCAGGCCGACAACTGCAGGGGCGCGGAGATCACCACGGCGGTGCAGAGCGGGTTGCGCGGCTGGGCTGCCAGGTAGTTGACCAGCATGTTGCCGCCGAGGGAGTAACCGATGGCCGCCATGGGACGCTCGGGGTAACGCCGGCGCAGCAGCTCGAGCACATAGCGGGGATCCTCGATGGCCCCCGAGTGATAGGCCTGCAGGTGGCGGTTGGGTTCGCCGCTGCAGCCGCGAAAGTGCATCAAGACCGCCTGCCAGCCCCGCTGCTGCAGGGCGGCCATCATGCCCCTGGCGTAGTGGGAGTCGGCGTTGCCTTCCAGGCCGTGGAACAGCACCACCAGCGGGCGGCTCTCGTCCTGCCGGGGCAGCGCCCAGGCCAGGTCCACGAAATCCCCGTCCGGCAGCTCCAGCCGCTCGCGCCGGGTGCGGATCCGGGCGCGATGCAGGTATTTGGCCAGTATGGTCTGCACATGGGGGTTGGCGGCCCACCAGGGAGAGGTGAATCGGCTGGGGTGGATCATGATTTCCTGCTATTGCTCCGGGTTGGCCGGCTAATCCGGGACTGCGTCCATCGCTGCCGGGCCACAGACAGATAAAATACTGGGCGCTGCGCACAAAATCGAGTAAAACAATATCCTTCTTGTTTGTATACCGTCTCGACACCATGGATCTCGCCCTGCTCGGCCCCGTCGCCGGTTTTGCCCTGGCCACCTGCGGCACCCCCGGCCCCAACAACATGCTGCTGACCAGCTCCGGTACCCGCTTCGGTTACCGGCCTACCCTGAAGCTGCTGCTGGGCATCATGCTCGGCCTGCAGAGCCTGATGCTGCTTACCGCCCTGGGGCTGGGCCAGCTGTTCATGCTGTGGCCGCTGCTGCAATGGGCGCTGAAGATCGCCGGCAGTGGCTACCTGCTGTGGCTGGCGCTGCGCATAGGCAGCGCACCGCCCCCCGGCGACAACGACGCCGGGCAGGGCATGCGCTGGCATCAGGGCGCCCTGTTCCAGTTTCTCAACCCCAAGTCCTGGCTGATGGCCATTTCGGCGATCAGCGGCTTCACCCTGGCCGGGGAGCAGTACTGGCCGTCGGCGGTGCTGGTGCTGGCGGTATTCCTGTTTTTCGGGGTGCTGACCGGCCATGTCTGGGCCCTGTTCGGCATCCATGTGCGGCGCTGGCTGCATACGGCCCGGGACTGGCGGCGTTTTAACCTGGTGATGGGGCTGCTCACCGCCGCCAGCGTGCTGATGATCTGGCGCTGATCCGGTTTTTGCGCTTAATCGTTCGAGTTTGACGGCAAAGGGTGTAGAATCTGGGCGTTTTTTGTCCCCTAGACCAAGGTTGTCATGGTTTCAGACACAGATATGTTCAAAGACATCCGCCCCTACCAGGATGATGAGGTAGCGGCGGCCATCCAGCGGTTGATCCGCGACGACGAGTTTATCGGCGCCATTGCCAAGTACCGTTTTTCCGGCCTGTCCCGCTGGGGCGGAGCCGCCATCAGATCCCTGATCCGCCTCTATCTGGGCTGGCGCTGGCGCAAGGTGAACAGCATCCGCCAGGTGCAGCTGGAAGTGGCGACCTACATGGAAAAGATGATAGCGCGCACCACCTCCGGCGTGACCTACTCCGGCCTGGAGAACATCAAGCCAGGGGTGGGCTACCTGTTCATCTCCAACCACAGGGACATCGCCCTGGATCCGGCCTTCGTCAACTGGGGCCTGCACAGCCACGGCCTGGACACGGTGCGCATCGCCATCGGCGACAACCTGTTGCGCAAGCCCTGCGCCACCGAGCTGATGAAGCTGAACAAGAGCTTTATCGTCAAGCGCTCGGCCAAGGGGCCACGGGAGATGATGAAGGCGTTTGGCGAACTGTCCGCCTACCTGCGCCACTCCATCGATGAGGGGCATTCCATCTGGATCGCCCAGAAGGAAGGGCGGGCCAAGGACGGCGACGACAAGACGGATCCGGCCATCCTCAAGATGTTCTATATGGAAGGCAAGAAACGCCAGATCCCCTTTGCGGACTATATCCGCAGCCTGAACCTGGTGCCGGTGTCCATTTCCTACGAGTATGATCCCGGCGACCTGGCCAAGGCCCGGGAGCTGCACGCCAAGGCCACCCATGGCGCCTACGAGAAGAGCGAGTTCGAGGATATCCAGAGCATAGTGCAGGGCATCGTCGGCCAGAAGGGGCGGGTGCACGTGACCTTCGGCCAGCCGGTGCACGGCGACTTCGACAACGCCGACGAACTGGCGGCGGCCATCGACAAGGAAATCCACGGCAACTACCACCTCTTTCCCAGCAACCTGCTGGCGGCGGGCCAGACCGCCCAGGTGGATCCGGCGGCGGCCGAGGTGTTCGAACGCCATATGGCCCAGATCCCCGGCGAACTGCGCGAGCGGGTACTGTCCATGTACGCCCGGCCGGTGCTCAACAAGGAAGTCTGAAGGAGAGCGGCGTGCGGCGACTGACGGCTAGCCGGCTGAGCGGCCTGCGGGTGTTCGCGGTGGCCGCCCGCCACCAGAGCTATTCGGCGGCGGCGGCGGAGCTGTGCGTCACCCAGGCCGCGGTCAGCCAGCAGATCCGCAACCTGGAGCAGTCCCTCGGCTGCCGGTTGTTCCGCCGCCGGGGGGCCAGCATGCGGCTCACCGAACAGGGCGAGGCCTTGCTGCCCTTTGTCGAGCAGGGCCTCGCCCTGTTGCAGCAGGGCCTGGAGCAACTGGCGCCGTCCACCGCCGGGCCCCTGGCCATCAGCGTGCTGCCGTCCCTGGCGGCGCGCTGGCTGATGCCCAGGCTATGGCGCTTCGCTGAAGCCCACCCCGATATCGAGATCCGCCTGCAGCCGAGCCAGCAGCTGGCCGACTTTTCCGGCGGCCAGGTCGATCTGGCCATCCGCTATGGTCGGGGCCAGTACCCGGATCTCGCCTGCGAGCTGCTGATGGCGGACACCGCCTTTCCGGTGTGCAGCCCGGCCCTGGCCGGACGGCTCGGTTCCCTGGAGGAGCTGGCGGGCGTGCCCCTGGTGACGGCGCCGGAATATGCCGGGGTGAGCTGGGCCAACTGGCTGGCGCTGGCCGGCCGGCCCGAACTGCTCGCCCGCTGCCGGCAAATGACGGTGGACGACGGCAGCCTGGCGCTGGAAATGGTGCTGGCGGGGCAGGGGGTGACCTTGAGCCGTTCGGTGCTGGTGGCGGATCTGCTGCGCGACGGCCGGCTGTGCCGCCCCTTCGCCCCTGAGCTCAAGCCCCTGCACCAGTACTACCTGGTGTGGCGACCCGACTCGCCCCGCCTGACGGAAATCCGCCTGTTCTGCGACTGGCTGCACCGGGAAGCGGGAAGCTTGAAGCCAGAAGCTTGAGGCCTCCAGCCTCCCGCTTCTAGCTTTCAGTCGCTTCCAGCTTCCAGCTCCCCTGTCCGTCCTGGCCCAGGGCCTGTGCCAGGCGGGGCAGCAGCCCGGCCAGTTGCTCGTCCAGCTTCCAGGGCGGGTTGAGCACCACCATGCCGGAGCCGTGCATGCCGAAGTCCTCGGCCTGGGGGCCGATGCTGAGCTCGGCGCACAGCATCCGCTCGAAGCCGCAGCGGGCCAGGGCCTGCTTGAGGCCGGCACTGCGATCCACGGCTTTCGCCAGCAGCGGGTACCAGATGGCGTAGATGCCGATGGGCCAGCGCTGGTGGGCCTTTTTCAGGGTGTCGGCCACCCGCCGGTAGTCTTCCTTCAGCTCGTAGGGCGGGTCGATCAGCACCAGGCCGCGCTTGGGCGTGGGCGGCAGCAGGCCGACCAGGCCCTCGAAGCCGTCCCGGTGGTGGATGGCCACCCCTTCGCCGCCCAGGTTGTGGCGCAGGTTGTCCACCTCGTTGTTGTGCAGCTCCATCAGCACCAGCCGGTCCTGGGGACGCTGGAAGTGCGCCGCCACCAGGGGCGAACCCGGGTAGTGGTCGAGCCGGTCGTCCTGGTTCATGGCCCGGATGGCGGCGAAGTAACCGGCCAGCTCAGGCCATTGCTCCCGCTGCTGCCACAGGGGGGCGATGCCGCCCAGGTATTCCGCCTTTTTCTGGGTCCATTCGTGGCCGAGCGTGTAGCCGCCGGCGCCGGCGTGGGTGTCGATATAGCAAAAGCCCTTGTCCTTGGCGCACAGGGCCTCGAGGATCAGGGACTGAACGGCGTGTTTGAGCACGTCGGCATGGTTGCCGGCGTGAAAGGCATGGCGATAGCTCAGCATGAAATGGGTCCTAGCCTGCGAGTTTCAGTTGCCACAGGGGGGCGTCGGCCACCTGCAGCCGGGTAAGGTAGTCGAGCAGGGCGCCGCTGCCGGGCGCGGGCGGGTGCCGCTCCAGCACGGCGAGCAGCTCCTGCTGCTGCCAGCGCTCCAGCTCCAGCTCGTGTTGCAGCAACTGGCCGTAATCGTCCTCGTCGAGCTGTTCCTTCAGCCGTCGGCGCAGTTGCCGCCACTGGCCGAACAGGCCCCGGCGGGCCTCGAGCACCGGCAGGAACAGGGCCGGATCCGTGGCCAGCCCCTGCTCTTCCAGCAGCAACAGCAGCAACAGCAGATTGACGTTGGCGCCGTGCTCGTCCTGCAACTGCAGGCAGGCGGCGGCCACCCCGGGGCGGGCGTAGTGCTGCTCGCCGAACTGCCAGAGCTCGTCGGCGCCGATCATGACTGCTCCAGCTCTTCCAACTGCTCCTGCAGCGCCAGCCATTCGGCCTCGGCCTCGGCCAGTTGTTGCTGCAGGGGACTTTGCTCCTTCAGCAGTTGCTGCAGCCGGGCTTTGTGCTCGGCCTGGTAAATGTCCGGCTCCGCCAGTTGCCGCTCGAGGTCGGCCAGCTGCTGCTGGCAGCGCTCCATCTGGCTTTCCAGTTTGGCGATGGCCTTGCGCAGGGGCTGGGTCTGCTGGCGCAGTTCGGCCTGACGGCGTTTTTCCGCCTTGCGCCCCTGGGCGGAGTTGTCGCCGGCCGGGGCCGGCTGCTCCGGCTGCTCGGCCTTGTCCTGCTCCACCAGCCACTGGTGGTAGTCGTCCAGATCGCCGTCGAAGGGCTGCACCCGGCCGCCATCCACCAGGTAGAATTCATCGGTGGTGGCGCGCAGCAGGTGGCGGTCGTGGGAGACGATCACCATGGCGCCCTCGAATTCCTGCAGCGCCAGGGTGAGCGCCTCGCGCATGTCCAGATCCAGGTGGTTGGTGGGCTCGTCCAGCAGCAGCAGGTTGGGTTTCTGGTAGACGATGAGCGCCAGCACCAGCCGGGCTTTTTCGCCGCCGGAGAAGGGACCGACCGGCTCCTTCACCTTGTCGCCGCGAAAGTCGAAGCCGCCTAGGTAGTCGCGCAGGCTCTGCTCGCTGGCCTTGGGATCGAGCCGGGCCAGGTGGGTCAGCGGCGACTCCTCCGGGTGCAGGCTCTCCAGCTGATGCTGGGCAAAGTAGCCGAGCGCCACGCCCCGGCTCGCCTCCAGCTTGCCCGAGAGCGGCGTCAGCTCGCCCGCCAGCAGTTTGATAAAGGTGGACTTGCCGGCGCCGTTGCGTCCCAGCAGGCCGATGCGCGAGCCGGGCACCAGGTTGAGCTTGATCTCCGACAGCACCGCCTGGCCACCGTAGCCGGCAGCCAGCTTTTCCATGGCGATCAGCGGCACCGGCAGGCTGGCCGGCGGGCGGAAGTGGAAGCTGAACGGCGAGTCCACGTGGGCGGGCAGGATGCGCTCCATCCGCTCCATGGCCTTGAGCCGGCTCTGGGCCTGCTTGGCCTTGCTCGCCTTGTAGCGGAAGCGATCCACGTAGCTCTGCATGTGGCTGAGCGCGCGCTGCTGCTTTTCAAACATGGACTGCTGCAATGCCAGCTGCTCGGCGCGCATGCGCTCGAAGTCCGAGTAGTTGCCGGTGTATTCGTTGAGCCGGCTGTTCTCGATATGGATGATGCGGCCGACCACGGCATCGAGGAAGTCCCGGTCGTGGGAGATCAGGATCAGGGTGCCGGGGTAGCTTTTCAGCCAGCGCTCCAGCCAGATCACCGCGTCCAGGTCCAGGTGGTTGGTGGGCTCGTCCAGCAGCAGCAGGTCGGAGCGGCAGATCAGCGCCTGGGCCAGGTTGAGGCGCATGCGCCAGCCGCCGGAAAAGGCGCTCACCGGGCGGGACTGGGCGGCGTTGTCAAAGCCCAGGCCATGCAGCAGGCCGGCGGCGCGGGCGTGGATATGGTAGCCGCCGTGGGTGTCGAGTTTGCCGTGCAGCTCGGCGATGGCGATGCCGTCGTGGCGGGCCTCGGCCTGTTCCAGCTCCCGGCACAGGCGGCGGTATTCCCGGTCGCCGTCGATCACGTAGTCGAGCGCCGAGCAGTCCAGCGCCGGGGTTTCCTGGGCCACGCTGGCCAGCTGCCAGTCGGCGGGCAGGGCAAACTGGCCGCTGTCGATGCCGAGTTCGCCCTTGAGCAGGGCGAACAGGGTGGACTTGCCGCAGCCGTTCTTGCCCACCAGGCCGACCTTCTGGCCGCCGTGGATGGTGGCGCTGGCATCTTTCAACAGGGGGCGGCCGCCCCGGAGCAATTCAATCTGGCTGAGGGTGATCATAAGGGCCCGGCATCCGACAAAAAGCGTATTTTAGCCGGTTTTGCTCCCCGGATGACAGGGGGCGCCCAGCCAATGGCGGCAATCCTGCTCGAACTGGGGCAGGGAGGCAAAGCCGTGGCGGGCCAGCAGGCCTTCCCAGTCCGCGCTCTTGGGCAGTTCCCGCAGGATGAACAGCAGGGTGGCCTGGCGGCGCCAGCTGTCGGCGTCGCAGCCGAAACGCCGGCGAAAGGCGTCCTGCTCTTCCTCGGTCAGGGTAAAACCGGCCGGATCCTCGGTCAGCTTGCGGTACAGGGGCGGCTGGGCCTCGAAGGGCAAGAGGGCGTGGGGCAGCAGTTCGTCGTACAGGGCCCGGCACAGCCGGCCCTGGGCGCCCTGCCAGTCCCGTTCGCCCTGCCAGCCGGCCAGCCTGTCGGCCAGGGCCGCGAGCAGGGGGGAAGGGGTGAGCCGGCCGCTGCCTTCAGGCTGGGCCAGGCGCAGGGAAATATCCACCTGGCTCAGGCGGGTACCGGCGAAGCCGTGCCAGGCGAACAGGGTGTCGGCGGCGAGGAAAGCGGCCTCGCCGGCCGCCAGGGGGTAATGATGGCGGCCCAACTGGACAAGGCCGCTGCCCTGGTGCACCAGCAGCAAGCGGCCCTTGAGGTGGCGCTGGCGCTTGCCCGGCAGCAGGTGGGGATGAGGGAGCAACTGGTGGTGAATACTGTAATAGGCAGCGGTGGTCATTGTAGTCGGTTCGATTTTGGCGGAGAATCCGGGGCAGAGTGGTAACGAGGAGTTCAGCCGTGGAAACCCGTCGCAAGAAGCGTTTTATCGCCGGTGCCGTCTGCCCCCAGTGTCAGTCGATGGACACCATGATGCTGTATATGGAGCACGGTGTCGAGAAAGTCGAGTGCGTTCGCTGCGGTCATCACCAGAGCCAGGCCGGCAAAGAGGTGGAGGCGGCCGGCAATGGTGAGCTGATCGGGGTGTTCAAGCCGGAATAAGGCGACAAAACCATGTGAGCTGTGCGTACTTTGCGCAGTCGTTTGACGCTGCTCTTCCCAGCCTTACCCCCTCTGGGCTAGACTGGTATCGGCAGAGCAAGTGTTTTTATTCCCTGTGCCATCTTGATTTCTGCCAACCCATGGCCCTTCGGGGCCATCTTTTATTCTGCCCGCGCCGCATTTCCTCCGCTTTGACCATCAGGTATGCTATGGCCACATTCACGAGCAGGGCCATTCCCATGAAAGTATCCCAAAACACTGTGGTGACGCTGGACTTTACCGTCATCAATGCCGACGGCGACATCCTCGATTCCACCGAAGGCAAGCAGCCGCTGCAATACCTGCACGGCACCGGTTACCTGGTGGCCGGCCTGGAAGCGGAACTGGCCGACAAGGTGGTGGGCGAGGATTTCGAGGTGACCCTGAGCCCGGAGCAGGCCTATGGCGAATACGACGAGACCCTGGTGCAGTCGGTGCCCGGCGAGCTGTTCGACGGCATGGAGGTGTCCGAGGGCGATACCTTCGTGGCCGAGACCGACGAGGGACATCGCCCGGTGACTATCATCGAAGTGGCGGAAGAATACGTGAAGGTGGACGGCAACCACCCGCTGGCGGGCATGACCCTGAGCTTCAAGGGCGTGGTGCGCGAAGTCCGCGCCGCCACCGAGGAAGAGCTGGCCCACGGCCATGTGCATGGCGACCACGATCATCATCATCACGATCATGACGGCGGCTGCTGCGGCCACCACCACTGAGCCGGTTTCGGCAACCACAAAAAAGGCGCTGCGGCGCCTTTTTTGTTGCCCTCACCCCTCACCTCAGTAATGGGGCGGCGGGGTTTCTTCCGCCTGGCTGGCGATCTGGCTGGGCTGCAGCTCCTTGAACTTCTTCACCAGCAGGCCGAGCTGGGTTTTGAGCCGGGCGATTTCCGCGCCTTGGGCGGTGATTTCCTGATTGAGCTGATCGATGGTGTCATCCTGGAAGGCCAGCCGGGTTTCCAGCTGTTCCAGGCGGTGGAGGTACTCTTCGTTCATTACCTTGTTCTCTCTGTACTGAGGGCCCAGGTTTCTCCCAGGCCGGCGGAGCTGATGCTGTAGATATGCCCCTGATCGCCGAAGGCCACCCCGTAGACCATGGCGCTGGCCGGCCGGAGCCGGGTGTGCAGCCCGACCTGCCAGCTCTGCAGCAGGAGACCGTCGTCCAGTTGCCACAGCGCCAGGCGGCGGGCGGTGCCGCCGGTGACCAGGCGGTTATTGGTCGGATCCAGGCGGGCGCTGACGAAGGTCTGGCCCCGGTGGGGAACCTTCAGCCTTGCCTGCAATTCCCCGCCGGGCAGGCGATGGATCTCTCCGCCACCCTGGGCATCGGCGCTGAAGGCGTAGCCGCCCTTGGCATCGAGGCGGGCCAGGCTGACGCTGTGGGGGTGCTGCCAGCGGGCGACGATGGCCGCATCGGTGGTCTGCCACAGGATCACCTGGCCGTCGTGGCTGGCGCTCAGGGCATAGCGACCGTTGGCGGAAAGGTCCACCGCGTTGATCCTGTCCTGGTGGCCCATAAACCGTAGCCGGCGGCCGCTGCGCAGGTCGACGTATTCCACCTCGCCGCCCTGGTAGCCGAGCAGCAGGCTCAGGCCGCCGTCGGCCAGGGCCAGGCTGCGCAGGGTATGGTCGAGTTGGTAGAAGCCCAGGTTGCGGCCCTGCTCCAGCGACCAGAGCGCGACCGTGTCGTTGGTGGCGGTGGCGGCGGTACGGCCGTCGGGCGAAATGGCGAGCAGTACGATATCCTGAGTGGATGCGCCCTGATACCAGTGGTAGAGCGGCTCCGCATCGCCCCGCTGCCACACCTGCACCGGGCCGGAACCGGTGGAGATCAGGGTGAAGCGGCCATCGGCGCTGGTTTCCGCCGCCAGCACCGTGCCCTCGGCATAACGGCTCTGCTGCAGGGGCCTGTCCGCCCCGTCACAGCCGGTCAGCAGCAGAAATGTGACGTACAGCGCTGTCGTCAGCCAGCGCATTGGCATTTTTGTCGGCTTGGGCTTTCGCATCGGCAAGTTGAAACGTTAGTATAGGTTCCGAGTTATAAGCATCTCATTTTCCATGGGGTTTTTCCCCTGTTCTGGAGTGAATAATGAAAAAACTGTTGCAAGTCAGCCTGCTGGCTTCCGCCGTCATGGTGGGTTTGAGTGGGTGCAAGGAAGAGCAGGCGACGGCGCCCGCACCGGCCGGCGAGTCGGCCGCGGCCCTGACCAGTTTCGAGGACAAGTCCGCCTACGCCATCGGCCTGTCGATGGGGCGCTATATCGGCTCCACCCTGGAGAAACAGCAGGAGCTGGGCGTCAGCCTTGACAACGACGTCATACTGCAGGGGGTACGTGACGGCTTCAACGATCAGGGACGGATGACCGACGAGGAAATCCAGGGTGCCCTGATGGCCTACGACGAGCACATCAACGAGCTGATCGAGACCCAGGCCAAGGAGCAGGCGGCGGCCACCCTGGAAGAGGGCAAGAGCTTCCTGGAAGAAAACGCCAAGCGTGAAGGGGTGCAAGTTACCGAGTCCGGCCTGCAGTACGAAGTGCTGAGCGAAGGCGACGGCGACAAGCCGGCGGCGGAAGACGTGGTCACGGTGCACTATGTGGGCACCCTGGTGGACGGCACCCAGTTCGACAGTTCCATTGACCGGGGCGAGCCGGCCAGCTTCCCGCTCAACCAGGTGATCCCGGGCTGGACCGAGGGCGTGCAGCTGATGCCGGTGGGCTCCAAGTACAAGCTGTACATCCCGGCCGATCTGGCCTACGGTGAATCCGGCGCCGGCACCATCCCCGGCAACGCCGTGCTGATCTTCGAAGTCGAGCTGCTGGATATCGAGCGAGCCGAGCAGCCGGAGCAATCCGAACAGCCCGAGACCCAGGAATAAACAGAGGGCGCCACTCGGCGCCCTTCTCTAAATCAGAGCAACTGCCGCCAGCCCTCCGGGTCTTGCAGCAGTTGCTCTTTTTGTTTTCTGGTCAGCTGCTTGAGCCGGTATTCCAGCTTCAGCGCCGTGGACTTGTCGGCCACTTCCTGCTGCCAGGCCAAGGTGGCCGGCCGGCGGGCCCAGACATAACGGGAGGCCAGGCTCTGCCGCTGATTGTGTTCCCGGCAGCGGCGCTCGGGATCCAGGCTGATGCCCGCATAGAGGCTGTGATCCCGGCAACGCAGCAGGTAGACAAACCAGCCATGGGCCTCGGCCGTGTCGGTGTCGTTCATGCCCATTAGTCTCCGTTAGGAGCCAGGTGGATGCTCAGCACCTGGGGGGGATAGCAGAGGCCGGTGGTGCAGCCCTGGTAGCGAAACTCGACCCGGCCGCCGTCGGCCGTCGCGCGCAGCGGCACCTGCAACTGCAACTCCTGGTGGTAGACCTGGCTCTGACCGAAATACTCGTCCTGGTGCGGCCTGCCCTCGGGCAGGGTCCAGTCGCCGAGCTCGGCCTGCTCCGCCGACAGCGCCAGGCTGTGGCGGTAGAGGTAGTAGCCGGGCGCGATGTCCACCGTCAGCGTCAGCCGCCCGTCCCCCTGCCGGTGGCGGACGACAAAGGCCTGCTCCACCGGCAGGAAGGAGGGCGCGGCGGGGGCGGCTTTGGTCAGGCCCAGCCGTTCGAGCAGGCCGGCCTGGGCCGGCGCCAGGGGCAGGGCAAAGGCCAGCAGCAGTGCAGGGATACGCAGCAACATGGTGTTCCTTGTTGAAGGGGCCGGAGCCGGCCCGTCGGGGCCATCATAGCCGGAACCGCCCCCGGCCGCTTGACCTGGGTCATAAATCGGCGGTCGGGGCCGGGTCCGAGGCTTTCACTATAACGCCCTGCTGGGGTAAGGTCACCGCTGCGGGACGTTTGAAAACGGGCATCGTCGTCCCCATATGCTAGGTTTGACCCGTAACAACGCCCAAACGGCGCGAGCAGAGGTAACAGTGGGTAAAGTATTCTTGCTATTGGTCGGCGCCATCTTGCTGGAGATTTTCGTGTTTATCGAGGTGGGCTCGGCCATCGGCGCCTGGAGCACCCTGGCACTGATCGTGCTCACCGCCGTGGTCGGCATCAGCCTGGTCCGCATTCAGGGCATTCAGACCCTGATGGAGGCCCAGCACAAGATCAACCGGGGCGAGCCGCCGGCGCGGGAGATGGTGTCGGGCATGATGCTGGCGCTGAGCGGCGTGCTGCTGCTGCTGCCGGGCTTCGTGTCGGATCTGGCCGGCCTGCTGCTGCTGTTGCCCCCGGTCAGGGTGGCCCTGGCGGAGCGCTTCCTGAGCCGGGCCCATGTGCGCGGCCACAAGGGTCACACCTTCAGTGCCGAGTATTACTATCACAGCGAGGTCCGCCGGCCCGAGGAGCGGCTGCGGGACCACAGCCCCGGCAGCACCTTCGACGGTGAATACGAGCGCAAGGACGACAACAAGTAGCCCTCCCGCCGGCGACCGCCTGGCCGTCTCCGTCAGCCTCCCGCTTCCCGCTAGGCGCTCTTCTCCGCCAACGGATGGTTGATCCGCCAGGGGAAGCGCTGCCAGGCGAACAGGCAGGCCAGCAGTCGACTACGCGGCCGGCTATCAGCGCGGCCTGCGTCGCCACTTCCACGGCGAGAAGTTCGGCACCGAGGCCGAGCACCAGCAGTGGCTGGCCCTGGATGGCCACCGTCAGGAGCTGGGCGATGGCTAC
>NZ_NMUO01000046.1 GCF_002237365.1 Zobellella denitrificans
GCCCCAGGGCCAGGCCGGTAAAACCGGTGACGCCGGCAAAATCCACGCCACCGCGGTGCGCATCGCCGGCGGCGCCATGGCCGGCGCCGGCCTGCTCGCGGCGATATAAGCTAACGCCCCAATGACCCGTGCCATGCCCGGGTCCGGAAGGCGACGGCCACCCCTGGAGCGCAGGCGGCTCGCCTGCCTTCCCGCGCAGCGGGAACCTGCGGCCTTGGCAAGCCATGCCTTAACCACAGGCGTACCATCATGCGGGCGGGCCGCCCGCGCCCCACGGCCCTGTCCCGCCGGTCAACTGGCCGGTCCTGTCATTGCCAAAGGCCCCTTTTGAGTCGATAATTTCCTATTCCAACAACCTGTTCAGAGCAATCCCCCATGCTGGATAAATACTTTCATTTAAAGGAACTGAATACCGATGTGCGCCGCGAGGTGGTGGCCGGGATCACCACCTTCCTCACCATGGCCTATATCATCTTCGTCAACCCGGCCATCCTGGCCGATGCGGGCATGGACCGCGGCGCCGTCTTCGTGGCCACCTGCCTGGCCGCCGCCATCGGCTGCTTTATCATGGGGCTCTGGGCCAACTATCCCATCGCCCTGGCGCCGGGCATGGGGCTCAACGCCTTCTTCACCTATACGGTGGTGCTCACCGAAGGCTACAGCTGGCAGGCCGCCCTGGGGGCGGTGTTCTTCTCCGGCTGTATCTTCGTGCTGCTCAGCCTGCTCAAGGTGCGGGAGTGGATCATCAACTCCATTCCGGGGCCGCTCAAGATTGGCATCGCCGCCGGCATCGGCTTGTTCCTGGCGCTGATCGGCCTTAAAAACGCCGGCATCATCGTCGACCACCCGGCCACCCTGGTGTCGCTCGGCGACGTCACCAGCCTGCCGGTGGGCCTGGCGACGCTGGGCTTTTTCCTGATCATCGGCTTGGCGGCGCGCGGCATGCGCGGCGCCGTGATGATCGGCATCCTGGTGATCACCGGCCTGGGCATCGCCTTCGGCGACGTGCAGTATCACGGCATCATGTCCGCTCCGCCGTCCATCCTGCCGACCTTTATGCAGCTGGATATCGCCGGCGCCTTCAATGTGGGCATGCTGTCGGTGATCTTCGCCTTCCTGTTCGTAGATCTGTTTGACACCTCAGGCACCCTGATCGCCGTGGCCCAGCGTGCCAAGCTGCTGGACGAGCAGGGCCGGCTGCCGCGCCTGGGCCGCGCCCTGCTGGCCGACAGTACCGCCTCCATCACCGGCTCCATGCTGGGTACCTCCACCACCACTTCCTACGTGGAAAGCGCCGCCGGGGTGGCGGTGGGCGGGCGCAGCGGCCTCACCGCCGTGGTCACCGGCCTGATGTTTATCCTGGCCTTGCTGTTCTCGCCCCTGGCTGGCATGGTGCCGGCCTACGCCACCGCCGGTGCCCTGGTGTACGTGGCGGTGCTGATGATGGCCCAGCTCAGCCACCTGCACTGGGACGACGTGACCGAAGCGGTGCCCGCGGTGGTGGTGGTGGCCATGATGCCCTTCACCTTCTCCATCGCCCACGGCATCGCCCTGGGTTTTATCAGCTATGTGGGGGTCAAGCTGCTGGCCGGCCGGGCCGCCGAGATCAGCCCCACCGTCTGGGTGCTGGCCCTGCTCTTCGTGGTGAAGTTTGCGGTAGGCCTGTAACCCGTGCCGGGTTCGGTCGAATAAATTCGACCCTACGGAGCCTGCAGCCCCAGGCGACAACAAAAAAGCCCCGGAAATCCGGGGCTTTTTGCGCTTTGGCTGGTTGTATCAGGGCTGCTCTTCCACCGTGGCCGGGGTGCCGGCCGGGCGGTATTTCAGCAGGAAGGCGACGGTGAAGGCCAGGGCCACGCCCAGGCCGATCAGGGTGGCCGGCTGTATCCCCAGGCCGAAGCCGATTTCCGCATGGGCCAGGTAGGTGAAGGTGACCGCGGTCATAAAGATGGCGGGCAGGGTGCATACCCAGTGCAGCTTGCCTTCCCTGGCCAGGTAGGCGGCGGCGGCCCACAGCATGATCATGGCGGTGGTCTGGTTGGCCCAGCCGAAGTAGCGCCAGATCACGCCGAACTCGGCCTGGGTGATCAGGTAGCCGACCACGAACATGGGCAGGGCGATCAGCAGCCGCTTGGGCAGGGACTGCTGGGGCAGCTTGAGGAAGTCGGCGATGATCAGGCGGGCGCTGCGAAAGGCGGTGTCGCCCGAGGTGATCGGCAGTATCACCACGCCCAGTATCGCCAGCACGCCGCCCACCATGCCCAGCAGGCTGGTGGAAACCTGGTGCACCACGGCGGCCGGGCCGCCGCTGGCCAGCACCGCGTTCAGCGCCTCCGGGCTTTCATAGAAGGAGATGCCGAGGCTGCACCAGATAAGCGCTATCACCCCTTCGCCGATCATGGCGCCGGTGAAGATAAAACGGCCGGAGCGCTCATTTTGCATGCAGCGGGCCATCAGCGGGGACTGGGTGGCGTGGAAGCCGGACACGGCGCCGCAGGCGATGGTGATAAACAGCAGTGGCCACAGGGGCAGGCCGTCCGGATGCAGGTTGCCGAAGTCGAGCCCGCCCGAGTGGAAGCCGTTGCCGCTGGCAAACTGGCCCAGCAGCAGGCCCACCGACATAAATACCAGCAGGGCGCCGAAGATGGGGTAGAGGCGGCCGATGATTTTGTCGATCGGCACCAGGGTGGCGATGATGTAATAGGCGAAGATGGCGGCGACCCAGGCGGCCACCGTGGTGCCGGAGAGATCGCCCAGCAGCTTGGCCGGGCCGAGCACGAACACCACGCCCACCAGCAACAGCAGCAGCACGGCGAAGATATTCATAAAGTGCTTGGCGAAGCTGCCCAGTTGCTGGCCGACCACGGTCGGCACCGAGGCGCCCCTGGCCCTGACCGACAGCATGCCGGAAAAGTAGTCGTGCACGGCGCCGGCGAAGACGCAGCCGAACACTATCCAGAGCATGGCCACGGGGCCGTAGAGGGCACCCAGTATGGGGCCGAAGATGGGACCCAGGCCGGCGATGTTCAGCAACTGCACCAGGTAGACCTTCTTGTCCGACATGGGCACATAGTCGACCCCGTCGGCCATGGTGACCGCCGGGGTATCCAGCTCGGGCCGGGGCCCGAACAGGCGCTCGATGAACTTTCCGTAGGTGAAGTAACCGGCAATCAAGAGGCCGATACATAGTAAAAGCCACGTCATAACACTGCTCCTTGTCTGTGAACGGGTTGTTAACGGATTGCAGTGTAAGGATCCGGCCGGCAAAGTCCCGGCCTTATTGGGTGAGCGGTCATATGGCCCGCCGAGCGGCAAGGCCCCCTTCCGGAGCTGGGCCGGAAGGTGAGCGCTATCACGTTGCGGTGAAGCCGAAATGGTCCTTGAGAAACTTCAGGTAGCGGCGGCTGACCGGCAGGGCGTGGCCATGGCGGGTCTTGAGTTCGGCGGCGTGGTTGTCCAGCAGGGTGATTTCGCGGATCGCCTCGCCACGGACCAGGTACTGGCGGTGAATGCGCAGCAGGGGGCTGCGCGACTCCAGCGCCTTGAGGGTGAGCTGGGCGTGGTAGGTGGCCTCGGCGGTCACCAGGTGGACGCCGCCGAGATCCGAATAGGCGTACTCCACCTCGTCGATGGGCACCAGGCGGATGCGCTGGTGCTGGTAGCAGGGCACCATCCGCAGGGGCGGGGTCACCGCCGCCAGATCCTGGGGCGCCAGCGCCTGGGACAAACGGGCCAGGGTCTTGTGCAACCGGGCCGGGGCCACGGGCTTGAGCAGGTAGTCGAAGGCGTTGTCCTCGAAGGCCTGCACCGCATAGTCGTCGAAGGCGGTGACGAACACCACCCGGGGCATGCGGGCGGGATCGAGCAGGGCCAGCAGCTCCAGCCCGCTGACCTTGGGCATCTGGATATCGAGGAAGACCACATCGGGCCGCAGCCGGTTGAGCAGGGCCAGCGCCTCCAGGGCATTGCCGGCCTGTGCCAGCACGGTGATGTTTTCGGCGCGCAGCAGCTCGGCCAGCTCGGCGCGGGCATAGGGTTCGTCGTCGACGATAAGGGCACTGATCATGGGTTGTCCTCCGTAACAGGCAGTGACACCGTGACCCGGGTCCACTGTTCCGGCTCGCATTCTATCTGCACCCCGTACTGGTCGCCATAGAGGGACTTGACCCTCTTGTCGACCAGGCCGAGGCCGAGCCCGTCCGACCGGGCGGCGGGCTGGTAGTTGCCGGCGTTATCGGTGATCCGCAGCCGTATCTGTTCGCCCTCCCGCCGTGCCTCTACCCGGATATCGCCCTGCTCCAGCAGGGTGGAGGTGCCGTGCTTGATGGCGTTTTCGATGATGGGCTGCAGGGTGAAGGTGGGCAGTTGCTGCCCCAGCAGGGCCTCGGGCACGTCGAAGCCGACCCTGAGCCGGTCGCTGAAGCGGGCCTGCTCTATTGCCAGGTAAGCCTGCACGTGCTCCAGCTCTTCCTTCAGGGTGGTGCGCTCGCCGGAGCGCTTGAGGTTCTTGCGGAAAAAATGGGACAGGTGCAGCAGCAGGCCCCTGGCCTTGTCCGGATCCAGCCGGATGATGGCGCCGATGGTGTTGAGCGCGTTGAACAGGAAGTGGGGGTTGACCTGGGCGTGGACCAGCTTCAGTTCGGCCTGGGTCAGCAACTGCTGCTGGCGCTCCAGCTGGCCGCTCAAGATCTGGTGGGCCATCAGCTCGGCGATGCCTTCGCCCAGGGTGCGGTTGATCTTGAGGAACAGCCGTTTCTTGGGCTCGTAGAGCTTGATGGTACCGAGGATGCCGTTGCAGCCCTTGATGGGGATCACCAGCACCGAGCCCAGCTTGCAGTCGGCGGCGAGGGAGCAGGCATAGGGCGTTTGGTAACCGTCGGCGAACTTCACCTGCTGATCCGCTATCGCCTCCAGGGTCAGGGCCGAGGAAATGGGGGTGCCCGGCCGGTGGTGCTCGTGGCCCAGGCCGGTGAAGGCCAGGATCTTTTCCCGGTCGGTAATGGCCACGGCGGCGACCCCGATCTCCTGATGCAGTATGCGGCAGATCTGCTCGGCCGACTCCCGGCCGAAGCCCCTGGCCATGATGCCCACGGTGCGGCGGGCGATGGCCAGGGCCCTGGCCGAATAGGCGCTGGAGAATTCTTCACGCATGGTCTTCTGGTCGCGGATCATGCTGATAAAGAGCGCGGCGCCGGTGGCGTTGGCGAGCAGCATGGGCAGGGCGATCACCTGCACCAGGGCCCAGGCCTGCTCGAAGGGGCGGGCGACCAGCAGTATGGTGCCCATCTGCAGGGCCTCCGCCGCCAGGGTGGTAAAGAAGGCGATGCGGGGGGAAAAGAGGGCGCCGATATCGCCCTTCCTCACCAGCCAGTAGTGCACCAGGCCGCCCAGCAGTCCCTCCAGGGTGGTGGAGATGGCGCAGGCCAGGTCGGTAAAGCCGCCCATGGAATAACGGTGCAGGCCGCCGGTGAGGCCGACCAGAAAACCGATGACGGGCCCGCCCAGCAGGCCGCCCAGCACGGCCCCCACCGCCCGGGTGTTGGCGATGGCGTCCTGCACCGCCAGGCCGAAGTAGCTGCCCATGATGCAGAAACCGGAGAACACAAAATAGATCAGCAGCTTGTGCGGCAAGCGCATGGAGTAGTTGGCCATGGGCCTGAACAGCGGCGACTTGGAAAACAGATAGGCGATCACCAGAAAGACGCTCATCTGCTGCAGCAGGGAGAGGATCAACAACATCCGCAAGGCTCCTCGGGGTCGGCTCCGTCCGGCCTCGGTGGCCGGCATGGTTCAAGAGGCCATTGTCGGCCCTGAGCGGCGGCAAGTAAATGCGGGTAGCGTTGGAGCGGTAGGGGCGTCGTAGGGTCGACTTCAGTCGACCAAGCCCCCGGCACCGGTGGTGGAAAGGTCCATTGAAATGGACCCTACAACAAACCCCAACGCCGTTGGTGGGATGGTCCATTGAAATGGACCCTACAACAAACCCCAACGCCGTTGGTGGGATGGTCCATTGAAATGGACCCTACAACAACCCCCAACGCCGTTGGTGGGATGGTCCATTGAAATGGACCCTACGGACGGAGGTGTCTGTAGGGTCGAATTTATTCGACCGACCACGGCGTCGTTGGCGGGATGGTCCATTGAAATGGACCCTACAACAACCCCCGGCGGCGCAGCCGGGGGAATCCTCAACCGGCCGGTTAAAACTCGGCGTTGCGCGGGGTGCGGGGGAAGGGGATCACGTCGCGCACGTTGGCCATGCCGGTCACGTAGGCCACCAGGCGCTCGAAGCCCAGCCCAAAGCCGGAGTGGGGCACGGTGCCGTAGCGGCGCAGATCCCGGTACCACCAGTAGTCTTCCTTGTTCAGGCCCATCTCTTCCATGCGCCGGTCCAGCACCTCCAGCACTTCTTCCCGCTGGGAGCCGCCGATGATCTCGCCGATGCCCGGGGCCAGCACGTCCATCGCCGCCACGGTCTCGCCGTCCGGGTTCAGCTTCATGTAGAAGGCCTTGATGTGCCGCGGGTAGTTTTTCACCACCACCGGCGCCTTGAAGTGCTCTTCCGCCAGGTAGCGCTCGTGCTCGGAGGAGAGGTCGATGCCCCATTCCACCGGGAACTCGAAGGTGCGGCCGCTTTCCTGCAGGATGCGCACCGCGTCGGTGTAGTCCACCTGGGCGAAGTCTTTTTCCACAAAATCCTGCAACCGGGTGACCACCTCCTTGTTGACCCGCTCGGCGAAGAAGCTCATGTCGTCCATGCGCTCTTCCAGCACGGCCCGGAACACATACTTCAGCATGTCTTCGGCCAGGGCGGCGATGTCGTTCAGATCGGCGAAGGCCACTTCCGGCTCGATCATCCAGAATTCGGCCAGGTGGCGGCTGGTGTTGGAGTTCTCGGCGCGGAAAGTGGGGCCGAAGGTGTAGATCTTGCTCAGGGCGCAGGCGTAGGTTTCGCCGTTCAGCTGGCCGGACACGGTAAGGAAGGCCTCCTTGCCGAAGAAGTCTTCACTGAAGTCCACATAGCCCTTGTCGGTGCGCGGCAGGTTGTGCAGATCCAGGGTGGACACCCGGAACATCTCGCCGGCGCCTTCGGTGTCGGCGGCGGTGATGATGGGGCTGGCCACCCAGATGTAGCCGCGCTCGTGGAAGAAGCGGTGAATGGCCTGGGACAGGCAGTTGCGCACCCGGGCCACGGCGCCGATCAGGTTGGTGCGCGGGCGCAGGTGGGCGTATTCGCGCAGGTATTCGATGGAGTGGCGCTTGGCGGCCATGGGGTAGGTATCGGGATCGTCCACCCAGCCCACCACCTTCACCTCGGTGGCCTGCAGCTCGAAAGCCTGGCCCTGGCCCTGGGATTCGGCCACGGTGCCGGTCACTTCCACGGAGCAGCCGGTAGTCAGACGCACCACTTCAGACTGATAATTCGCCACGTTATTGGGCACCACGGCCTGCACCGGATGGAAGCAGCTGCCGTCGTGTACCGCCAAAAACGAAATGCCCGCCTTGGAGTCACGGCGAGTACGAATCCACCCCTTTACGGTCAGGGTGGTACCAACGGGGTATTTGCCCGCCAGCACATCTGCAACGGATGCGTGGGTCATCTTGAATCGCTCTCCAGCTTTAAACTAAGTCGGCGCCCGGCCGATAGACTATACATAAGGGGGCTAATGTTACCCTTGTAGCCTCAGGACTCAAGCAAAAGATGTGCGTGGAGGTGGCCCATGGTACAACGACGCATCGACTGGCTGGGCCGGCTGCTGGCCGGCATGACCCTGGGGGGCTGGGCGCTTTACGTCCTGCTGCTGATCCTGTTCCACTACGGCCGCCCCGAGCAGGAATTCGGCTACCTGCGCTACCTGGAGGTGGAGGTGCGCACCCACTGGCTGAGCCTGCCCACCTACTGGTTTCATGTCGGCATCTGGGGGGCCCTGGGGCTGGCGGTGACCACCTTCACCCTGGTGCACCTCAAGGGGCGGCGCCACAGCCAGTACCTTAAGGTATATCTCGTTATGCTGGCCGCGGCCGCCACCTTTACCCTGCTGCTGTTCTATTTTTATCCGGAGTAGCCGTTGCCATCCCTCGTCGCCTGGGCAGTGCTTGGGTTTATCCTCCCAACTGAACGATGACGAGCCGTACTGATTTCCGACTGCGCGATGCTTGCCGTACCTTCCCCGTCTCTGCTGCGTATGTAATACCACCGCCGCCTGCCGTTTTATCGCCCATACTTAACCCAACCATGTTCCCAGGGAGGGGAGATGATGTTGCGTTTATTCATGGTGCTTTTGCTGTTCATCGCGCCGCTGCAGGCCGCCGAGCCGCTGCGCTGGCACGGCGGCAACGGCCTGAACGAGGCCGGCCAACTGCTGCACGACCTGCTGCTGCCCGAGCCCCGGACCTTTGCCGCCATGAGCCCGGCCGAGCGGGATGCCTGGCTTGGCCGGGAATGGCGCCGGGTGCTGGATGAGCGGGCACGCTTCGCCCAGTATCGCCTGCCGCCGGAGCGGGGCCTGGCCGGGTACGAGCAGGCCCTGGAAGGCGGCGACCTCGTCGCTTATTTGCGCCGCCAGCAACCCGATTACGCCGGTTACCGGCAGCTAAGGCAGCACTACCTGGCCCTGGCGCAGGTCAATCACCATACCCCCTTGCCGCCCGGGTCCGAGGTGCGCCCCGGCGAGCGGGATGCTTCCATTCCCGCCCTGCGCCAACGCCTGCTTGAGCTGGGCCATGCCCTGCCGCCGCCGCGCGGCCGGGCGGATGCCCTGGATGCCACCTTGAGCGAGGTGCTGAAAAACCTGCAACAGGCCCATGGCCTGGCGGCCAACGGCCGGCTGAACGATGAAACCCGGGCCATTCTTTCCCGCTCCCCGGCCGAGGTGCGGGCCGAGCTGCGCCATAACCTGCGCCGCTGGCTGCTGCTGCCGCCAGCAGCACCCGACCGCTACGTGCTGGTGAATATTCCCGCCTACCGGCTGACCCTGGTGCAGAACCACCAGCCCGCGCTCAGCATGAGGGTAATAGTGGGCCGGCCCGACTGGCCCACCCCCGCCTTGTCCACCTATATTGACGGCCTCAAGGTCAACCCCGACTGGACGCCCACCGCCAATATCATCCGGGAAGATCTGCTGCCGGCCCAGCGGCGGGACAGCGGCTTTCTTTCCCGCAATGGCTTCAGCGTGTGGCTGCCGGGGGAGGGCAGTGGCCAGGATCCCGGCACCATCGACTGGCTGCAGCCGCCACCGGGGCTGCGCCTGGTGCAGGCCCCCGGGCCCAACAACGCCCTGGGCAAGCTCAAGTTCGAGATGCATAACCGCTTTGACGTATACCTGCACGACACCCCCGACAAGCGCCTGTTCGGTGAGGCCGACCGGGCCCTGAGCCACGGCTGCGTGCGCCTGGCCGAGCCCGAGCGCCTGGCCGCCGGTTTGGGCTGGTCTTTGCCGCCGGGCTCGCAAACCCGCATCTTGCCGCCGCCGGGGCGGGTGCCCGTGTACCTGGTGTACTTTACCGCCTGGGTGGAGCAGGGCCGCCTGGTGTTTGCCAGGGATATTTATGGGAAGAATGTATAGGGCGTGAGGGGTGAGGCGTGAAGGGTGAGGGGCCCTTGTAGGGTCGAATTTATTCGACCAAGGGGCTACCCGTCCCCCAAAGGGAGAAGTGGAGCGCAGGCGGCCCGCCTGCATTCCCGCGCAGCGGGAAGCCGTGCAAGGAGTGTTGCAGGGGCAATTTATTCGCCCAAGGGGCCTTTCGCCCGCCGGCCACAAGGACGCCATATGCTGGTTGAACAGTTCAGTCTCCTGCTGACGGACGAGCAGGGCATGACCAAAGTGGAATACGCCGTGGCCGGCGCCCTGCTGGCCATTGCCGTGATCCTGGCCTTCGACCAGCTCGGTGGCGCCGTGGGCAGGGCCATTTTTTACCTGGCGGAGCTGCTGAAAGACGCGCCCGCTCCATTGCCCGAGGAACTGCCCCCGGACAACACCGGGGATAAGGACGGGGATAAGGAAGAGTAGATACACACACGCAACGGGGTAATGGCAAGTCAACACAAACCGGCGCCGGGATGGCGCCGTAAATGGCATAAGGAACAATGCGATGCGTGCAACCATTTCGGTAAAACGGCGCCGCCGCCAGGGCGGTATCACCACCCTGGAATATGCGGTGGCCGGCGCCCTTATCTCAGTGGCGGTGGTGGCCTCTTACGGCAACCTGGGCCTGGTGGTGGGGGAGAGCATAGGCATGCTGGCGGCCCGGCTTGGTGGGGACGCACCGGTGCCCGACACGGGCACGCCGGTATCGGGCGGGGCCGAGCAGCCCGGCACGGACGCCCCCCAACCCGGCGACGAAGAACTGGGGGAAGTAAGCGACAACAAGAAACCCGGCAAGCGCTTGGCGAAGGGAAAAGACAAATAACGAGGTACCAGCCATCGGCGCCGGCGAAGCGGAGCGCAGGCGGCCCGCCTGCATTTCGCGCGCAGCGCGAACTCCGGCCAACCCCAGATGCCGGGCTTACGCCAACTCCCGCTCAAAGGCCACAATTTGCCGCTGTTCGCGGGAGAACTCCACCCCAATCAGGTGGATGGGCAGGCCCTGGGCGCGGTATTTTTCCGCGTAGTCGCGGTCTTTAAGCTGCTGCAGCGCCTTGCCCCCGGGCACCTGCTCCACCACCTTGAACTCGAACAGGTAGACATGGCCGTTGAACTCCACCGCCATATCCACCTTGCCGGTGTTGGAGGCATCCTCCACCGTTACCCGCAGCCCCAGGGCGGCGATATGGCTGTAGAACACGCTGGCGTAGTGGCCCTCGTATTTGGCGATGGGATTATTGCGATACCAGTCGTGGGGTAGCGCCGCGAACAGGGAGCGAAAATGCTGCTCCAGGCCGGTAAAATCATTGGCCTGCAGTAACCGCAGCACGCGAATGGTGGGCTCGGTGCCAGCCACGCCCAGGCTGGGCAGCAGCGCCTGGTTAAGGCTGGCCTCCACCTCCCGGTTGGGATAGCCCAGGGTATAGAGCCAGTAGCTCGGCACCGGCTCTTCCTTGCGGCGGATGGTGAGGTAACCGGTCTGGAACAACAGCGCCTCGGTGCTGATGTCGTCCACGTCGAACCGCCCCAGCAGGCTGAGCGGGCTTTCCAGACGGTCCAGTTGCGGTGTGAAAAAACCCCGCTCCGCCAACATCTTTACCAAAAAGGTGGGCGTCGCACTCTCAAACCAATAGGCGCGAAACTCCCGTTTCTGCAACAGCAGCAGCACATCGAAGGGATTGTAGACCGCCTCGCCGCCCCAGTTGTAACCGTTGTACCAGGTTTTGATTTGCTCCCGGTCAAGCCCCGCCAGTTCGGGCGCGAACACCCTATCCACATCCTGCTCGGTATAGCCGCAAATGGCACTGAAGGGCGCATCCAGGGTGATGTCGTTGAGGTTATTCAGCCCCGAAAACAGACTGACCTTGCTGAACTTCGACACCCCGGTCAGCAGGCAAAAGCACAAATGCGGGTCGGCATCCTTCAGCACCGAATAGAGGTTTTTCAGCCCCTCGCGCAGCTCGGTGGCGACGGGGGCGTTGGTAATATTATCCAGAATCGGCTTGTCGTATTCGTCGATCAGCACCGCCACCCGCTCGCCATACAGCTCATGGGTGCGGCGGATAAGCTCGGCAAAGCGGCCGCCGATGGTC
This sequence comes from Zobellella denitrificans, assembly GCF_002237365.1. Classification (GTDB taxonomy): domain Bacteria; phylum Pseudomonadota; class Gammaproteobacteria; order Enterobacterales; family Aeromonadaceae; genus Oceanimonas; species Oceanimonas denitrificans. The sequence continues at coordinate 11,678 of NZ_NMUO01000046.1, forward strand.
TGGTTGACCAGGGTGACGCCCAGCCGCACGGCCTGCTCGTTCAGTTGCTCGTGGATATTCTGATCCAGCAGTTCCCGTCCGTTCATCACCCCGCTGCCAAAGCCCAGACGGATCACCGGCCGGGGACGGGACCAGTCCCATTTATTGTGAATAAACAGGCCGCGGAACAGCGGCTCTTTCGCCTCGAACAGCTGGTGCAGGGTATCGAGCAGCAGGCTTTTGCCAAACCGGCGCGGGCGGGAGAGAAAGTAGTATTTTCCCTGCTCGATCAACTGGTGGATATAGGGCGTTTTGTCCACATAGTAATACCCCCCGGTGATAATTTCTCCGAGGGTTTGTATGCCAATGGGCAACTTGCGCTGGGCCATCTTGCTGCTCCCGCCAAACAGATAAGGCCGACAGTGTAGCACGGCCGCAAACCAACACCTCCTCCCCCTGGGCACGGAGAAGCGGACACCGAAACGGAGAAAAGCCAGGGCTGACGCATTTGTGCCGGTGGTGGAAAGGTCTATTGACATGGGCCCTACGACGGGCCCGGTGCATCCCGTGGGGTTGTCGTAGGGTCGAATTTATTGGCCAAGGGGCCTTCGTCCAACTGCCACAAGGACGCCATATCCAGTCTCCTCCCGCCCGTTTGCCCATATCACACAGACCTTGCGGCACCGGGCTCGCGGCCAGGGTTAGAATTTTTTCTAAAAAGCAACATGCCGGTTATTAGAGTGAACGCTTGATTTGGTGCTCAAGTGGCTCTTTTTTCATCTGCATAGCGGCGGTATCGCCCGGACTTTACGAAAAAATAGAAAGGAAAACGGCCAATGACGAAGGAACACACCTAAAAAAATCAACCCGGGCAAACTTTGATTACTTCCATCACTGCACTATACCTATTGTAAGCATTGCGCTTGGGGCCCGGAACCTGTCCGGAACATATAATCGAGCATGAAAGGAGGCGGCGCGACTATATGAGTAAATTGGGTATGCCAGGGGCATAACCGTAATTCCGGTAACTTCCGGGAAAATAAGTTTGCTAAATGTACTTTCCATAGCAATATGGGAATAAAAATACGCAATATGGATATGAGGGTATTTTTATGTTGATTGCAAAAGAATTGCTTCGCTTGGTAAATGATGAGGATGGTCTGACTACCGTTGAATATGCTGTAGCCGGCGCATTGGTTTCAGCAGCTGTTGTTGCTGCATTTTTCCAGTTGGGTAATCAAGTTGATAACACTATCGAAGAGCTATGTACAGCCGTTGCTACAACTGGTAGTACAGTCGATTGTGGCGCAGCAAGGCCTTAAAGTATGCACTGTTATGAGAGGGGCGTTTTAGCCCCTTTTTATAAGGCTATGGTGGGATTATGATACAGCTGCCATTGTTTATTTTTCTTGCCGTTGTTGTTTGGTTAGACCTAACTACTCATAAGATACCAAACTGGCTAACGCTGAGTTTTATTCCTGCGGCTTTTTTTTATAATAATTTCATTGGGCTTGGAGTGGCTTTTTCTTTATCCGGTTTGGTTTATTCTTTTATTTTGCTGTTTCCTCTTTTTTTCTTCCGCTTTTTGGCTGGTGGAGATATAAAACTGGGGTTGGCTATAGGAGCCTTTGTAGGGTGGCAAATTTTTTTGGAATCCCTGCTATACGGTCTTATGTTTGGTCTACCTTTGGTGTTGGTATTGGCTTGGCGGAAGGTGGGCTGGCAGGGCTTTAAGGAAACCTTTACCCGCTATGGCCTTATCCTGGGTACCCGCCGCTATCTGGCACCCATAGAGGGGGAGATGGCGGGGCTTAAGGTGCCCTATGGTCCTGCCCTGGCGATGGGCGCCGCCCTTGCGGTAGTGCTAAACCACTTTAATATTTTTACCCTGATTTCGTAGGGTCGAATTTATTCGACCGGCTATGCTTTATGGGGCGCTGATGGTCGAATAAATTCGGCCCTACAGAACGGACACGGCAGGGAGTGCCCCTGCCGCTGCTGCCGGCAACTTCCTGCTTCCGGCTTCAAGCTTCCAGCCTCCAGCTTCAAGCTTCCAGCCTCCGGCTTCAAGCTTCCGGCTCTTGCAAGGAGGAACAAGGATGTTGCTGCCCAAACCCCGAACCCTGGCCGAAACCGGCCTTTCCCGCGAGTTGCTGTTTCGCCTGATCCTGCGTCATTTGCAGGAAGAAGGCAGCCTCTCGCTGCCGATTTTAAGCGATCGGCTCTGCCTGCGCGGCAGCATTGTCGAGCCGCTGCTGCAGGAGCTGAAAACCCTGCAACTGGTGGAGGTACGCGCCTCGGGCCGGATGGACGAGCCCATCCGCTATGCGCTCACCAACAAGGGCCAGTACGAGGCCCAGGAAGTCAGCGCCCGGGACGGCTATATAGGCCCGGCGCCTATCCCCCTGGCCGACTACAACAAGCTGGTGCTGGCCCAGTCTTTGGGGGAGCGCAGCATCCGCCGCGAGCGGCTGCTGGCTGCACTGGACAATATGGTGATAAGCCAGGATCTTATCAACACCCTGGGGCCTGCGCTTAATTCACGCCGGCCCTTGCTTATCTACGGTCATGCGGGCACCGGTAAAAGCTTTTTATGCCACCGTTTCAATAAAATCTTCGACGAGCATATCTATGTGCCCCATGCCATAGCGGTGCAAAACACCATTATTCCGGTATTCGACCCCCTCTATCACTGGCGGGTGGATGAACATAATGAAAAGGAAAGGGACGGTCGCTATATCCCCTGCAAGCGCCCCCTGGTGATGGTGGGGGGCGAACTCAAGCTGGATATGCTGGAGGTGCATTTCGACCGGCAATCCCGGCAGTATAGCCCGCCTTTGCAACTCAAGGCCAATAACGGGGTGTTTTTAATCGACGACCTTGGTCGGCAGGGATTTTCCGCCGACGAGCTGTTCAACCGCTGGATAGTGCCCATGGAAGAACGACGGGACTTTCTCTCTTTGCCGAACGGATTGCATTTTGATATTCCCTTCGAGCAGATACTGGTGTTTTCCACCAACCTGGATCCGGAAACCATTGCCGACGAGGCCTTTTTGCGCCGCCTGGGCTACAAGATCCACCTGCAGGCCATGCCGGTGGAGCTTTACAAGCAGGTGTGGAATATGAACCTGGAAAAATACCAGCTGGTGGCCACCGAGCCATTATTCCGCTTTATGGTCGAGGAACTGCATGAAAACAGCGCCAAACCGCTGATTGCCTGTTACCCGAGGGATATTCTCGGCATAGCGCGAGATATCATGCATTTTAATGGCCAGGCCGGCCAGCCTTTGAGCGAAGAAATTTTGCGAAAAGCCTGGAACATGTATTGCGTGCACTGACTATACTCAGTGACGAGAATAAATAAACAGGGAAACCAAGGACAAGGTTATGAAAACACGTACCCTGCTGTTGTTTGTGCTGTCCGTGGCATTCGGCCTTGGTGCCGCCTGGATGGCGAACAACTGGCTCAACCAGCAAAATCGCGCCGCCCTGGCCCAGGCCGATGCCCAGTCCGCCCAGGTGGTGGTGGCCGCCATCGATCTGATCCCCGGCGCCCCCATAGAACCCCTGCACGTACAACTGAAAGAAATTGACTCCCGCCTGGTGCCGCCCGGCGCCCTGACCAGCCTGGACCAGGTGCAGAACATGGTGGCCAAAAACAACCTCTACCGCGGCGATGTGCTGCGCAAGGAGCGGCTGGCCCCCATCGGCCAGGGCAGCACCCTCTCGGTGCTGCTGGAGCCCGGCATGCGGGCGGTAACCGTGCGAGTGAACGACGTGATTGGCGTGGCCGGCTTTCTGCTGCCCGGCAACCGGGTCGACATTCTCTTTACCGAGGGCAACATGACCCGCACCGTGCTGCAAAACCTCAAGGTGCTGGCGGTGGATCAAACCCAGCATACCGATGAAAACCGGCCCAAGCTGGTGCGCGCCGTCACCCTGGAGGTAGACCCCGAGCAGGCCGAGCGGCTGGTTAACGCCAGCTCCAATGGCCGCATCCAGCTGGCCTTGCGCAACCCCAACGACGACCGGGATCTCGAGGTAACGGCGGCGCTCGACCCGGTGCCGGAGGCAGCACCTGAGCCGGCCGCGCCCCAGCCCAGGGAGCGGCGCCAGGCCACCATTGATCTTATCAAGGGCACCAGCCAGCAACAGATACCGGTTAAAAGCTGACACCACAAAATAAAAAAGTTCACACGGAGGTGGCTATGAAAACCCTTCTCGGCACGATTCTGGGGGCGGTATTGCTGTTGTCGCCCGGGCTGGTTTGGTCCGGCGGCACCCTGCAACAGGCGGGCAACGAGGTGCAGTTGCCCATCCATAAATCCCGCTCGCTGATGCTCGACCGGCCCGCCAGCCGGGTGTCGGTGGGCAACCCGGCCATCGCCGACGTGCTGGTGCTGCAAGACAGAGAGCTTTACCTGGTGGGCAAGTCATTGGGCCATACCAACCTGATGGTGTGGGACATGAATGACGCCCTGATGCAGGTGTACGACATCGAGGTAAGCCACGACCTGCAGGGCCTTAAGGAGCGGCTCTACCGCTTTTTGCCCAACGAGCCCATACAGGTGCATACCTCCCAGGGGCAACTGGTGGTAAGCGGCGAGGTGTCGGATCTCGACAAGCTCAACGCCGCCTATGAACTGGCCCGGGGCTATGTGGTGGCCGCCGAGGGGGGCACGGCCCGCTCCGAGGTGATGAACATGATGAGTGTGGGCGGTGGCCAGCAGGTGATGCTGGAAGTCACCGTCGCCGAGGTGGCGCGGGATACCTCCCGCAGCTGGGAGTCCGCCTTTGGCCTTAGCCTCAAGGGCGGCAGCTTTACCCTGTTGCGCGACAGTGTGGGGCAGCTGGCCGAATTCGGCACCAACACCCTGCTGGGCAACTGGACCAGTGGTGACGATATCTTCCAGGTGGCGCTGGATCTGGCCAAAACCCGAGGACTTGCCCGGGTGCTGGCCGAGCCGCGCATCACCGCCATCAGCGGCCAGTCCGCCGAGTTCCTCTCCGGCGGAGAGTTCCCGGTGCCCGTGCCCAACGAAGACGGCATTGCCATCGAATTCAAGGAATTCGGGGTGGGGCTTAAATTTACCCCCGTGGTGCTGAACAGCGGCAAGATCAACCTCAACCTCAATGTCAGTGTCAGCGAGCCGACCGTGGCCAATACCACCAGTATTCCGGTGTTCGGCAATATCACCGCCCTTAACAAGCGCAGCGCCGGCACCACGGTGGAACTGGGGGACGGCCAGACCATCGGTATTGCCGGCCTGCTGAACGAAAGCACCCGCGAGTCGGTGAGCCAGTTGCCATTTTTGGGGGATGTGCCCGTGCTGGGTAACCTCTTTACCAGCCGCAGCTTTGTCAAGGGCGAGTCCGAACTGGTGATTATGGTGACCCCCCGCCTGGTCAGGCCCTTCGACAAGCAGCAGATCACCCTGCCCACCGACGGCTTTATCGAGCCCAACGACATGGAATTCTACCTGCTGGGCCGCATGTCGGAGCGCACCCGGGTGGGCGATGCTACGCCCCTGGCGGCGCCTGCCGGCAATACCGGTGCCAACCCCGCCATGGGCGAGGGCGGCATGGAACAGACCTACGGCCAGTCTTTATAGGAGCGGCAATATGAAAAGTATACTACTGACTTTGCTGGCCGCAGGCATTCTGGCCGGTTGCGCCACCGAGCGCCACTACAACTTTGCCATGGGCGAGAGCATCAAGGATCTGAACGAACTGCAGATTATGGATCCGGAGGCGCCCGCCCGTAACGACGGCAAAATAGCCGCCCTGACCCTGGACGGTAACTACGGCGTGCCCCTTTACGGCAAATATGCCAAGGGGGCCGAGGCCCCGGCCGAGGGCAAGACCCAGGTTACCCTTAACTTTGGCAACTAGCAGGAGTTAACGCCATGAAAGCGCTATCACACCGAAAGCAGCAGAAAGGCGCCGTGCTGATACTGGTGACGGTGGCGCTTTTTGTATTGCTGGCCTTCACCGCCCTGGCCCTGGACGGCGGTTATCTTCTGCTCAACAAGACCCGGGTACAGGACGCGGTGGACTCCGCCGCCCTGAGCGGGGCCGAAACCCTGGACAAGGGTGGCAACCATGAGGACGCCCGGGCGGCGGTAGAAGACACTCTGGCGGCCATACTGGCAGGTGATGGCTTTGGCCGGGTGAATATCGACCCCGCCGGCCTGGCCGAGGCGGTGGTGGTCGAGTTTTCCCACAGCGTGTACAACCTGGCCGGCGACCAGTATGAATTTACTCCCACCAATGATGAAACAGCCCACTATATCCGGGTGACCTTACCCACGGTGCCGGTAGACCAGTTTTTTTCCCAGCTGTTGGTGGATATCTGGCAGGTGGGTGCCTCGGCGGTAGCGGGAGCCAGCCCGACTATCCAGGACCCTTGCCAGATCATTCCGTTGATGATGTGCACCAACGACACCAACCCGCCGGATCCGGATAATATCCCGTCCGACTATAACTTTGGTTTCAACCCTTCCGACGAGAATAACCAGGGGGATGTGGTGGTGATCAAGGTGCCCAGCAACAGTACCCCCGTGGGGCCGGGCAACTTCCTGGCGGTGGACCTGGGTACCTCCGGGGCGGCTGGCTACCGGGAAGGGCTGGCAGGGGCCTTGACCGACGCTTCCTGTATTTCTCCGGGTGACAATATCACGACCGAAACCGGTAATATGATAGGGCCGACCGGGGCTGGCCTTAACACCCGTTTGGGCAAATACAAGAGTCCGATGACGGAACCCCTGAGTGCCCCGGTGGAAGGCGGCGATGATGCCTATTATGCCGATTGCGCCGTACCCAGCCTGGCCCCGGTGTTATTTTCCGATTCGGACTTTGCAAATACCGCCGGCAGCACCAAGCTGACCGACCCGACTATTTTGGCCAAGTTGCAAAGTTATCCCGACTACGTAAATGGTACTAACTCCACTTCGCCCAATACGGCCCATTGCGTGCCCAAGCGGCGCATGGTCAAGGTACCGGTAGGCAACTGCAGCGGTGTAAACCAGGGTAAAACCACAGTGCCTTCCATGGGGACTGCCTGTATGTACCTGAGCCAGGAAGTCACCGGCCAGGGTAACGATCAGTTTATCGTAGCCGAGTTTGTAAAAAACTGCACCGCCGATGGGGTGGGCAACAGTAACCTGAACAATGGCCCCTACCGGCTGGTGCTTTATAAAGATGGTATGGAGGGCGATTCCTGATGTTGCGCTTATCCAGACAAAAGGGGTTGGCGGCGGTAGAGGCGACCCTGGTCTTGCCCATTATGCTGCTGCTGCTGCTCGCCATCGGCGAGTTTGGCCGCATGCTCTATGAATACAACACCCTGACCAAGGCGGTGCGGGCGGGGGCAAGAACCGCCAGCGTCAGCCCCAATGCGGGCAACTTCGACGTTACCCTGGTGCAGGGCAAAACCAAGAACATGATCCTCTACGGCCAGGAAACCGTGGGCACCAAAACGGTGCTGCCCGGCCTTAAGGCCGAGGACATTACCATTACGCCAACCATGATCGGCGATGACACCTATGTGGAAATTCATGTCAGCTACGACTGGCAACCCATTTTTGGTGAGACCTTCAATACTTTTTTCGGTAACAGCATCTCCCTTGGTTTTCCATTGCAAACAAGCATGACCATGAGAGCCTTGCTATGAAAGGGCCAGGTAAACGGTGGCAGCTGGGTACCACTACCGTGGAATTTGCCATTGTCGGCTCCGTGGTATTTCTGGTGATGTTTGCGGTTATGGAGGCAGGAAGGCTGCTTTACACCTGGGGGGTATTGAACGAGGCATCCCGCCGTGCCGCCCGCCTGGCCACGGTTTGCCCGGTAAACGAGGCGCTTGACGGTACCATCGCCGGCATGGTGTCAACGCAATTGGGCGGGGTTTTACCCGGTTTTGTGCCGGAAAACGTATCGTTCGAATACCTGGGTACCACGGGCACCCTGCTGGCCGCCCCGCTGGGGGCCGATTACAACAGCATTCGTTACGTACGTAGCCGGATCACGAATTACCAGTATGAAATGATCTTGCCGCTCAGTGTGGATCTCTCCATGTTGGCCCCGGACTTTTCCAGCACCCTGAGGGCCGAAAGCCTGGGCATGACCAAGGCCGGTGAAATCTCATGCAGTATCGGAGGAGCTTAACCGATGTCAGACGCCAAAATAGTCGAGTTGGAGCGGGAAGGGATACATCCATTACCGGCCCTGTCCTGCCCCTTGCAGCTGAATGTAATGGATCCGGACGAGCGAGTCTGGCCCCTGCTTAAGGTAAAACTGCACCATAGCCACCAGCTGCAGCTAAAAAGGTTGGGGGATCAGGATTTTCTGCCCAAGGGCGAGCGCCAGGTGCTGTTGCTGGTGGATCACCCCATGATGGCGCCGGTATACGACGAGCTGGAGCGCAAAGCGGGGGAAGAACGCACCCTTGTTTTTATGGGTGACGTTAAAAACACCGCCCTGGTGCGCAGGGCCATGCGCATGGGCGCCATGGATTTTTTGCCCTTTGAGAGCGAGCCGGTCGAACTCTGGTCCGCCCTGGTGCGGATTTCGGCCCAGGTGTCCGCCAGTGTCAAGTTGGCGCCGGTAACAGTAGTGGTCAACGGCAAGGCGGGCTCGGGGGCCAGCTTTGTCTGTGCCAACCTGGGCCATGCCCTTAGCCGGAAGGAGGAGGGGAGCAAAACCCTGTTGCTGGATGCCAGCATGCGCTACGGCTCTTTGGCCGACTACCTCAATATCAAAAACAAACAAGGCGGCCTGAGCGAGGCCCTGCAGCGCGCCGGCGAGCTGGATGCCATGGCCCTGGCCGGCATGGTGAGCAAGGCCCGGGAGCATCTTGAGGTGCTGCCCACTTCCACCCTGGCGTTGCACGATGAAAAAAGCGCATCCGCCCGCCAGTGCTCCCAGTTGCTGCACCTGGTGCGTGGTCAGTACGGGCAGGTATTGGTGGACATGTCCCGCGGGCCGGAGGGCTGGAACCTGCCCCTGCTGGAGCAGGCCGACCGGGTATTGGTGGTGATGCAGCAGAGCCTGGCGGGCCTGCGCGAAACCATCTACCTGTTGCGTCAGTTGCGCCATGAACTGGGCATAGGCAAGGATCGCATCCTGCTGCTGATCAATCGTTTCGACAAGAAAAAGGACGTTTCCCTCGCGGAAATTGAAAAAGCCACCGAAATCACCCGAATCCTTACCCTGCCCAACGACTTCGCCATGGCGGAAACCTGTACCGATCTGGGCCGGCTGGTGGCGGAAGAAAAGGGCAACCATAAACTGGTGGCCGCCTTCAACGCCGTTGTTGAGGCACTGCAAACCCGGCCCGGGCAGAACGAGCCCAAACCGGGATTATTTAACCGGCTGTTCGGCAAAAAATAGCCGAGGCCAAGGGGGTCACGGATGAACCTAGAAGACTATATCCTCAACCAGGAGGAAGATGCCCACAAACAGCGCCTGCATAGCCGGCTGATGGACATGCTGGATCTGCCCATGCTGCAGACGGTGTCCAGGGAACAGGCCAGCGAGCAGATAGAGCGGCTCTGCCTGCAGCTGATGCAGGACTCACCCACGCCTCTGTCGCTGGCCTCGCGCCAGAAGATAGTGCGCCAGATACTCGACGAGGTGCTGGGCCTGGGGCCGCTGGAGCCCTTGCTGGCCGATAGCACCATTGCGGACATTATGGTCAACGGCGCCAAAAGCCTCTATGTGGAGCGGCGTGGGCGCATAGAGCGGGTGCCGCTCACATTCCGGGACGACGAGCACCTGATGGGGGTGATAGAGCGCATCGTGTCCAGCGTGGGCCGGCGCATCGACGAGCTCTCGCCCATGGTGGATGCCCGCCTGAAGGACGGCTCCCGGGTCAATGCCATTATCCCGCCCCTGGCGCTGAACGGGCCCACCCTGTCCATCCGCCGCTTTACCGTGGAAAAACTGGCCATAGATACGCTTATAGACTTCGGCACCATCACCCCGGCCATCGCCCAGGTGATGGAGGCGGTGGTCAAGGGCAAGCTCAACATTCTTATCTCCGGCGGTACCGGCACCGGTAAAACCACCTTTCTTAATATCCTCTCGAGCTTTATTCCCGCCAACCAGCGCATCATTACGGTGGAAGACTCCGCCGAGCTGCAACTGCAGCAGCCCCATGTGGTGCAGCTGGAAAGCCGCCCGGCCAATATCGAGGGCCGGGGCGAGGTGGGTTTAAGGGATCTGGTCAAAAATACCCTGCGGATGCGGCCCGACCGCATAGTGGTGGGGGAGGTGCGCGGCGCCGAGGCCTTTGACATGCTTACCGCCATGAATACCGGCCATGAGGGCTCGCTCACCACGGTGCACGCCAACAGCCCGCGGGACGCCCTTAGCCGGCTGGAGAACATGGTGTCCATGACCGGCTTCGACATGCCGGTAAAAAATATCCGCACCCAGGTGGCCTCGGCCCTGGATCTCATCATCCAGCTGGAGCGGCAGGAAGACGGCAGGCGCCGCATGATCAGCATGCAGGAGGTGCACGGCATGGAGGGCGAGACCATTACCATGTCGGAAATTTTTACCTTCGAGCGCACCGGCATCGACGACCAGGGCAATGTACTGGGCCGCCACAGGCCCACCGGCGTTATGCCCAACTTTTACGACCGCCTGGCGCGCCGGGGCATGGTGTTGCCGCGCAGCCTGTTTGGCGATGCCGACTTGCATAAAGGGATTTTCTAGCGGGAGGTTGCCATGAATACCCTGATTTTTCTGGCACTGGTGGCACTGGCGGTGGTGTGTTTAAGCATGGCGTTGTTTGTGCCCGTGACCCAGCCCCGGCTCAAGTACTCGGCCATGCTCAAGCGCCGGGTCCGGGCCCTGGCGGAAGAAAACCGCGAGCAGGCCCAGGCTTCCATCTATCGTACCAAAAAGCTGGATGCCCTCTCGCCCCTGTTGCGTGGTATCGAGACCCTGCCCCTGATGGAGCGGGTGGCCTTTTCCCTGGAGCTGGCCGGCTCAAAGCTCTATGCCTGGCAACTGGTGCTGATGGTGGGGGCCATCAGCCTGGTGCTGGCACTGATAAGCTGGCTCTGGCTGCACAATATCTGGCTTACCCTTTTTATGCTGGCACTTCCCCCGCTGGCTGCCCACTTTAAGCTAAAGCGCAATTACCTGCAGCGACTGGCCCTGTACGAGCAGCAGTTGCCCGAGGCGCTGGATATTATGAAGCGGGGCCTGCAGGCGGGTTATTCCTTTGCCGACACCATCAAGCTGATTAGCGAACAGATGCCCAACCCCATGGGGCGGGAGTTCGCCCTGGTGTTCGCCGATATCAACTACCGCAAGGATGTGCGCAAGGCCATGACCGGCCTGCTGGAGCGGGTGCCCAGCATATCCAATATGGCGCTGATCAGCGCCGTGCAGGTGCAGCGGGAAACCGGCGGCAACCTGGTGGAAAATATCGACAAGCTGGCCCGTATTATCCGCGAGCGCTTTAAATTTAACCGCCAGCTGCGCACCCTGTCCGCCGAAGGGCGTATGTCCGGCTGGGTACTGGTACTGACGCCCTTTGCCCTGTTTGCCCTTATTTATCTGACGACGCCCAGCTATGTGGCTGAACTGCTGGGGTCACCAGAAGGTAACCGGTTACTGATTTTTGGTGGTGTAGGTATGGCCATCGGCACCTGGTGGATCAGCAAAATTATCAAGATAGAGGTGTAATATGGACATGCTAAACCAACTGCTGGGGCCGGTGCTGGCGGATCCGCAACTGCGCCAGTGGCTACTCATCGGGATAGTGGGACTTTCCGCCATTACTCTGTTCTGGGGGCTGACCCTGGTGGCCAGCGGGGTAATGAGCCCCTATCGGCGCCAGCTTAAGCATATCCAGCAGGAGGCGGACGCAAACGACCAGACCCTGGAGCAGCGGCTTTTTATCGCCAAACAGCATGGTAGCGGCTTTAACGGCCACCGTATCCGTACCCTGCTGGTGCATGCGGGCTTTCATAAGGAGTCGGCCTATAGCCTGTTTAACGGCATCAGGATAATAGTGATTTTGCTTGCTGTTATTTTTGGTTTCCTTGGACTTAACCTGTATACCCAGCTCCCCTTTAATATAATTTTGCTATTGATAGCGGCAATAGCCTATGTGGCCTATGTATTACCCGTATTTATACTGGAGCGAATGGCTGATAAACGTATGACCCAAATGAAGGTAGCGATGCCGGATGCTCTGGATCTGCTGGTGGTCTGTACCGAGGCGGGGATGGGCTTTAAGGCCGCGCTGCAGCGGGTGGCTCAGGAGGTCAGCATGAGCCATGAGGAGCTGGCCCATGAACTGACCCTGGTTTCCGCTAAGCTAAGGGCGGGCCTGACCATGCAGCAGTCCTTTGAGGAGTTTATTTTGCGCACCGGCCTGGAGGATTTTCGCAGCCTTAACGTGGCCATCAACCAGTGTATCCAGCTGGGCACCAGCATTGCCGAAACCCTGCGGGTTTATGCGGATGAATACCGCATCAAACGCAAGCAGGAGGCGGAAGAGCTGGCGGCCAAGGTAGGCACCAAGATGATCTTTCCGCTGGTGTTTTTTATCTGGCCGTCGTTCTTTATCGTGGCGGTCGGTCCGGCACTGCTTAAGGTGCTTAAGGTGATGGGTGGTAGTTCTTAAAAAGAAGTAAAAAAGAGGGCGGGGTCAATTAATCAGGGAGACAGGCACTGGCCGAGACCCATTGCTGCTACTAGCATTAGGTGGAATCAACCGGCTTTAGCCAGGGACTGGCTTAAGGATAACAAGATGAACAAGCTCACCATTACCCTGATGCTGCTGTTGCTGAGCGGCTGTGCGGCCACCACCGGCCAGCAGGAAGAAGACGGGCTTTCCGGCGGGAGAACACCGGGATCCGGGGTGATCAAGCCCACCAATGCGGCGGAAGCCCGCATGCTTATCTCCCAGTCGCAAGCCTCCGGCAATGTCGATGCCATGGTCTACGCCTATGGCCAGGCCTTGTCCTTCAGGGAATTCAACAAGGCGGATCTCTACCTCAACATCGCCCGGCTGGAGCAGCAGCGCAAGAACAACGGCGCGGCCGAGCAGGCCTATCGCGAGGCCATTGCCCTCGACGGCAAACGGCAGGATCTGAAAGAAGCCCTGGCCCTGCTGCTGGTGGACATGAAGCGCCATCACGAGGCGGAAACCTTGCTGCAGGAGGTGGTGGCCGCCGATCTGGCCCGGCTTAATGCGCCCACCGCCGATGCCGCCAACTGTGTTACCGACAACCGCTCGCCCTGGCGCAGCTACAATGCCCTGGGCCTGCTGGCGGACATTTTGGAGCAGGGCGAACGGGCCCGGCAGCATTACCAGTGCGCGCTCAAGGTGCAGCCCGGCCTGGCCATGCTGCACACCAACCTGGGCTTTTCCTATTATCTCGACGGTGAATACCCCCAGGCGGAGCGAGCCCTGACCCGGGCGGTAAACCAGGATCCGGAATACCAGCGGGCCTGGAATAACCTGGGGTTGCTCTATTACCGCTGGGGTCGCAAGTCCGAGGCATTGGCGGCCCTGCGCAAGAACATGTCCCAGGCCGAAGCCCTCAATGACCTGGGCTATATCGCCATGATGGAAGGGTCATACGACGAGGCGGCCAGCCTGTTCCAGCGCGCCATCGACGCCTCGCCCCGCTACTATCCCAAGGCCATAGAAAACCTGCGCCAGGCCAAAACCATGTCGGCGGTGGGCAAGAGATATTAACCCGGCGGCAAAATACATCGATTATGCCGCATAAGCGATGTGCTCCGATCGGAAGTAACTTTTCACCCGCTCCGACCTGCGCTGCAACTTCCGCATAGAGGAGCGGGTTCGCTTCTTGAGCTCTTCCACACTGCGAATCGCCGGCCCACTGTGCACCATGCCTTTCAGGTCACCATTGAGATACTCATCCGGATTCAGTTCCGGTGAGTAGGCGGGCAGGAAAAAGACCTCCAGAAAACGCTTTACCGTCCCTTTTTCCAGCCAGCGTTTGACCTTTTTGGCATGATGAACCCGCAGGTTATCCAGGATCAGAAATACTTTTCCCGGGGTGGAGGCAATCAGCCCGCGCATGAACTTGATCAACACGTCTGCCGTCATGGTGGATTCATACAGCATGAAGCGGACCGTACCTTGGTTGGTGATGGCCGACACCATGTTCAGGGAAACCCGCTTGGCCGGCAGGGCTTGTACCGGCGTCTTGCCAACCGGGGCATAGCTGCGCCCATGTTGGACCGTGTTCTTGATGCCGGTTTCGTCGCCCCAGAAGATCTGGGCCTTTTCAGTCTTGGCACGGGCCTTGATACGTGGATACTCCTCGTTCAGCCAGGCTTCGACACGAGCCGGGCTCTGCTCCCATGCCTTTTTCAAGGGCTTCTGGGGTGTAAATCCCCAGCGCTTGAGGTAGTCCCCCATGGTGCGAACCGGAATGTGGATGCCCCAAAATTGCTTGATCAGTTCAGCAATGGAGCGCCGGGTCCACAGGGCAAACCCCAGCTTGTACTGATCGGGCATATGGTCGCGGATAGCCTCGATCACCTTCTGCTGTTGCACGGCGTTCAGGCGGCCGGGCTTGTTTTTTGGACCCCGTTTCTGGACGGCGAGAGCCGCTTTGCCGCCGGCCTCGTAGCGCTTGAACCAACGGCCCACGGTATCCGGATGAACATTCAGTAATCGGCCGATCTCGCGGAAGGTCTTATTTTCCAGTCGAAGTCGGATGGCCTGCTGCCTCAGCAGCTCTTGTTGCTCGGTGGTGAGCTTGCGTGCATCTGTTTTCATTCGCACAGTATATCAGATCTAAACTGCCGCCGGGTTAATAACATAAAACAATGGGGCGCGGGCGGCCCGCCCGCATGGGGGTTGCACGTACGTTTCCCGCTGCGCGGGAATGCAGGCGAGCCGCCTGCGCTCCAGGTCAGAAATGCAGGCGAGCCGCCTGCGCTCCAGGTCAGAAATGCAGGCGAACCGCCTGCGCTCCACTTCTCACTCCTCTTCGTACAGATATTTAAACCGCTGCCGGCGCCGGTAGGGGAACACGTCCACAAACTGGCCGGCCTGGATGTTCTGCTGCAGCTGGCGCCAGTAGCCGGCGCTGAACAGGTCGTTGTGCTGCTGCTTGAAGGCCTCGCGGATGCGGGGGCTGCTGAGCAGGAAGGTGGCGAATTCTTCCGGAAAGATGTCGTTGGGGCCCACCGAATACCAGGGCTCGGCGCTGAGTTCGTCTTCCGGGTAGCGGGCCTTGGGAATGTCGCGGAAGTTGCACTCGGTCATGTAGGCGATTTCGTCATAGTCGTAGAAGATCACCCGGCCGTGGCGGGTGACGCCGAAGTTTTTGAACAGCATGTCGCCCGGGAAGATGTTGGCCGCCGCCAGTTGCTTGATGGCGTTGGCGTATTCGTCGACGGCGTCGCTCACCGCCTGGTCCGAGGCGTGCTCCAGGTAGATATTGAGCGGCGTCATGCGCCGTTCGGTATACAGGTGGCGGATCACCAGGGTGTCGCCCTTGATGGTAAGCAGGGAGGGGGCCACCTGCTGCAGCTCGGCCAGCAACTCGGGGCTGATGCGGTGCAGCGGCAGCTCGAAATTGGTGAACTCCATGGTGTCGGCCATGCGGCCGACCCGGTCGTGCTGCTTCACCAGCCGGTATTTGGCCTTGACCGTTTCGTGGTTCACCTCCTTCGGCGGGGTGAACTTGTCCTTGATCACCTTGAACACCACGTCGAAGGAGGGCAGGGTGAATACGCTCATCACCATGCCCTTGATGCCGGGCGCCGCCACGAACTGGTCCCTGGACTGGTGCAGATGGTGCAGGAAGTGGCGGTAGAACTCGGTTTTGCCGTGCTTCTGGCAGCCGATGGCGGTGTAGATCTCGTAGTCCGCCTTGTTGGGCAGCAAGGGGCGCAGAAAATGCACCAGCAGCGCCGGCACCGGGCACCACACCATGAAATAGGCCCGGGCAAAGCCGAACAGGATGGAAGAGTCGTCCTTCGAGAGGATCAGGGTGTCCAGGCTGAGGCCGCCCTCGTCGTCGTGCAGTATGGGCAGGATAAAGGGCAGTAGCAGGGGGCCCTGCTCCAGCCGTCCGACCAGGTAGGCGCCCTTGTTGCGGTAGAACAGGGTGTTGATAAAGGTGAGGCTGAATTCCCCCCTGGCGAGTTCGACCGGCCCCTGCTCTTCGAGGTAACGGCGCACATGGCCCAGGTCCCGCTCCAGGTTGCTGAAGGGCACGGCCAGCCCCGTCTGCTCCAGCACCCGGCGCAGGCAGCCGGCGAGATCCTGCATGTCAAGCCGGTAGTGCCAGCTGTAGGGGGCCAGGTCCGGCTCGGGGGCGCGGCGGATAAAGCCGTGCACATAGAGATTTTCGGCGCGGATGTTTTTGTGGCGCAGGGAACGCCGGTATACCGAGTTGTAGAAGGACTCTGCTATCTCGGGGTTGGGGTGGTGGGTAAGCAGATCGTTGAACGCCTGCTTCAGCTCCTTGAGGCCTTCCTGGCCGAGGGGGGCGCCGCCCATGTGGTCGCTCACCGCCTGCAGGGTTTCGTTTACATGGTGGTCGTAGAGGCGGATACGCTGGCGCCCGGCCAGCTGCACGCCCAGCCAGTCCCGGGTTTCGAACCTGACCTTGGCGCCTTGGGTGATGTCGAGAAAACGACGGTAGAAGGCGTCGAACCTGTCCATGATGATGGTGGCCAATTCCCTGGCGTTGCCGTGCATGATGAGCTTCCCTGTTGTGATGCCTTATGTTGCGATAGTAATGGATCCGGGTGCCATTGTGGGGGAATTATTGTGATGCCTCACTCCTCACCCCTCACGCTTCCCAGGGCGATCAGCCCCTGCCGGGCGAATTCGAGCAGCGGCTGGTGGTAGTTCGAGGCGATAACGTCGCGGATGATGTCCGGGTCCACTTCCAGGTAATCGTGTACCAGGGCGTTTCTCAGCCCCACCACCTTGCGCCAGGGGACCTGGGCCTGGATAAGGCCTTTGTCCGTAAGTCGGTTGAAGGCGGTCAGTGCTTCATTGCTGGCCTTGCCGGTCACCTGCTTCGACCACTGTTTGGCGATGCCGATGCAGGACTCGATAAGCAGTTGCAGGGTGCGCTCGGCGGCCCTTTGCTCGAAGCGGCTCCAGGGGGCCTGGCTCAACCGGCGTTGCAGTTCGGCCAGATCCAGCTCGCACTGGTCTAGGTGCTCCTGCTGGGCACTGATATAGCCATTGTTATCAATAAAGGTCATGGGTTGCCTGTACCTTGTTGGGGGTGCACATAGTCCAGTTCCCACATGGAATAGATGCGTTGCTCGGCCCGCATGCGCCGGTCGGGCCACTTGTCCAGCAACAGCCTGCCCTCGCTCAGGATGCTCCAGCCCAGCGGAACCGGCGCTATGGACAGATCCACCACGCTCAAGCGGCCATCGGGCAAGCTGCACTCCTGCTGCCATTCCAGCGCCAGTTCCTCGGGGCGCAGGCGTCGGGTCAGGGGGTGTTTTTCCCAATTGGTGAAGACCACGGCCAGGTCATAATCGCTGCCCTTGTGGTGATCTCCCCGTGCCCGGGAGCCGTACAGCCACAGCGCGGCTATCTCCGGATGTTGCCGGGCCAGTTCAATAATGCGGGGAAGCACGGGCATGGCGGTTTTCCTGGTGTAATGGGTGGTGATTGGCGCCTGGCATTGTTTCCTATTATGACCGCAGGGGCCGGCGGTTGCCATCCTCGGCATCGGGCTGCGTGCCCGTCTGGGGGTGATGCCGTGGTTTGGGTGTGGCTTGAGGCCACGAGGGTTGCCGCTGCGCGGCAATGCAGGCGGGCCGCCTGCGCTCCGGGGAGGGGCAGGGGGGAATGGGGGGGGGGCGGCGCGCTCGTCCGGGTGCGTGCCCCTGTAGCCAACTGACGGCTTCGGCGCGTAGTGGGGTGCGCAACGCGCGTGGTGCCCTGTGCTTCGAGTAATTGGTAGTGTCTATAG
>NZ_NMUO01000047.1 GCF_002237365.1 Zobellella denitrificans
GAGTCCAGGTTGTGCCGCGGGGCGGGCCGGCGCCGGTTTGGGCCTGGTCGCCGTGGCGGCCGCCGAGGCCGGAGACAATCCCAGGCTGGGCTCGTCTTCCTCATCGTCGTCGTTGATGGCAGAGAAACGCGGCGACAGCTGCCAGTCATCCTCGTCCTCATCCTTGCGGCGGGCGGGCTCGGCCTTGCGGGTGGCGACCACGCGCACCTTGCCGATACCGTCGCGGTCAAAATCCTCGCCGTCCGCCGGCTCGCTCGCCATCTTGCCGATCGGCTTTTCACGCATCGGTTTCTGGCGTCCTTTCTGGCTGGTCCACAGGCCGTGGATCAGCAAGGCGGCGATGGCGACCGCACCCAGGATGATCAAGATAATTCGCAAATCCTGCATTATCGTTTCTCTAAAATTTTTGCTTATGTATCAGCCGTAGTGCCGACGCAAGCCGGGAGCCTGCTGCTCGAGCCGGGATATTGCCAAAGGTACCGACAAGGGTATGTTTACCATGCGCCTTTGACAAGAGTCATCTCCGCCGGCATCGGATAAAATACCCGTTTTTCACGCCGTTATCCGCCGTTGAACGCGAAAATGGCCGTCGTTGCCACCCCATGCCCAGGCGCGGCGTTCAAAAAACGTCCGTCGCGGCACGACAGCCTGCTTCGCGCTGGCCGCAGGCTCCGGGCTTGGCACCCGGGGTGGTGCTCTTTAGAATGGAGGACTTTCTGAATCCGGGAGTTGCCATGTCCGCCTCTTACCATCTGGCCAGCGGCCCTCAGTATCTGCTCAGGGGATGGGCACTGATGTGGGAGCCAGACCTGCGGAGTTTTGTGCTCATTCCCCTGGCGGTCAACCTGCTGTTGTTCGGCGGGGCCTTTTATTTCCTGTTCCTGCAGCTCGGGCAGCTGTTTGCCTGGTTCGAACAATGGCTGCCCGACTATCTGCACTGGCTGAGCTACCTGCTCTGGCCCCTGGCGGTGGTGACCATAGTATTGGTGTTCTCGCTGCTCTTCACCAGCGTGGCCAACATGCTGGCCGCCCCCTTCAACGGCCTGCTGGCCGAACGGGTGGAACAGAAGCTGACCGGCACCAGCAGCGACGAGGGCTGGTTCGCCCTGCTCAGGGATACGCCCCGCATGCTGGGGCGGGAATGGCGCAAACTGGCCTACTATGTGCCCAGGGCCCTCGGCTGCCTGCTGCTGTTTCTGGTGCCGGCCTTCGGCCAGACCCTGGCCCCCTTGCTCTGGTTTGCCTTCAGCGCCTGGATGATGGCCATCCAGTACTGCGACTATCCGTTCGACAACCACAAGGTCGATTTCGACCGGATGCGCCGGGCGCTGGCAGAGAAACGACGGCTGACCTGGAGCTTCGGCGCCAGCGTCAGCCTCTGTGCCAGCCTGCCGCTGGTCAACCTGCTGATCATGCCGGTGGCGGTGTGCGGTGCCACCGCCCTCTGGGTGGAGCACTATCCCCAGCTGCGTACCGGCCCGGTGTCCAGATGAACGAAATCCGACCCGGGGTAGTAGCCCACGCCGCCCGCTCCCAGCTGGCGGGCGGCCCGGTTGAGCTCGGCCAGGGGCACCCCGGGCAGGCGCAAGTCGATGGCCTGTCCCAGCATATGGTAGCTTTTCTTGGCCACGCCCTTGCCCTGCCGGTGCAGCAGGGCATTGGTCCGGGGGGAGCGGTAGCCGGAGATGACCTGGATTTCCCCTTGCCGGCCCAGCCGTTGCTGCAGCAGAAACAGCTGGTCGAACAATCTGGGATCGATGGGAAAGGCTTCATCACGGCGCAGGTCGCGCATCAGGCGGCTGAAGGAGCCGAGCCCCTCGTCGAGGTAGCGGCCCTGCTCCCAGAAAGTGGCGGTCACCTTCTCCCCCGAGTGCAGGTTATACAGGCTCAATCGGCGTACCGGCGCCGACAGGCTGGCCCCTGCCGGCAAGGGCAACAGGGCGGCAGCGCCCAGCGCCCCCAGCCCGAGTAAAAAACGACGACGTTCCGTACCGCATTCCCGCATGACAACTCCTCGCGTTTCGTTCAGGAGAGCATCGGTGCGCCGAGGAGAAACCCGCCGGAAGGGCCCGATTTCATGGACGGGGTGCCTCTCGGACAGCCGATGTCGTAGCAAACCGCAAGGACCTTATCCCAGGGCCGGACAAAACATCAACCGTCTTTGGTTACAATGTGTGCGCCAGACGGGAAAGTTGTGACAACCGTCCCTGTTCTATGCCAAGCAGCCCCAGATCGAGCTGACCCGCCTCAAAGGGCGCACGGAGGCGGTGGTCGAACTGGTAGATGTCATCACGAAAACGGGGCAGGCCGTCCTGTCCCAGCCAGCCGGGCCAGTACACCATGAACACCGGCAACGGCTTGTTGACCCGGAGCCAGCGGGTGTGCCGGTTGGCCTTCAGATCCGCCAGCCGGGACGGGCTCCACTGCTCGCTGAGCAGCCAGAGTGCCAGTTGCTCGGCCTCCTCCACCCGCACACAGCCCGAGCTCAGCGCCCGGCTGTCCCGGCTGAACAGCCCGCGGGAGGGCGTATCGTGCAGGTAGATGGCCTCGTTGTTGGGCAGATGGAACTTGTAGGCCCCCAGGGCATTGCGGCTGCCGGGTCGCTGCCGCAGCCGATAGGGGAAAACCCCGTCTTCGTAGAGCACCGCCTGCCATTCCTCCCGGGGCACCAGCCGCTCGCCGGCGTCCAGCACCTCGAATTCCTCGCGCTCGATATAGCCGGGATCCTGGTACAGCCGGGGCAGTATGTCCTTGGTGAGGATGGAGCGCGGCACATGCCAGGGAGGATTGACCACCACATTGGTGATCTCGCTGGCCATGATCGGGGTCTTGCGGCTGTCCTTGCCCACGATCACGTCGCTTTCCAGCACCATGGCCTGATCCTGATAGAGACGCAGCCGGTACTCGGGAATATTCACCAGCAGGTAGGCCGGGGGCAGGGTATCGCCGATCAGGGTGCGCAGCATGCTGCGCATCAACAGCTGGGCCCGGGCCAGGGGGGACACATCCAGCCAGGAATAGGTATGGGGCCCGATGACCCCGTCCACCTGCAGGCCGTGACGTTGCTGAAAGTGTCGTACGCCCTGCTCGAGGGCACTGTCGTAATAGTCATCGCCATCCATTGCGCTCGCGGGCAGGTCCCCCAGCAGTTGCAACCGTTCCCGCAGCCGGGGCACCACGGCCGCCCGCTCGCCGGGCCGGAGCGTGGCCGTTTTGAGACTGGGCCAGGGTTGCTCGGCCAGGGCCAGCAACCGCGCCAGTTGCCGCTGCAACTGAACATGATCCCCATAACCGGGCACCAGACGTTGCACCAGTTGATGGCGGCTGCCGTTTTGGGCCGCCTGCCGCAGTGCCGCGTCGTCCTCCGCGCTGGGCATCAGGCCGGATTGGGGGATACGCAGATGCTGGCGATCGACGAAAGACAGGCCGGACCACTGCCGCCAGAAAGCACTCAGCCCCAGCAGCAGCCGGTCATCGGCCTCATCAGAGGCGGTCGACACCGCCTGCCGCCACCACAGGGTCAGCTCCGGGTGCACGTCCGCCAGGGCCAGTTCCAGCCCCAGCCGGTGCAGTTGCAACCGGGCCTCGGGCTCATCCCGCCAGGACGAGGCCGTGGCCCCCAGGCTCAGACAGAGTAACAGCCACAGCCAGGTTGCTGTTCGGCACCTTTTCATCTCGCTTTCCTAACCCGCATCCAGAATCTACTATCTATTGGGCCCTGCTACAGGGGACCCGGACCAGCGCCGGGGTCGTTCACGCCGGCACTGCCTTGATAGCAGAGTTGCAGCCAAAGCACCAGCGTCCGGAGCCTGATAAGCCCCGGGATAAAGGAATATCATTTTATCATTTAATAACATATTGTTATAACAAATCGTCACTTCTCATTCCGGCAGGAAGGGTTAAGCTGACGGTGTAACGATTTTTGGTGACACTGAACCTTAGGGATAGCCACGATGAGCAAGATTTTCGAAGACAACTCACTGACCATTGGTCGTACTCCTCTGGTCAAACTGAACCGGGTAAGCCAGGGCAAGGTTTTTGCCAAGGTAGAGAGCCGCAACCCCAGCTTCAGCGTCAAGTGCCGTATCGGCGCCAACATGATCTGGGACGCGGAAAAACGCGGTGAACTGGTCCCGGGCAAGGAGCTGATCGAGCCCACCAGCGGCAACACCGGTATTGCCCTGGCCTTTGTGGCGGCGTCTCGCGGCTACCCGATCACCCTGACCATGCCCAACACCATGAGCCTGGAGCGTCGCCAGCTGCTCAAGGCGCTGGGTGCCAACCTGGTGCTGACCGAAGGCGCCAAGGGCATGAAGGGTGCCATCGAAAAGGCACTGGAGCTGAAAGAGTCAGCTCCTGAAAAATACGTGCTGCTGCAACAGTTCAACAACCCGGCCAACCCGGAGATCCACGAAAAGACCACGGGTCCCGAGATCTGGGAAGACACGGACGGCGAAATCGACGTCTTCGTGGCCGGCGTGGGTACCGGTGGCACCATCACCGGGGTGTCCCGCTACATCAAGCACACCAAGGGCAAGGCCATCACCTCCGTTGCCGTAGAGCCGGTCGAGTCCCCTGTAATCACCCAGGCCCTGGCCGGTGACGAAATCAAACCCGGCCCCCACAAAATCCAGGGCATCGGCGCCGGCTTTATCCCGGGCAACCTGGACCTGTCCCTGCTGGATCGGGTCGAGCGCGTCAGCAGTGAAGACGCCATCGAGATGGCCCGTCGCCTGATGAAGGACGAAGGCATCCTGGCCGGCATCAGCTCCGGCGCCGCCGTGGTGGCCGCCAACCGCATCGCCGCCCTGCCCGAGTTCGCCGACAAGAACATAGTGGTGGTACTGCCGAGCTCCGGCGAGCGTTACCTGAGCAGCGCCCTGTTCCAGGGCATCTTTACCGAGCAGGAACTGCAACAGTAACTCAAAAAGGCGCCGAACGGCGCCTTTTTTAATCCCGATGATCGTGTAATAACGACAAAACCTCCCCCTCCTTTGACCGGGCGCAGGTGCCATTCCCCTGAACCGGCTATCATGAGCACCATCCCTGCCCTTGCTACACTAGTGGAAGCCTTGTGCCGGCCAGGCGGCTTTCGACGGGCTTTGCCTCTTTGTTTTGAGAAAGTCCGTCTGTTATTATTACGCGTTAAATAACTCCAGGAGCTTATGACTATGGGTCTGTTCGATAAACTGAAAAGAATGGTATCTGACGACAGCAGCGACACCAGCGGCATCGAGATCTTCGCCCCCCTGTCCGGCGAAATTGTCGCCATCGAGGACGTGCCGGACGTGGTGTTCGCAGAAAAGATCGTCGGCGACGGCATCGCCATCAAGCCCAGCGGCAACAAGATGGTCGCCCCCTGCGACGGCACTATTGGTAAGATCTTTGAAACCAACCACGCTTTCTCCATCGAATCCGATTCCGGACTGGAGCTGTTCGTGCACTTCGGCATCGATACCGTCGAGCTCAAGGGCGAAGGTTTTACCCGTATTGCCCAGGAAGGCCAGCAGGTGAAGAAGGGCGACACCGTGATCGAATTCGATCTGGCCCTGCTGGAAGCCAAGGCCAAGTCCACCCTGACCCCGGTCGTTATCTCCAACATGGACGAGGTGAAGGAACTCAGCAAGCAGAGCGGCGCCGTCACCCTGGCCCAGGACGTGGTGCTGCGGGTCAAGAAGTAATCCCCCGTTTCTGTTGCAAGGCGCCGTCAGGCGCCTTTTTTATCGGCGAGAATAAAGGTAGGCACCATGTTCAACTGGTTGAAGAAACTGGCCGGCAAGGCCACGACCGACGATGGCCCTCGCTTTGAACCCCAGTCCTATCGGGGATTCGACATCTATCCCGAGCCCAGGGCCGAAGGCGGCCAGTACCGGCTGCAGGGCCGCATCGTACAGGAGCAGGACGGTAACCGGCGGGAATACCTGCTGATCCGCTCGGATCTGCTGCCCACCGCCGAGCAGGCCGCCGAACTGATGGTGGCCAAGGCCCGGCGGGTGATCGACGAAAACGGCGAGCGGCTGTTTGACTGAGTGGGAAGACTGGCGCCGGCACCTGCGACGGATCGGCGAGCGCCGGCTGCTGGTGCTGAGCGGCAGCGAAACCTGGGCCATGGCCCGGGCCGCCGAGCTGTGCCCAGAGGACAGCCTCTGGCTGGGACCGGCCCCCGCCGGCCATGAGGCCCGGGATCCCGCCCGCATCCTGCGCTACCTGGGGCGGGAATATCCCTGCCTGGTGTACAACGCCTACGGCGGCCTGCACCCGGATGCCTTCGGCGCCCTGCTGGGCACGGTCGCCGCCGGCGGCCTGGTGCTGCTGCTGTGTCCGCCCCTGGCCGACTGGCCGTCCTATCCGGATCCCGATCTGGCCCGTTACGTGGCCCTGCCCGAGCAGGCCGACGGGCTGGAAAGCCGCTTTATCCGCCGCTTTGCCGCCCTGCTGCAGCAGGATGAGCAGGTCTGGCTGTGGCGGCAAGGGCAGCCGGCTCCCGCCCTGTCCGCCCTGCCCGATACCTCCTGGCAGCGCCGGCGCGACCGCCACGGTTGCCTGAACCGCGAACAGCGCCAGGCCCTGGCCTGCATGCTGCACGCCGCCCGCCGCCGCCAGCCCCTGGTGGCCCAGTTTGCGCAGCATGTCCGGGCGCTTGCGGTACACCTGCTCGCGGGTGTCCGCATCGGCCCGGCCGTAGCCCTGGGCCGGGTTGGCCAGCACCAGGCCACGCACCCCGTCCGGATGACGGCTGGCGTAGGCGGCGCCGATCATCGCCCCCAGGGAGTGGCCCAGCAGCAGCGGCCGTTCCAGCTCCAGCGCCACCACCAGTTCGTGCAGCGCGGCGGCATAGTCCAGGGCCGACGGGGTGGCGGTCGCCAGGGGCGCGCTCTGGCCATAGCCCGGGGCGTCCCAGGCAACCAGGGTGAATTCCCGGGCCAGTGCTTCCAGCTGGCCGACCCAGGAGCCGGAGCCGGAGCTGATGCCGTGCAGCAGCACCAGGGCCGGGCCCCGGCCGGCGCAGCGGTAGGCCTGCCGGCGACCGCCGAGGTCGAGGTGGCGCAGCGGGAAGCGGGACAGGCTGTTGACCAGGGCGCTCATGGTCAGGCCCGCTTGATCTTGGACAGGGGGTGATCTTCCGGATAGGTCGGAATGGTCGGCTTGTTGGCCCCCAGCATCACGCACATCAGGGCGTCTTCCTCGCCGTGGTTGAACGGGCCGCGGTAGATGCCGGGCGGGATGGAGATCAGATCCCGCTCGCCCAGCCGGGTTTCGAACTTCTCCCCTTCATGCTCCACGAACAGGGTGATGGCGCCGCGCAGCATGAAGAACACCTCCTCCACATCGTGGTGCACGTGCAACGGGCCTTCGCACTGGGCCGGCAGCACCATGGTGGAGAAGGTGAAGTGCTCGGAGGGCACGGTATTGCTGTCGTTCTGCACCCCGGTGGCGCCGGTGCCCATGTAGCGCATCTGGGCGCGGCGGTACTTGGGATCGTAATCGGCCTGGAACTTCAGGGCCTCGAAGTCGTAACGACGGGTGCTGAAGCGGGCGATGCGGCTGTCCAGCCATTCTCCCAGGCTCTTGTCGGCGGGCTTGTTCCAGGTATCGAATTTCGCGTTCATCTTATTTCCTCTTTCGGTGGTGTTACGCCGTCCGCGGGCAAGGGGAGTCCCTTCCGCGCCGGCGGAATCAAGCAAACAGTGGGTTGAATCAGTATTTTTTGATCAGGGGCACCAGCACCAGGGAGCCGATCACCGCCACCCAGACCAGGAACAGCAGCCCCAGGTTGAAGTCGCCGGTGCGGGTCACTATGTAGCCCATCAATACCGGGGCGGCGGCGCCGGCGAAGTTGCCGAAGCCGTTGAAGATGCCGCCGGCGGTGGCGCTCACCTCGGCCGGGGTGATGCGCGCCAGCAGGGCGAACACCGACGACACCCCGAAACCCCAGCTCATGGCGCTGACCGACATGGCGAGGATGGCCAACACCGCGTCTTCCAGCTGCAACACCAGGTAGAGGGACAGGCCGGCGATCAGCAGGCCGCCGAACACCTGGGCCGCGCGCTTGCCGGTCTTGTCCGACAGGAAGGCGCCGGCGATCTCCCCCGCCAGCATGGCGATAAAGGGCAGCGACGACAGGGCGCCGAAGGACTTGAGGTCCACCCCCTTTTCCTCGATCAGGTAGCTCGGCAGCCAGCCGTTCAGGCCCCAGAGGTAGGTGAGCAGGGCGACATTGAACAGGCACAGGGCCCAGAACGCCGGGGTGGCGAACAGCTGCCGGCTGTTGCGCAGGTGCTGCTGCCAGCTCATCCGCTTACGGGGGCCGGACAGCTGCGCCTCGGCGCGCAGCTGCACCCCCCTGAGCCCGAAGTACACCACCGCCAGGGTCACCAGGGTCAACGCCGCCATCACGAAGAAGGTCATCTGCCAGCCGTACAGGTTGAGGATAAAGGCGGTGATGGGGAAACCGAGCGCGGCGCCGATGGGGGTGCCGAGCAGGAACATGGTGCTGGCCCGGGCCTGCTGGCCGGCGCTGTAGCACTGCTTGACGATGCTGTAGGCCAGGGCGAACAGCGGGCCTTCGGCGATGCCGAGCAGCACCCGCAACGCCAGCAGCTGTTCGTAGCTGGTGGCCAGGCCCATCAGCGCCATCAGCACGCCCCAGGAAGCCACGCTCACCAGCAGACAGGTACGCGGATTGATGAGATCGCCGACAACGCTCAGAAAGATGGAGGAAAAGCCGTAGGCCAGCAGGAAGCTGGTCATCAGCCAGCCGAGCCGGGTCTTGTCGGTACCTATGCCCATGGCGTCCTGGAAAGCCGGGTCCGAGAACAGCACGGCGATGCTGATCTTGTCGAAAAAGGCCAGCACCACGCACACCATCAGCACGACGGAGATGGACCATTGCTTGATCAGGCTCGACGGCACCGGCATCTTGGCAGTCCCGATGGTTTCTTTCAGCGTTTCCATACTTATAACCCTTTATTCCGTTTTACGGTTTCAGCGCCATCAGGTTGACGGCGGGATCGGCCAGTTGCTCGGCGGGCAGCAGGGTGCCGGCCCTGAGCCAGCGCTTGCCGAGCTTGACCAGCCTGGCGTCGTTGACCGCGATCATCGACTCCAGCCTCCCCTCCCCATCCAGGTAGATAAAGGCCTGCTGCCGGTCGCCGACCTGCCGCCGCACCAGGCGGCTGTCGCCGTTGGCGGGAATGCCCAGGATCTGGATGTTGCAGTCGTATTGATCCGACCAGATCCAGGGCTCGTCCCGGTAGGGGCTGTCCTCGCCGAGCATGGCTTTCGCCGCCGAGATGGCCTGGTTCTGGGCATTGGCCCAGGACTGGATGCAAAAGCCCAGCCCGGGGTGGATGGCCACGTCGCCGGCGGCGTAGATGTCCGGATCCGAGGTCCGGCCCTGCTCGTCGACCACCAGCCCCTGGGCCACGTCCAGGCCGGCGTCGCGGCCCAGCTCGGTGGCGATCTCGGCGCCCGCCCCCACCACCACCGCATCGGCCTCCAGCAGTTGCTGTCCGTCCCGGAGCAGGCGCAGGGTTCCCTGGTCGGTGGCCACCAGCTCGAGGAGGCCGCAGTCCAGCTCTACCTCGACGCCCTGCTCCCGGTGCAGCTCCCGCAGGAAGTCGGACACCTCGGGCCGCACGCTGCGGGCACAGAGCCGCTCGCCCAGCTCGAACAGGCTCACCGCCACCCCCTTGGCCCGGGCGGTGGCGGCCACTTCCAGGCCGATCCAGCCGCCGCCGAGGATGGCCAGGCGCTTGCCCGGCGCCAGCCGCTCGCCCAGGCGGGCCGCATCCTCGGGGGTGCGCAGGGTGAACACCTGGGGCAGGCTCAGCCATTCCCGCACCGGCACCCGGGCCCGGCTGCCGGTGGCGATCAGCAGCTTGTCGTAGGCCAGCTCGGTGCCGTTGTCGAGGGTCACCACATGGCCGCGGGGGTCGATGGCGGTGGCCCGGGCCGGCTTGTGCCAGTCGATGCTCATGGCGTCGATGGCCTCGTCGGAGAACAGCTGCAGCGCCGCCGGGGCCATGTCGCCGGCCAGCACCTGCTTGGACAGGGGCGGCCGCTCGTAAAAAACCCGCTCTTCGTCGGACACCACTGACAACCTGCCCCCATAACCCTGTTGCCTTAAGGTATGGGCGGCCCAGGCTCCGGCCTGGCCTGCGCCGATAATGACGATGCGGGAAATCGCTTGGTTCATGGTTCAGCCCCCCTGTTTGACCTGGCGCCGGGTGTGGCCGTCCAGGCCGCCCTCGATCGCCCACTCAGTAAAGAGTTCCAGCCGGTGCTCCATGGTGCGGGGCTGCCAGGCGGGAGTGAGGTAGTCGTCGTTGGTGTAGTACTCGAAGGCACCACCCAGGGGGCTGTTCACGTACCAGAAATAGGCGGAAGAAATGGGGTGACGGCCCGGGCCGATAAAGGTGGACCAGCCCTTGCGGTTCATCGCCATGCCGGCGCCGATCACCTCGTGGATATCGCGCACGGTAAAGGCCACGTGGTTGAGCCCGGCGGCCTTGCCCGGCACGTGCAGCAGGAAGAGATCGTGGTGGTGGCCTTCGGCGGCACAGCGCATGAAGGCCCCCTTGCCCTCATAGCAGTCGGACAGGTGAAAGCCGAGCCGGTCCCGGTAGAAGGCCTCGGTCCTGGCCAGGTCCGGGGTGAAGAACACCACGTGGCCCACGCCGATGGGCTCGCCCCGCTCGTACACCGGGCTGGCCTCGTCCACCCGGCGGATGTCGCCGTGCTGGTTGATGGCGGCCACCCGCAGCGCGACCGGCTGCACGGCGCTCGGCCGGAAACGCAGGGTCATGCCGTTGGGATCCCGGCAGCTCAGGCCCCCGGCGTCGCGGGCCAGGCCCTCGACCCCGGCCAGGCGCCCGGCCAGCTGCTCCAGACAGGCGGCGCTTTCGACGCCCCAGACCACTTCACGCAGGGTGGAGCCGGGCTCGAAGGCAGCCGGCAGCCGGGCGTCGTCGATGTCGAACAGGTAGAGCCGGCTCTGGTTCAGGGTGAGGAACAGATCCGCCCCCGGGATGTCGCTCTCGCCACGGCTCAGGCCGAAGTCGGCGAGGAAGCTGGCGGCCTTTGGCCTGTCGTCCACCCCGAATTTCAGGGCTTCAATTCCGGTAATCTTCATGGTCATACTCTCTCTTGTTGGCAGCCGGGTCAGTTGAAGACGAAGCCGCCGTTGACCGGCAGGTTCTGGCCGGTGACGAAGGACGACAGATCCGACAGCAGGTAGAGCACGGCGCCATTGACGTCCTCCGGCAACTGGGGCCGGTGGATGGCGCGGCCGTCCACATACTGGTCGTGGCGGGCCTGGGGCACGTATTGGGTGGCTTCCACCAGGGTCAGCCCCGGGCTGACGGCGTTGACGCAGATGCGGTATTCGCCGAGCTCCCGGGCCATGGAGCGGGTCATCGCCAGCAGGGCGCCCTTGCTGGCCACGTAGGCCAGCAGCCGGGGCGCGCCCCACAGCGCGGTGTCGGAGGCGATGTTGACCACCTTGCCCGCGCCCGCCGCCTTGAGGTAGGGCACCGCCGCCCGGGTCATCAGCCAGCTGCCGCGCACATTGACGGTCATCACCCGGTCCCACACCTCGATGTCCAGATCGGTCATGTCGACCCCGCCGATGCCGGTGGCGATGGCGCCGCAGTTGACCAGGCCGTCCAGGCCGCCGAGCAGGCCGGCGGCGTCCCGGGCGCAGGCCTCGATGGAAGCCGGATCCGCCAGATCCAGCGCCAGGCCGTGGGCGATGAGCCCCTCGGCGGCCAGGGTCCTGGCCTCCGCCATCACCTGCCCGGCGAGGATGTCGGCCATGGCCACCTCGGCGCCGGCGGCGGTGGCGGCGCGGGCGAAGTCCAGCCCCAGGCCCCGGGCGGCGCCTGTGATCAGCAGCTTCTTGCCCTGCAGCAACTTATCCATGGTTCTCGGCCTCTTGCCTGGCCGCCAGTTGGGCCAGCTGCTGTTCGGCGGTTTTCTTCATCAGCCGGCGCAGGCGCGACAGGCCCACATCGTGCTGGTAGAGGAACTCGTGGTCGCGGGCGTTGGGCGCCAGCTGCTCGAGGATGACGCGGTCCTGCTCCAGCACGTCCCAGTGCAGCTTTTCCAGGTGGTTACGGTAGAGGAAGCGCCACACGTCGCGCTGCCAGCCGCTGACCTTGCGCGCCCGCCAGAAGAACACCCGGGTGTGGTGCTCGTCCACCGGGGTGGCGAAACCGACAATCCAGAATTCACCGCCCGGACCGAACTGCCGGCGGTAGGGAATGGACAGGCGCAGCCAGAAGGCGCCGCTGCTGCCGAACTCGACCCAGTCGAAGTTGACCCCGGTCTGGCCGGTTTTCTCGAAGATAAAGCCGTGCTCGGTGTTGCGGGCACGCATGTCGGCGCTCTTGTCCCCTTCCGCCATGGAGTGGGAGGTGCAGTGCAGGTAGCTGCCGTGCATGGGATCCATGACGTTGTCGACGGCATAGCGGTAGTTCACCGCCCAGTCCGCCTGGCACAGGAAGCTGCTCCACTCCTCGCTGTCGAGCTGCTCGGGCAGCACCAGATCGGCGGGCTCGGCGTCCGGATCCAGGCCGAACCAGAGGAAGATGGCGCCGTGCTTTTCGATCACCGGGTAGGAGCGCAGGCACTTGCTGCCGGTCATGGGGCAGGCGCTCACCGCCGGCACCTCGGCGACCACGCCGTCCCCCTTCACTTCCACCCCGTGGTACCAGCAGGCCACCCGGTCGCCCAGGTTCCAGCCCAGGGACAGCCGCGCGCCCCGGTGCGGGCAGCGATCTTCCAGGGCGTTGACCTTGCCCTCGGCGTCGCGCCACAGCACGATGTTTTCGCCCAGGCGGGTGATGCCGACCGGGCTGTTGCCCACTTCCCAGCTGGCCACCACCGGATACCACAGATCCTTGAGGCCCAAATCCAGATGGCGTTCGACTGCAAGCTGTTGATTCATTTTGTTCTCCTAGCTTCCCTGTGAGGCGCCGCTCAGTAACCGAGGCGGGCCATTTCGTCCTGAAAATTGGCGGGGGTCCAGGCCTCGCCGGCTTCGTTGCGCAGCCCGCGCCGGTTGAGGGCGGCCACCAGTTCGTCCAGTTCGGCGATGCCCTCGGCGAAGGCGCTTTCCAGCTGGCTGACCAGCGCCTGCTCGTAGCGGGTGGGCTCGCGGTAGCGGTTCTGCCACACCAGGTTGCGGGTCTTGCCCGGGATCTGGATGTTGTTGAGGCCGGCCTCGGTGGCGGGCTCGTTCTTCAGCCAGGCGGCCAGTTTGGGATTGAAGTTGTCCATGGTGCTGTTCCTTGTCATGCCATGTTCAGCAGTACGTCGTCGCCGTCGACCCGTACCTCGTAGATGTGGAGATCACGACAGCCGGGGCCACTTTGCAGCTTGCCGGTGGGGATATCGAAGATGGCCTCGTGCAGCGGGCACTCGACGGTGCGGCCTTCAACAAAGCCCTCGGTAAGCAGGGCATAGGCATGGGGACAGATGTCCTCGATGGCGTGCAGGCGGCCTTCCACCCTGAACACGCCGATCTCCTTGTCGCCTACCTTGACGGCCAGCGGGCTCTCATCGGAGATGTCGCCCAGCTTGCAAATGGAAACCCAGTTCATGGCTCCGTCACTCCTTTGTGTTTTATATATGAAACTATGATTTACCTACGAAACAAAGATTAGATCCGTTCATTGACCTCTGTCAACACAAGGTTTCTTTGTTGTTAAATTTTTTGAGGGGATTGGGCGGGTGTTTTATGACCAGGAGTTATTAGCGCCGGGAGCCGGCCATAAAAAACGCCATGCGGTCGGCATGGCGTTGGTGGGGGAGTCTCGGCGCCTTGAGGGCGCGGGATCAGGGATGGGCGTTGTTCAGGCTCAGGGTGCGGGACAGGCTCTGGGCGGCGGCGATGACCTCGTCCCGGATGCGGCCTTCGAACTCTTCCCGGGCAATGCCGCCCAGCGGGCAGCTGACCGACACCGAGGCGATCATGCTGCTGTCGCTCTGCCGGTAGATGGGCGCGGCACAGGCGGCCATGGCCGGGTTGAAGTAGCCCCAGCTGATCAGGGCCGGCTGCCCGCGCACCTCGCGGATACGCGCCAACAGCGCCTCCAGGCTGGTGGGCGTGCCCTCGGTGAAGGTTTCCCAACGGTAGTCCCGGTACAATTCGGTGATGGCCTCGTCGGACAGGTCGGAGAGCAGCAGCTGGCCGGTGACGGTGGCGTGGGCCGGCCAGCGGGTACCGACCCCCACCGTGCTGGTGAAGGGGCCCGTGGCCTGGTAGCGATCCACGAACACGATATCGGTGCCCTGGCGGATCACCAGGTGGCAGGCGATGGTGGTTTGATCCCGCAACCGCTGCATGATGGGGCGCGACGGCTCCAGCAAATCCAGCCCCGACAGGTAGGTGAAGCCCAGATCCAGTACCCTGGAATTCAGGCGGTAACGGCGGGAGTTGTCTTCCTTGTGCAGAAAACCGCAGTGCTCCAGGGTATAGGCGATACGAAAGGCGCTGGAGCGGTTGACCCCGATAATCTCGGCCAGCTCGGACACGCTCAAATTCCTTTTCTCGTCGCTGAACGCCTGCAGCGCCTCCAGCCCCCGCACCAGGCCGGGGACTATGTATCTGTCATCGGTTTCCATAGGTTCCTCTGTGCCCGACATTTGTTGCCTTATAAAGGCAAAATTGGAGCATGGCCCCGCCCTTTCGTCAACGCCCGGCTAAGGGGAGGCCGGCGTCGCCGCCCGCTGGCGGGGCCAGCGCCCAAAAAAACGCCCCCATTAAGGAGGCGGCGTAAAGGGCAAGGCTATAGTTTTTGGTTGATGTTATGACGGTTGTGATTGTCTTTCCTCCGGCCCGGGCCTGCTTCAGAGATGAAGGCCCTCGCGAATCGATTTCAGGGTCAGCTCGTTGGACCACTCGGGCCGGTCGGGATAGGCGAACACCGCGTTGGTGACGATGCCGTCGAACTTGATTTCCCTGAGCTTGCGGTACAGGGCGTCGAAGTCCACCTCGCCCTCGCCCGGGTTGAGGTGCTGGTGAATGGTCACGTCCGCGTCCGGCGGGTTGATGATGTAGCGCAGGCCGAAGCCGGCCTTGTGGTTGAAGGTGTCGGCGATCAGCACATGGGCCAGCAGATCGCCGGCTTCCTCGATGTGTTTGACCACATCGCCGATGCCGTCGTCGTAATAGAAGGCGTGGGGCACCGAATAGACCAGCTTGATCCAGTCCTTGTCCAGGGCGCGGATCATGCGCACCGCTTCGATGTTCTGCTCGATAAAGTCGTGGGGATGGGACTGCAGGTTGAGCTTGATGCTCTCGCGCTCGAACAGCGGCATCAGCTCTTCCATCGAGCGGACGAAGGCATCCTCGCTGGCCTGGGGCTTGCGCTTGTTGCCGCTGAACTCGGAGTTCATCAGATCCACCCCCAGTTCGGCGGTGATCTCGATGCAGCGCTTCCAGTTGCGCACCGCGGCCTGGCGCTCTTCCTCCACCGGGGAGGACCACTGCTGCACCGGCAGCACCGAAGAGATCCTGACGCCGGCGTCGGCACAATACTTTTTCAGATCCTTGATCAGCTGCCGATCGACCTTGGGATACTCGTAGAACCAGATGAAATCCTTGCGCGGAGACAGCTCTACCCATTCGTATCCCAGCCGGGCCACGGTGTCGATGGTCTCCTTCAGGCCGGTGTTGTCACGATAGTGCGACGGATCGTATACCAAACGCATAACTCTGCTCCCTTGACTCAGCAGTCCAAACAGCGGCGGCTCCCGGCGGCGGGAACCGGCTCCTTTCATTATTGATGCTGCCGGTTACGGGCGATAAGGCGCCGCACCGGCACAGACGATGAAACAAATATTCCACACAAACCCAAAAATCGAAACATTCAATCCACAAAAGTTTTCAAAGTGTGACCGATGCCAAATTTCGTCTTCTGGGCCCGCCCCGGCCATGCTATAAATGAGTTCCCTTTATCCGGGAGTGCCCAATGAAAACAAGAAAAATCAGAAAAGGCGTGCTGGCCTGCTCGCTGATGGTCGCCCTCTGGGCGCCGCT
Source organism: Zobellella denitrificans (assembly GCF_002237365.1). Taxonomy (GTDB): domain Bacteria; phylum Pseudomonadota; class Gammaproteobacteria; order Enterobacterales; family Aeromonadaceae; genus Oceanimonas; species Oceanimonas denitrificans. The sequence goes on from NZ_NMUO01000047.1 coordinate 16,046, forward strand.
GCTCGCCACCGCCGCCACCATGGACAAGTACGCCGACAAGCCGGTCTGGATGGACTGGGCTTTCTTCGGCAACACCGTCATCTCCGCCAGCCTCACCCGCTGGAGCAGCAGAGAAGACGAATAACCCGGCCGCAGGGACGCGCCCCTTTCTTCCCTTTCCATCCTCCCATCCGCTACCACCTTACCCCCCCTTTTCCGGCTCTCCGGCAACGATTTCTGTGAACCTCGCCACAGCATGCGAAACAAAATGTTAACAATTTAGCAACCAAAGACTAAGGTCTGTCTGTGAACTAATTGTTCACAACAAAGCAAACAAAAAAGTACACACGCAGAAGACCCCATTGCCAAGGAGAGAATGCATGCACAAGCTTGGAAGCGCCTTACTGATCGCCGCCGGTATGACACTGGCTCCTCTCGGACAGGCCCTGGCCGCCGAGGATCAGCACAAGATCGCCGTATTGATCCCGGGTAAGCACGACGACAACGGCTTTATGCAGGCCGCCTACCGGGGCTATGAAAAGATCAAGGCGGAGCTCGATGTCAACGCCAGTTATGTATCCAATATTTCCGCCACGTCCGATCCGGCATTGCTCACCGAAGCCATGCGCAAGCTGGCGCAGGAAGGCCCCGACCTCATCATCGCCCATGGCGGCCAGTGCAACGGCCCGGCAGAGATAGTGAGCAAGGAGTTTCCCGACATCCGGTTCGTGGTGATCCAGGGCCATGTACAGGGCCCCAACCTTTCGAGCTATGTGGTTCGCCAGGAAGACTCGGCCTGGCTGGCCGGCGCCCTGGCCGGGCTGACCACCCGGACCGACGTGGTCGGCCATATTTCCGGTGCCTGGCCCCAGCCCGGCCTGATCGGCCGCGCCGCCTTTTACGACGGAGTCAAACACGTCAATCCCGACGCCAAGTTCCTGACCTGGTTTACCGGCGATCTGGACAATACCGACATCAACGCCCAGGCGGCCGCCGCCGAAATCGGCCAGGGCGCCGATGTGATCTACACCATGCTCAACGCCGGCCGCCAGGGGGTGATCGACGAGATCAAATCCCATGACGGCAAGGTACGCCATATCGGCAACGTGTCCGACTGGACCCAGGTGGACACCAGCTTCGTGGGCTCGGCGGTGGCCGACGCCAGCGTAGCCATCCTCAACGCCGCCCGCGACTTTACCACCGGCCAATGGCAGCCCGACCAGATCACCGAGATCGGCCTGGGCCAGGGCGACGTGGTCAAACTGACCCTGGCAGAGGACGTCTCACCCGAGATAAGACAGCAACTGGACGAGCTGGCCGCCAAGCTCATCAGCGGCGAGATCCGCATCAACACCAGCTACGAAGGCCCCGAGTTCAACCCGGCCACCGGTGAATTCGTGCCGCAGTCCTTCAAGGAAGAGCTGAAAGCCAAGTCCTGATATACCATGCCTTTGAATAAATGAGCGCCTGCGGCGCTCATGCGGGCGGGCCGCCCGCGCTCCACCCAGCGCACTGCTCAGATGGAGCGCAGGCGGCTCGCCTGCAAATTGACGCGACGCGGCAATCCCTGTTGCGGCTTCGTGAAACTCCGGTGCTGCCTGCGCCCCACCGTCAGGCAACCAGGATCTTCACTTTTTCACCCCATTCGCCACTGGCATTCCCCGCCCAGCCAAGTACCATATACCGCCATGGCTGTCCGGTTGGCCCCAGGCAACCGCCAGGCCCGCCAAAAAACCTATTAACTTACTGATTTATCAGGACAAGTAACAATGGCTCAATTTGTTTACACCATGCACCGCGTGGGCAAGGTGGTTCCGCCCAAGCGTCATATTCTGAAGAATATCTCCCTGTCGTTTTTCCCCGGCGCCAAAATCGGCGTACTGGGCCTGAACGGCGCCGGTAAGTCCACCCTGCTGCGCATCATGGCCGGCATCGACACCGAAATCGAAGGCGAGGCCCGCCCCCAGCCCGGCATCAAGATCGGCTACCTGCCCCAGGAGCCCAAACTCAACCCTGAGCACACGGTGCGCCAGGAAGTGGAAGAAGGCGTGGCCGAGGTAGCCGGTGCCCTCAAGGAGCTGGATCAGGTCTACGCCGCCTACGCGGATCCGGACGCCGACTTCGACAAGCTGGCCAAGCGCCAGGGCGAGCTGGAAGCCATCATCCAGGCCCACGACGGCCACAACCTGGACAACCAGCTGGAGCGGGCCGCCGACGCCCTGCGCCTGCCGCCCTGGGACGCTCAGATAGGCAAGCTGTCCGGGGGTGAACGCCGCCGGGTGGCCATGTGCAAGCTGCTGCTGGAAAAACCCGACATGCTGCTGCTGGACGAGCCCACCAACCACCTGGACGCCGAGTCCGTGGCCTGGCTGGAGCGCTTCCTGCACGACTACGAAGGCACTGTGGTGGCCATTACCCACGACCGTTACTTCCTCGACAACGTGGCCGGCTGGATCCTGGAGCTGGACCGGGGCGAGGGCATTCCGTGGGAAGGCAACTACTCCTCCTGGCTGGAGCAGAAGGATCAGCGCCTGGCCCAGGAGCAGTCCTCCGAAGCCGCGCGCCAGAAGTCCATCCAGAAGGAACTGGAGTGGGTGCGCCAGAATCCCAAGGGCCGCCAGGCCAAGTCCAAGGCGCGCATGGCCCGGTTCGAGGAGCTGCAGAACCAGGACTACCAGAAGCGCAACGAAACCAACGAGCTGTTCATCCCACCCGGCCCGCGCCTGGGTGACAAGGTGGTGGAAGTCGAGCACCTGACCAAGTCCTACGGTGACCGGGTGCTGATCGACGACCTGTCGTTCAGCATTCCCAAGGGCGCCATCGTTGGCATTATCGGCCCCAACGGCGCCGGTAAATCCACCCTGTTCCGCATGCTCACCGGCGCCGAGCAGCCGGACGCCGGCACCATCACCCTGGGCGACACCGTGCAGCTGGCCTCGGTGGAGCAGTTCCGCGACGCCATGGACGACAAGAAGACGGTGTGGGAAGAAGTGTCCGGCGGCCTGGACATGATGCGCATCGGCAACCTGGAGATCCCCAGCCGCGCCTACCTGGGCCGGTTCAACTTCAAGGGCACCGACCAGCAGAAGCGGGTGGGCGAGCTGTCCGGCGGCGAGCGCGGCCGCCTGCACATGGCCAAGCTGCTGCAGACCGGCGGCAACGTGCTGCTGCTGGACGAACCGACCAACGACCTGGACGTGGAAACCCTGCGCGCTCTGGAAAACGCCCTGCTGGAATTCCCCGGCTGCGCCATGGTCATCTCCCACGACCGCTGGTTCCTCGACCGTATCGCCACCCATATCCTGGACTACAAGGACGAGGGCAAGGTGGAATTCTTCGAAGGCAACTTCACCGAGTACGAAGAGTGGAAGAAGAAAACCTACGGCGCCGAGGCCATCCAGCCCCACCGCATCAAGTACAAGCGCATCGCCAAGTAAGGTTTGCTCATTGTTATTCCCAAGCCCGCATCACGCGGGCTTTTTCATGCTCAAGGCAAGCCTGGCGCTCACCGGTATTTTTCACTGCCGGCAGCGGCATTGAACCAAAACAACACCGCCTTCCCGTCCGGTCTTTACTACTTTCCGCCAGCTCGCTCCGCCTTCGCCATGGTGCTATGCTGTCGCCCCTGATCAGAACCACAAGCGGGATATTCCATGGAACACCACGCCGCCCTCGCCCGGCTGGACGGGCAGGACACCTGGCACGGCTTCAGGCAGCTGGTGCCGCTTTCCCTTTTCGTCGCCGTGTTCGGGCTGGCCTTCGGCCTGGCCGCCACCCAGGTGGGGCTGAACGATACCGATATCGTGCTGATGAGCGCCCTGGTGTTCGCCGGCGCCTCCCAGTTCGCCGCCCTCGATCTCTGGGGTACCCAGGTGCCGCTGGTGCCCCTGGTGATCACCACCTTCGCCATCAACGCCCGCCACCTGCTGATGGGCGCCACCCTCTACCCCTGGCTGCGCCACCTGCCGCCGGCCAGGCGCTACGGGGTGATGCTGTTCGCCTCCGACGCCAACTGGGCCATGGCCATGCAGGGCTTTCACCGGGGCGAGCGGGCGCTGGGCGTGCTGTTCGGCGGCGGGCTCGCCATCTGGTCATTCTGGATCCTCGGCACCTGGCTCGGGCTGCATTTCGGCAACGCCATCGAGGACCCGGTCAGCCTGGGACTGGACATGGTGATGGGCTGTTTCCTGCTGGCCATGGTGGTGGGTGGGCGCAAGGATCTGCGCAACCTGGCGATCTGGACGGTGGCCGCGCTCTCGGCCATGCTGGCCTACTGGTATCTGCCCGCCAACAGCCACGTGGTGGTGGGCGCCCTGTCGGGCGGCGTGCTCGGCGCCCTGTGGATGGAGAAGGAAAGCGCATGAACCTGGACACAGCAGGCCTCGGGCCCTGGCTTATCATCGGCGTGATGGCACTGGTCACCCTGGCCACCCGCTGGGGCGGGGTGTTGGTGATGTCCTTCGTGCCCATCAACCGCCGGGTGCAGCAGTTTATCGGCGCCATGTCCGGCTCGGTGCTGGTGGCCATCCTCACTCCCCTGGCCCTCAACGGCGACACCGGCGCCCGCCTGGCGCTGCTGGCCACCGGGCTGACCATGCTGGTGCTGAAAAAGCCGCTGCCGGCCATCGCCGCCGGCATCCTGGTGGCCGCGCTGGCCAGGCAGCTGGGGTAGTAGCGCCATCATCTGTGCCTGTGCCGGCTGCAGGCCCGGCGCCCTTGGTCCTGGATTCCCGCCTTCGCGGGAATGACACGGGGATGGCATCAATATCGGCAAATATCAGCGATTAATAAGCTAATGGCGCCGAAACGGCGCCATTGTCTGGTTATATCGGCAGACTGAGCCGCCCATCCCGGTAGCTGACCTTCCGGTAGTCGGGGATATTGCCCAGCACCCGCTCGTGCTCGTGGCGGCAGCCGCCCACTATCACCACCCGGCAGCCGGCGGCCAGGGCCGAGGCGATGCCGGCCGGGGCATCCTCGAACACCAGGCAGTCCGGTGCCGCCAGCCCCAGCAGCCGGGCCGCCAGCAGGTAGGGCTCGGGATCCGGCTTGCCCCTGCTCACCTGTTCGGCGGTCACCCGGATCCGCGGCAGGGGCAGCTCGTTGCGATCCAGCTTGGGCATGGAAAGCGGCAGGCTGCCCGAGGTGCAGATGGCCCAGTAGTCATCCGGCAACGAGCACAGCAGCTCCCGTGCGCCGGGGATGGCGGTCACGCTGTCATTCAGGCTCTTCTCCACCGCTTCCAGCCAGGCGGACTCGGCCGCCACGTCCAGCTGCGGTGCCAGTCGGCGGATGGTTTCTTCACTGCGCACCCCGTGGCAGATGGCCAGCACATCGCTCAGGGGGATGCCGTGCCGGTCGCACCAGCGGGCCCAGGCCAGCTCCACCGCCCGGTGGGAATCCACCAGGGTACCGTCCAAATCGAAGATCAGGCCCTTGGCCGCCACTGTGTTCATGGTGCTCTCCTCATGCTGTTGTCGTTACCTTGATGTTAAACCGCCAGAGACACACCGTTTATTCCTTTGGCCCGAAAAAAGATACTATTGGCTCATTACCAAGATCCAAGGTGGCCCAAAATGCTTAAACGCGAACTGCTGAGCCTGCCCCATCACAGATCCTGGGCCCTGACCCACCTCAAGGACGCCGGCGTGCCCTTTCAGTGGCACTACCACCCGGAATACGAGATCACCCTGACCCTGGGGGCGGAAGGCATGCGCTATATCGGCGAGGACGTGGCCCCCTTCGGGCATTGCGATCTGGCGCTGGTGGGACCGGACGTGCCCCACACCTGGGACGCCAAGGCCTCGGACGGCGCGCCCGAGGTGTATGTGGTGTTCCTGCCCAGGCACTGGCTGCAGGCCCAGGTGGAGGCGGGACTGGTGGAGCTGTCGCCCCTGCTCGACTGGCTGGCCGGGCTCGGCAACGGCGCCGTGTTCGGCACCGCCACCGCCCGCCGGGCCCGGCGACTGTTCGAGCGCATGGCGCAACCGGGCTCGCTGTCGGCCCTGGCCGCCCTGCTGGAGCTGCTGCAACTGCTGCGCGCGGACGAGCATTGCCGCCCCCTGGGCGGGCGGTTGCAGCAACCGCCGGACCGGCGCCTGGATCGGCTGCTCGGCCATTTGCAGCAACACTACCAAGCGCCCCTGCGCCTGGAGCAGGTGGCCCGCCACTGCAACCTGAGCCCCGCCACCCTCAAGCGGCTGCTGCAGCAGCACTGCGACACCAGCTTCAGCCAGTACCTCAACCGCCTGCGCCTGGGCCACGCCTGCCACCTGCTCACCACCAGCCCCCTGCCGGTGGCGCTGGTGCGCGAACAGGCGGGATTCAACAACGCCAGCCATTTCAACCGCAGCTTCCTCGCCCATACCGGGCTGAGCCCCCTGGCCTTTCGCCGCCGCTTCGGCTGGCGCCGGCTGGGCTAACGCCGCCACACCACCGGGAACCAGTCCTCCCGCATCCGCTCCCCCGTTTGCAGGCCGATGCCGTCGAACGGCGGCGAGGTGGGTCCGCCCCGGTCGACATAGCGCACGTCGTCGCCGATAAAGCGGGTAGAAAAGGCCCGGCGCCGGTTGGATGTCTGGTTGCCCGGAGCACCATGTACCGTCTTGAAGTTGAACAACAGCGCATCGCCCGGCTCCAGCTCGGGAATGAGGATCTCGAAGTCCCCGCCGTCGATATCCGGCATGTCCATAAAAGGGCTGTCATCCTGGTACCAGGACGCATTGGTGGACCACTTGCTCGGTCGCACCAACTTGGGCCAGCGGTGGGAGCCCAGCACCACCCGCAGGGCATTTTCCTGGGTAATGGGATCCAGCGGTATCCAGTAACTGGCCGTCTGGTCACCGTCCACGCAGTAGTAGGGTAAATCCTGGTGCCAGGGTGTGGGCTTGGCGGTGCCCGGCTCCTTCACCAGAATATGCTCATGGAATACCTGAATTTGCCGTGAGCCGGTAGCCTCCCCGGCAATCGCCGCTCCGGGGGACGCCTCTATCCAATGCCGGAATTCAGGTATCCGCTGCCAGTTGCAGTAATCCTCGAAAAAACGTCCGCCATCGTTGCCGGTCACGTTCTCCCGGCCATGCTCGCCAGGCTCGCGCAGCACCCGTTCAAAACCTGCCCGTAATGGCTCTATCCAGTCCTTGAACACACCCTTGACGACGATGGCGCCGTCTCGCGCATAGGCGTCCCGTTGATCCTGTGTCAGCCAGGTCGTGGTGGTTGTGTGACCCATGATGATTCCTCCCTGTGGTTAGCGACGACTCGACTTTAGCATCGGCATCACATAGCTTATAAATACAGTTTACATATGGGATACATAGAGCAATGGCTATACCTTTTACCTTCCGGCAACTGAGCTACTTTGTCGCGGTGGCCCAGCAGGGCAGCGTCAGCAAGGCGGCCGAGGTGCTGCATGTGTCCCAGCCTTCGGTGTCCATCGCCATCACCCAGCTCGAGGGGTTGCTGGAGCAGCCCCTGTTCCAGCGCCACCGGGGCCAGGGAGTCAGCCTTACGCCCGGCGGCGAAGCGCTGTTGAAGGAGGCGCGCCATATCCTCACCCTGTCCCACAACCTGCTGGCCCGTCAGCGGCAGGACGACAGCGAGGTGGAGGGCCAGTTGGTGCTGAGCTGTTTCAGGGATATCGCGCCCTACTACCTGCCACGATTGGTGAGCCGCTTCGAGCGCCGCTACCCCGGGATCCGGGTATTGATGCAGGAGGAGGATCTGGCCGGCGTGAGCCGGGCGCTGGAGCAGGGCCGGGCCGAGCTGGCCCTGAGTTACGATCTGGGCCTGCCGCAGGAGATAGACGCCGAGGTGCTGGATGAACTGCTCCCCCATGCCCTGCTGCCCACCACCCATCCCAGGGCGGCCAGCCCTTCCCTCAGCCTCACAGAGCTGGCGGCGGAGCGGCTGATACTGCAGGATCTGCCGCTCACCCGGGAGTATTTCCTCTCCCTGTTCTGGCACCGGGGACTCAAGCCCGACATCGTCCACACCACGGCGTCCTTCGAACTGCAACGGGGCCTGGTGGCCCACGGTCACGGGGTGGCGCTGTCCTGCACCCGGCCGGCGGGAGACCGCAGCTACGATGGCGCGGCCCTCGCCTGCGTGCCGCTCGCCGACGAGGTCCAGCCCCAGCGGGTGGTGCTGGCCCACTCCCGCCGCTTTCCGCTGTCGGTGCCGGCCCGGCTGTTCCTCGGCCTGGTCGCCGGGCAAGCCAGCTAGCCATGCCCGGTAGACAACGGGGCTACAGCACCTGGGACGCCACCCAACCGAAGATCACCAGCGGAATGTTGTAGTGGATAAAGGTGGGGATCACCGAGTCGCGGATATGATCGTGCTGGCCATCGGCGTTCAGCCCGGCGGTGGGCCCCAGGGTGGAGTCGGAGGCCGGCGAGCCGGCATCGCCGAGAGCGCCCGCCGTACCCACCAGCGCCAGCGTGGCCAGGGGCGAGAAGCCGAAGCTCAGCGCCAGCGGCACATAGATGGCGGCGATAATGGGAACGGTGGAAAACGACGAGCCGATGCCCATGGTAATGAACAACCCCACCAGCAGCATCACCAGTGCCGCCAGCGCCGGGCTGTTGCCGATCAGCGCCCCCGATCCCGCCACCAGTTCGGGAATGGCGCCCGAGGCCTTCATCACCCCGGCAAAGCCGGAGGCGGCAATCATGATAAAACCGATCAGCGCCATCAACCGCATGCCCTGGGTGAAGACGTCGTCCTGCTCCTTCCATTTGAACAGGCCGTTCATCGACAACAGGGCAAAGCCCAGCAGGCCGCCCAGCACCATGGAGCCGGTAGCAAGCTGCACCGCCAGGGCCCCCACCACCGCCACCAGTATCATCGCCAACTGCCGTTTGGAGAGCCGGAGCTCGGTCTTTTCCCGGGCTGCGGCCGCCACCGGCTGATGCCGATATGCCCGCGGCCGGCGGTAGCTGAACAGCACCGCCACCAGCAGACCCAACAGCATGCCCAGTGCCGGGATCAGCATGGCCCTGGGCGCCATCTCAGGAGTCACCTGCAAACCCAGTTCACTGCCGGCCTGGTTGACGCTGCCGGTGAGAATGTCGTTGAGAAAAATCGTCCCAAACCCGACGGGGGTGGTCATGTACATGATGGTGATGCTGAAGGTGATCACACAGGCCACGGCGCGCCGGTCCAGTTGCAGCATGCTCATCAACCCCAGCAGCGGCGGCACCAGTATGGGAATAAAGGCGATATGCACCGGCACCACGGTGCCGGAAGCGGCGCCCACGATAACCAGGGCGCCGAACAGCAACCACTTGATGCCCCCCAGTTGGCCCGGCTCACGGCGGGCCCCGACCCAGGCCAGCGTTTTGTCGGCCACCAGGCCGGTAATGCCGGTACGCGACAGCGCCACCGCAAAGGCGCCGAGGGTGGCGTAGGCCAGCGCCACGGTGGCGCCACCGCCCAGCCCCTCGTTGAAGGCGCCGATCACCTGCTCCACCGACATCCCCGCCCAAAGCCCGCCCACCAGGGCGGCGACCACCAGTGAAAACACCACCGATACCCGGGCCAGACACAGCCCTACCATCACCAAAATAGCCAAAACAATGGCATTCATAGGTTCCTCCCCCCTGTGTTGTTACGTCCTTTTAATGCGGCGCACCGGCTCTGAACCCGCTACCCACAGGGTAAAATTAACACTCCGTAAACATTTAAAATGAATATAGTTTGTATATGAACCTCATAACTTTTTGGCTATGTAGTAGCAATATGATGTACCGCCTGTACAAAGAACATATCTCCAACTTCGGCTACATGTTGGGATAATTGGGCCCGCCGCCTCCTTCCGGTACTGCCCAGCGGATATTCTGGGACGGATCCTTGATATCGCAGGTTTTGCAGTGCAGGCAATTCTGGGCGTTGATCTGCAGCCCGGCTCCCGCAGCGTGCGCCACCACCTCATACACCCCCGCCGGGCAGTAACGCTGGGCCGGCTCCGCCCAGCGCGGCAGGTTCTGCGCCAACGGGATGGCCGCATCCTGCAGTTGCAGGTGACAGGGCTGATCTTCTTCGTGGTTGGTGTTGGACAAAAACACCGAAGACGGCTTGTCGAAGCTGAGCTTGCCATCCGGCTTGGGATAGCTGATGGGCGGGCAGCCCGCCGCCGCCTTCAGTCCCTCATGGTCCGGCCGGCGATCGTGCAGGGTCAGGGGCTGGCGGCCGCCGAACAGCTTCTGCTCCAGGAAGTTGAAGGCGCCCCCCAGCCAGGGGCCGAAACGGTGCAGCGCCGGGCCGAAGTTGCGGCCGCGGTACAGCTCATCGTACAGCCAGGACGCGCGGAAACGGGCGTCGAAGGAGGTCGGCGCCCGCCCGTCCTCGCCGCCGGCCAGCGCCTCGAACACCGCCTCCGCCGCCAGCAGGCCGGACTTCATGGCGGTGTGGGTGCCCTTGATGCGGGCCGGATCCAGGGTGCCGGCGTCGCAGCCGAGCAGCAGGGCGCCGGGCATCGTCATCCTGGGCAGGGAATTGAAACCGCCCTTGGCGATGGCCCGGGCACCGTAGGCCACCCGCTTGCCTCCTTCCAGGTACTGGCGGAACAGCAGATGCTGTTTCATGCGCTGAAACTCGTCGAAGGGACTCAGCCAGGGGTTGGTATAGTTGAGGTCGACCACCAGCCCCACCACCACCTGGTTGTGCTCGCCGTGGTAGAGAAAGCTGCCGCCGCCGGTGTCGCCCGCCAGCGGCCAGCCGGTGCCGTGCATCACCAGTCCCGGCCGGTGCCTGGCCGGATCGATGTCCCACAACTCCTTGATGCCGATGCCGTAATGCTGGGGATCCGCCTTGTCATCCAGCCGGAAGCGGGCGATCAGCTCCTTGCCCAGGTGGCCGCGGCAGCCCTCGGCAAAGAGGGTGTAGCGCGCCTGCAATTCCATGCCCGGCACATGGCCGGGCCTGGGCTTGCCATCCCGGCCGACGCCCATGTCGCCGGTGGCGATGCCCCTGACCGCGCCGTCGTCGTGGTAGAGCACTTCGCTCGCGGCAAAGCCCGGATAAATCTCCGCCCCCAGGGCTTCGGCCTGCTCGGCCAGCCAGCGGCACAGCTTGCCCAGGCTGGCCACGTAACAGCCCTCGTTGTGCAGGCTGGGGGGCGCCAGCCAACCAGGAATACGGCGGGCTGTACCCTCATGCGCCAGCCAGTAAAGCTCGTCGGCCGCCACCGGGGTCGTCAGCGGGGCACCGCGCTCTGCCCAGTCCGGGAAGAGTTCGGCCAGGGCCCGGGGATCGATCACGGCGCCGGAGAGGATATGGGCCCCCACTTCCGAGCCCTTTTCCACCACGCAGAGGCTCAGTTCCCGGTCGGTCTCCCGCGCCTGCTGCATCAGCCGGCAGGCCGCCGCCAGCCCGGCGGGGCCGGCACCGACGATGACCACGTCGAACTCCATGATTTCTCTGTTCATTGCTATTTCCCGTCAAAACGGCAGGGGCAGTTGCCCGCCCCTGCTCCAGGTTCAGAAGATCAGGTGTGCCGCCAGCGCCACCAGGGGGATGGCCAGCAGGGTCCGGATGAGAAAGATCAGCACCAGATCCGTCACCGACAGCGGGATGTCCGACTCCAGCATGGCGTTGGCGCTCTCGGTGAAGAAGATGATCTGGATGGTGGACAGGGTGCAGACGAAGAACACGCTCATCGGCGCCACCTCGCCCCCGGCGATGATGATGGCGGGCAGGGCGATTTCGGCGATGGACAGCAACACGGTGGGCGCTATCTTGTCCGCGTCGGGCAGTTGCAGCAGCCTGAGCAAGGGCTCGAACACCAGCCCCAGGTACTCGAACAGCGGCGTGTAGGTGCCTACCACCAGGGCGATGGTGGCGATCGACAGGATATAGGCCACTATCTTCTGGGCGAAGGTCGCCGCCTCCCACAGGTAACGGCCAAACACCTCGGGACCGGTGGTGGCCGCCCGCTCGGCGGCGGCCTGGCAGGCGCGCAACAGGATGGGACCCTGCGGTTTGCCGCCGTCCCTGCCCTGCCGGGCCGTGCGCCCGTCAAAGTAGCGGTCCGGCTTGCGGCTCAGCGGCGGCAGCCGGGTGACCACGGCGGCCAGCAGGAAGTTGATGACGAAGGACGAGACGATCATGTGCGGCAGGTATTCCATGATGCCGCCGATGGACGCCAGCAGGGCGAAGAAGCCCAGGCTGCAGATACTGAAGTTGGTGGCGATGCTGGCCGCTTCCCGCTGGGTATAGTGGCCGCTGCGGTACAGCTTGTTGGTAATGAAAATCCCCACCGCCGGGGCGGCGACGAAGGAGGCCACCGCATCCACCGCCGAGCGGCCGGGCAGGCGGTAGAGCGGGCGCATCAGCGGCTCCATCAGGGTGCCCACGAATTCGAGAAAACCGAACTCGGTGAGGAACAGCACCAGGAAGCCGGCCACCACCACCGTCAGGAAGACGCTGCCCCCGAGATAGAGCGCCAGCCCGCCCACGTCCTTGTGCAGGAACCAGTCGGGCCCAATCCGGAACACCAGCAAGGCCGCAAATACCGCGCCCAGCAGGAACAGCAGGCCGACCAGGGCATTGTCCTTGCGATGGTAGCGTGTCAGGGCGGCATTGCCGGTCAGCCGGGCAGCCCCCCAGGTCAGACAGAGCAACAGGGTCAGCGCCAGGGTCAGGTACTGGAGGCTGTCGCCCAGCGCCCCCTTGATGGCCCCGATCAGGCTCACCAGGGGAATAGTGGCCTTGTCGCCCCCGAGCGACAAGGGAATAAAGAAAATCAACAATCCGATCAAACTGCCCAGCAGCGCCTTGACAGCGCCCCCACGTCTTCCTTGCATTACCTCGACGTTATTCATCCTTCTTCTCCGTTGACAGGCTAGTGCTGGACCCGCCCAGGCGGGTCATTCCCTCGACAGGGCGCCACCGGTAGCGGCGCCCCTTCATTCCTTCGTTGCTGCCGTTCCCGTCCCCGCGCTCAGGGCAGTTGCGCCGTGAGCCGGGGCAGCGCCTCGAACAGATCCGCCACCAGGCCGTAGTCGGCGATGCGGAAGATGGGCGCGTCTTCGTCCTTGTTGATGGCCACGATGACCCGGGACTCCTTCATGCCGGCCAGGTGCTGGATGGCGCCGGAAATGCCCACGGCGATATAGAGTTCTGGCGCCACTATCTTGCCGGTCTGGCCCACCTGGCGATCGTTGGCGACAAAGCCGGCATCCACGGCGGCGCGGG